>JAEZAW010000149.1 GCA_023430315.1 Pseudomonadota bacterium | reverse complement strand
AACACGACGCGCCGTGCGGCTCCTGCGCCGCTCCTGGCGCTCGACCCGCTGCGATGGACGCGCGTCCATCGCACCGAGATTGGAACGACGGTAGGAGTTGACCGAGATGCTGTCGCGATACTCGCTTTGGCCCCCGAAACTATAAACGCTATCTGCTGAAGCTGGTGCTGCAGTCAGCACTGCCATGGTCATGCCGATCGCGATCGGCAGAACTCGCAGAATACGCATGCGACCTCCGGATATTTGAAGGGCGATTGGGCTGCAGGACGCAGTCCCTCGGTGGAGGCTGGCACGCGCATGAACGCCGGAACCCGAGGCTGAGCCGCTCAGACGCGACTACCGCATTGCCATCGGACTTCGGTGCTGTGCTCCCTCTCTCGGACCGCCAGATGGTCCCCCATCGCCGGCTGACAAGTCGCGGGATTTGCTTCCCCCCGCGTCTCTGGCGCTCGAAGACAAGCAGGGGAGGGGTGCAGCGTCAACTACGACGTGTGAATTCGATTCAACAGATGATTGAATTTGGCCACATTTCCTGCGGCCCTAAGTCGCAATTAGGGGGCACTCATCATTTGCGAAATGCTGCGTAAACAGCAGGTTATGGCTCGTTTGACCATAACGCGTGGCGAGAATGTGTCGAAAAGTGGGGCGATGTCAGGCGCTTGGCGCGGCGAGGTGAAGCATCTCGCGGCGGAAGGTGCCGTGACGATTGAAGTAATACGGAATAGGTACGCTCGCATCATCGAGCGTGCGCTTGGCGATACGCTCGGCGAGGTCCTCGAGGATCACGCGCGTGATTGGCGGCAGATCAAGATCACGGGCTTCGGCGAGCGTCATCCAGACGAGGCCCGAAAGCTCGCCGTCATTGTGGTCCGTGCTCTTGGTGATGTCCGAGGCTTTGACGCAGAAGAAGCGCGTATCGAAGCGGCGCGGTCGGCCGGGTGGCGTGATGGCGCGTGCGAGAAACGTGAGCGGCGCGAGATCGGGCATGAAACCGTGGGCCTGGAACTGGCGCCACGTCTTGGCTGCGGGGCTCTCGAGCGAGGGGTTCTCTAAGGGCGGGCTGAGCACGGCAGGTGATGCCGCGGTGGCGCCGCCGATGATAATGCCGGCTTCCTCGAAGGTCTCACGCACCGCCGTCATGGCGAGGCCGCGCGCGCGGGCGGGGCTTGGGTGGCCCTTCATGTCGAGCATGAGCTTGTCGGCTTCGCTCTGACGCAGCTCGCGCGCCGCCGTCATGATCTTGTCGTCGGCATCGAGGCGCCCGCCCGGAAACACGTATTTGCCGGGCATGAACTTGAGATCGTCGCGGCGCTTGCCGAGCAGGATGCGGGGCGCCGCGCCTTCGCTGTCGATGATGATCAGCGTTGCGGCATCGCGCGGCTTGAGGGTCGGCGTCGCGGACTTGGCACCAGGCGCGGCCGTTTTGGCAGCGGCACGCTCGGCGACGAGAGCCTTGAAGGACTCGTTCTCGCTCAACGCCGTGCTCCGGCATCGGCTGCGGCAGCTACGGGCTCGGGTTCGGGCTCATCGGCCGCGCCGCCGAAACCGTGCATACGCTTTGACCACTGCAGGCCGATGAGCGCGCCCTTAACCGCGGGCAGCATGGTGAGGCAGAGGAACAGCGTCAGTGGCAGCCAGAGCGCCATATGAACCCAGGTTGCGGGATGGAAGACGCGCTCGACGATCAGGGCACCAGCGACGATGATGTGTCCGACAATCGAGATCGTGAAGTACGCCGGCGCGTCATCTGCACGCTGGTGATACAGCTCCTCGCCGCAGTGATCGCATTTATCTGCAACCTTCAGATATGCGCGATAGAGATGCCCCTCGCCGCAGTTGGGGCATTTGCCGATGGTGCCGCGCCACATGGCCTGGACGGTGTCGCGCGGTGCGAGCGGATCGGCAGGGGGGCTCGATGAATGATGATGCGTGTGGGTCACGGTTGCGCTTCCCCTCTGGCGATCTGCGGCAGCAGCGCTGCCCGAATTGTCAGCATATCGCCTACCGTCGAAATAGTAGCTAAGCGGCCCTAGGTCCATGGCGCAAACTGCATGGCGGGGTGCGGCACGCGCGCACGCGCATTGGCTAAATCTATAGCGTTGTCAGCGCCGTCTATGGCGCCGGTTGCCGATGCGGGGCCCGCGCCGGTGTGAGCCGCCGCCGCGACCGGCATGTCCCGGCATGGGGCCGGGCTCGGTTAACATCTCGAAGCGCAGTGCGCCGGCCATGGGGATCGCCTCGACGAGGCGCACATCGACTGCATCGCCAAGGCGGAAGCCGCGTCCGCTGCGGTCGCCGATGAGCGCGTGCGCCTCTTCGGCATGACGCCAGAACTCGCCACCGCCGAGCGTCGATGCCGGAATGAAGCCATCGGCGCCTGTCTCGCGCAGCTTCACAAAGAGCCCCGAGCGCGTGACGCCGGATATGCGGCCCGAGAACTCCGCATTCACGCGGTCGGCGAGGAAGGCGCTGATCAGGCGATCGATGGTCTCGCGCTCGGCAATCATGGCGCGGCGTTCGGCTTCCGAGATGTCTTTGGCAGTTGCTTTGAGGCCCGGCTTCTCCTCCGGCGCCATGCCGCCGACGCCGAGTTTCAGTGCCGCGATGAGAGAGCGATGGACGAGCAGGTCGGCATAGCGGCGGATCGGCGAGGTGAAGTGGGCATAGCGCAGAAGGTTCAGGCCGAAGTGCCCGAGGTTTGCCGTGTCATATACGGCTTGAGCCTGCGAGCGCAGGATCACCTCGTTGACGAACTCGGCATAGGGTTGGTCCTTGGCCCGCGCGAGAACGGTATTGAAATGCTTCGGCCGGATGTGATCGCCGGGCGGGAGGGAGAGATCTAGCCCCTCCAGCAGCTCGCGCAGCGACTTGAGCTTCTCGGTGCTCGGCTTGTCATGCACGCGATAGACGACAGGCGCGCGCGCCTGCTCGAGCGTCTCGGCCGCCGCGACATTGGCCTGGATCATGAACTCTTCGATGAGGCGATGCGCAGCGAGGCGCTCGGGCACGTGCACGCGGCGAACCATGCCGTCCTCGCCGAGTTCGATCTTGCGCTCGGGCAGATCGAGGTCGAGGGGAGCGCGGCGGTCGCGCGCGGCGGCGAGCAGGGCATAGGCGGCCCATAGCGGCTTCAGCGCCTTGTCGAGCATGGGCGCGGCGCGTTCGCTCGGTCTGCCATCTATGGCCGCTTGCGCTTCCTGATAGGAGAGCTTTGCCGCCGATCGCATGAGCGCGCGATGGAAGGTGTGGCGTCGCTTCTCGCCGTGGCGGTCGAAGATCATGCGCGCGGCCATGCAGGGCCGCACCTCGCCCTCACGCAACGAGCAGAGATCGTTCGAGATGCGCTCGGGCAGCATCGGCACGACGCGGTCCGGGAAGTAGACGGAGTTGGCGCGCGTCTTCGCCTCGCGATCGAGACGCGTTCCCGGACGGACGTAGTGCGCAACATCGGCAATGGCGACGGTTACGATGAAGCCGCCCTCGTTGGCCGGATCGGCATCGGGCTCGGCGAGCACGGCATCGTCGTGATCGCGTGCATCGACCGGATCGATGGTGACGAGCGGCAGCTTCGTCAGATCGAGACGCCCCGCTACCTCGATCGGCGGCAGATCCTCGACCTCGGCGAGCACGGTCTCGGGAAAGCCATCGGGAAGGCCGTGCGTATGGATGGCGATCAGGCTGATCTGTCGCTGGTCCTGCGGATTGCCGAGCCGTTCCGCGACGCGCGCCTCGGGAACGCCCTCGCGATGGCGGCGCACGATATCGAAGCGTACGAGCTCTCCGTCGTCAGCATCGCCTTCGTTACCCGAGTGGACCGGCCACTCCTTGAGATCCTTGCGGTCGACGGGATCAATCATGCCACCGCCGCCACGCTTCGCCGCGCGGAAGATGCCGAGGAGGCGCTTGCGCTCGCGCGGCAGGCGCTTGATGGGTTCGGCCTCGTGGGCATAGCCGAAGGGATCGGCATCGCGGATGCGGCCGATGCGGGCCAGGATGCGGTCGCCGATCGCCAGTGCGCCGTTGCCATCGGGGCCGATAGACCGGCGTCCTTGCTGCACGAGGATCTTCGGCCGCTCGCCTTCGGAGGCTTCCCAGTTCGCCGGAACTGCGACCAGCTCGCCTTCATCGTCGCGCGCGATGATCTCCAGCACCCCAACCGGGGGGAGCTTGCCCCGCGGCTTGACGGCCTTACGATTACCGACGATCGCGCCGTCGTTCGCGAGTTCGGAAAGCAGGGCCTTCAGCGCGATGCGATCCTCGCCGCGGATATTGAAGGCGCGCGCGATCTCGCGCTTGCCGACCTTCTCCGTCGTGCTCGAGAGGTATTCGAGGAGTTGCTCGCGCGTCGGCAGCGGCGCTCGCTTGCTCGCGACGCGCGTTTCGCCCGACCGGCTCGGCCGATCGGGCTTGTCACGGCGCTTCTGCTTCTTCGGCACGCGCGCTCTTTCAGTTGGTCTTACTCGGCTGCATCACGGCGGCGCGAGGGCGGGGTCTTTGCGGCCGGCTTGGATTTGGCCTTGGCGGGGGTTGCCTTGGCCGCGGGTTTCTCGGCTGCAGCCGCAGCTTTTGGAGCCGCCTTCTTGGACTTCGCCGGGGCTTTCTTGGCGGGTTTCGCCTCGGTGGCCTTCTCGGCAGCCGCCTTTGCAGGCTTTGCTGCCTTGCGCCCCTTGGCCGGCTTGCCGCCACCCTTCGCCGCGCGTTCCGCGAGAAGGGCGATCGCCTCCTCGACAGTCACCGCCGTCGGCTCCTTGCCCTTGGGCACATTGGCATTGATCTTGGCGAAGTTGATGTAGGGACCATAGC
>JAEZAW010000138.1 GCA_023430315.1 Pseudomonadota bacterium | reverse complement strand
GATGTCTGGGTGCTCTCGGATGCGCAGCAGGCGCCGCACGTCAGCCTCTGGCGGCCGAAGCTCGAGATGGCCCGCGTCGAGCGCTCGCAGCGCGTGGTGCAGAGCCGCGTCGCCGACGATCTCTACTGGCTCGGGCGCTATGCCGAGCGCGCCGACTGGACCATGCAAATGCTGCGCGGCGCGCTGCGTCGTATCGGCGAGGACAGCGGGGCCGTTGGCGGGCTCGATGCCGTGCGTCGCTGCCTGGATATGCGGCTCACCGACCCCGAGACGGCCGAGACGGGCATGCGCGCGCCGTCTGCCAACGGGGACATCGAAGGCCGCTGCCTCGATCTCGTATCGCGCGCACGCAGTCCGCGGACGCTCGCGCGTACGCTCGAGGGGCTCTATCAGGTCTCTTATCTCGTGCGCGACCGTCTCTCGCACGAAGCCTGGCAGACGCTGAGCCGCTTCCGTCCCGGCGAAGCCTGGATGCGTGCGCTGAACAAGGCAGGCCCTGCTGCATTGCTCGATCTGCTCGACGAGGGCCTTGCCGCGCTCTCCTCGTTCAACGGTCTCACGCACGAGAACATGACGCGGAACTACGGCTGGTCGTTCCTCGACATGGGACGGCGCCTCGAACGCGCTTACAACCTCAGCGAGGCCATCCTCACGCTGTTCATTCCGCCGCCCGATCCTGAGGAGGAGACGAGCAGCCTGCTGCTGCTGTTGGAACTGGCCGATAGCTTCATTACCTACCGTTCGCGCTACCGCCTCGATCCGATGCTGGCGCTGGTGCTTGACCTTCTGCTGCTCGACGAGGCCAATCCGCGTGCGCTGGCCTACCAGCTCGCGGCGATCTCCAAGCACTTGGAGATGCTGCCCGATGCGCGCCAGGGCGTCAGTCTCGCCGAGGACAGGCGGCTCATTCTCTCGCTCTTGACGTCCGTGCGGCTTGCCGATGTGATGGCCATTGCCGACGAGGAGGACCGCGCGACACTCGAACGGCTCATGCGGGAAGAGCTGCAGATCCTGCCCGAGCTTTCCAATGCCGTCGCGCGCCACTATTTCAATCTGACCGAAGAGACCCCGCACCGAGTTCTGACGCGTATCGAGCCGCGACCATGATTTTCGAGGTCAGTCACCGGACACACTACCGCTACGCGACGCCTGTTGCGCAGTCGCAGCACCTCGTTCACATGACGCCGCGGCCCGCTGCGCACCAGACCACGTTCCGTCACAACCTCATTGTCGAGCCGGCGCCGGCCATGCGACACGAGGGCATCGACAACTTCGGCAATCCCTTCGTGGAACTCGAGGTCGAGGTGCCGCACAAGGAGCTGGTGCTGCTCGCGCGCAGTGCGGTCGAGACGCGTGTGCCGGTGGCGGCAAATCTGACCGCGACGGCGGCCTGGGACAGGCTCGATGATGTACTCGGCAACGGCTCGGACGGCCTCGATCTCGATGTGATCCAGTATCGGTGCACCACGCGCATAACGGGGGCATCATTGGCAATCGCTGATTATGCGCGGGCCTCGTTCGGGCAAGGGCGACCGGTCCTCGACGGCGCGATGGACTTCACCCGGCGCATCTATGCCGACTTCCATTTCGATCCCGGCGCGACCGATGTCTCAACGCCGGTCGAGCAGGTCTTCACGCAGCGCCGCGGCGTCTGCCAGGACTTCGCGCATTTGGCGCTCGCGGGCTTGCGGGCGCTGCGCGTGCCGGCGCGCTACGTGAGTGGCTATATTCTGACGCATCCGCCGCCCGGGCAGCCGAAGCTCGCAGGCGCCGATGCTTCACATGCCTGGATATCCGTGTGGTCGCCCGAGACGGGATGGCGTGATTTCGATCCGACCAACGGCATCGAAGTCGGTGAGGAGCACATCACGATCGCCCATGGCCGCGACTACAACGACGTGAGCCCGATCAGCGGCGTGCTGATCGGGGGCGGCGAGCACGTCGTGACGGTCGGCGTCGATGTCGTGCCGCTGGCGGCTGCGCCCGCTCCAGCCATATGAAGCGGGCGTAGCTCACTTCAGCACGGCGATCTGCTTCCTCTTGATCAGCTCGAAGTCGATCTCGGCGCCGATGCCCGGTGTCTCGGGACAATGCGCCATGCCGTCCTTGTCGATCGTCACGTCGTTCAGGAGGCCGTACTTGTGTGCGCCGTGCGGCAGCAGCACCTCGAAGTAGGTGGTGTTCCGCAAAGAGCAGGCAAAGTGGAGCTGCGCCATGTTGTTCAGTGAGTTCCCGCCGTGGTGGACCTCGTAGTTCATGTGGAAGGCCTCGGCGAGGTGCGCGGTCTTGATCATAGTCGAGAGACCACCCTTCACCGGGATGTCACCGCGCAGATAGTCCGTCGCGCGCTCGGTCAGCCAGATGGCATACGTACCGATGTCGCCCGCCGGGTACTCGGTGGCGAGGATCGGGATCGAGAGCTTCTGGCGCAGCTTCACGTAGGAATAAATGTCTTCCTCGTTGAGCGGGTCCTCGTACCAGAGAAAGCCCAGCTCCTCGATCGCGCGGCCGACCTTCAGCGCTTCTGGATAGCGGTAGCTCCAGGTCGAATCGAGCATCAGCGTGTAGCCGTCGCCCACCGACTTACGCACGGCCTCGCACACCTTGATATCCTCGTCGGGATCCTGCGGCGGATGGATCTTGTAGGCTTTCCAGCCGGCCGCCTTGAATTCCGCTGCTTCGCCGGCATAGGCCTGTCGGCCATCGAGGATCTGGCTCGATGCGTAAGCGCCGATCGATGAGCGTCCGGCGCCGAGGAACTTGTAGAGCGGCAGGTTCGCGGCCTTGGCGGCGATGTCCCAGAGCGCGGTATCGCAGGCACCGACCGTGCGCAGGCCGGCCGTGCGCTGCTTGGCGCGCAGTGCAGCATGGAGATCCGTGCGCGCGAGTGGATCCTTTCCCATGAGCACGGGCTTGAGAAAACGGATCAGGTTGCCGGCATCGCTCTCTGCAGGGTTCGTTGCACCGCCGAGAAAGGCGTGGCCATCGATGCCCTGATCGGTGCGCACGGTCAGCAGGCCGAGATTGCTGCGTCCGCCTGAGTTCACCGAGCCCGCGTGATAGCGTGTCGGCGGGATGTCGTCCCAGTTGAACAGCGTGAGTTCGACGTCTGTGATCTTCATGGGCAGCGTTCCTCCACTTGGTTATTGTTTGTTGCGAACACGATCGATCGTCGCTGAAGCGACGTCAAGCAATCGCAGCACGCATTGACGTCCGCGCTGTTCTCGTCTTCACTCAGGACAATGCTCGGATGTTGGAGCGCAATCATGAGACACACGCGACGCGAGATGCTCTCGCTGACAGGCGCGGGTCTGCTGTTACCGCTCGCACCTGTCACGGTCCAGGCCACCGAGAAGCCCGAGCCGCAGCGGAATGACGATGGCCTCTACACACAGCCGTGGTTTCACGAGTCCTTCCTCGATCTCAAGGAGGACCTCGCAGAGGCGGAGAAGGCGGGGAAGAGCCTCGCCATTCTCTTCGAGCAGCGCGGCTGCCCTTACTGCAAGGAAACGCACGTCACCAATCTTTCCGATCCCGAGATCGCTGCCTACATCCAGAAGCACTTCCTCGTCATTCAGCTCAATCTCCACGGCGCGCGGACGGTAACGGACTTCGACGGCAAGGAACTCGAGGAGCGCGCGCTCGCCCGGCGTTGGGGCGTGAACTTCACGCCGACCATCTTCTACTTCGTGCCGCCGGCCGACGCGCTCGCGGGCAAAGATGGTGGCTCGGCAGCGGCCTGGAAGCTCATTGGCTACTGGAAGCCATTTCACTTTCACTCGACATTCGTCTATGTGCACGAGCGCGCCTACAAGGAACAGGGCGGGTTCCAGAAATGGCTCGGCGAGCGTGCCGAGAAGCTGCGCGCGGAAGGCAAGGACGTGCGGCTCTGGTAGATTGGCTAAGAGATCACGAGTAACGAAGGGAAGAAGAGACGATGGCACGACAGGTGACGATGGCCCTGCTGGACGAGATCCAGGATGGCTTCAACAAGCAGGATGTGAAGGCAATCCTCTCGCACTTCGCGGATGACTGCGAATGGGTCATGGCGCGCGGGCCGAATGCACCCGAGGGACGCCGCCTCCTCGGCAAAGCCGAGATCGGCGAGGTGCTGAGCGCCCGCTATCGCGATATTCCCGACATGCGTTGGGAGGAGATGCGGCATTGGATCGTCGACCAGACGAAGGCCATCTCCGAGTGGGTCGTGCGTGGCACGCCGAAGAACGGCGGCGAGCCGATCAATCTCGTGGGCTGTGATCTCTGGGAGTTCCGCGACGGCTACGTGACAAAGAAGGACACGTACTGGAAAACCATCACCTGACGTTCAGCGATTGTTTAAAATTTTCTGGTCGACTGGCGAAATCCCTCCTCGCGTCTGCGCGGAGAGGACCACGGCGGGGGGCGACGAATGGTGCCGATCAAGCGTCGCTCCCCGTCCTGCTTCTGGTGCCGATGATCTGAGCAAAAGCCGGCGGCATCCTTCAGGTAATCTCACGACATGCGCATCGAGTATCATCGCTCGCTGATTGCGGACACCGGGCGTCTCGCGGCATTCGAGCGCGCGCTCACCAAGGTCATCCGCAAGGGTGAGACGGTGGTCGCCGACATCGGCACTGGCAGCGGCGTCCTCGCCATGATCGCCGCCAAGCTTGGGGCGCGCAAAGTCATCGCCTACGAATTTGCCGAGATCGGCGCGCTGGCCGAACGCCTCGTGAAGCTCAACAAGCTGCGCAACATCGAGCTCGTTCCCATGCGCTCGACCGAGATCATCGAGCCGGAGCGCGTCGATGTCATGGTCACCGAGACGCTCGGCAACTACGCGCTCGAAGAATTCCTCGTCGAGACCATGAACGATGCCGCCGCGCGCCATCTGAAGCCCGGCGGCGTGCTCATCCCGGGCGGGCTCGAACAGGTGGTGGCGCCGGTCATCGCGCCGCGCTGCCGCGATGAGCTTGTCGCCTGGGAGCGGCTCGGCCGCGGTCTCGACTTCGGGCCGGCCAGCGTCATGAGCCTCAACAATGCCTATGTGCGCACTTTTCCTCGGGTCGAGCTTTTGGATGGCGGTCGCACGGCCGTGACCTGGGACCGGCTCGATTTCCGCGTGCGTAATCGCTTCGCGCGCAAGGGTGCGGGAGAATGGCAGATCCGCGAGGCTGTCACGGTCCACGGCCTTGCCGTGTGGTGGTCGGCGGAGCTAGTGCCGGGCGTCGTGCTGTCCACCTCGCCGCTAGCTGCACCGACGCACTGGGAGCAGCTGTTCCTGCCGGCGCTCGAACCGATCTCACTCAAGACGGGTGAGACGTTGGTGGCGCAAGTGCGCTCGCACTCCTCGGAGGAGGGAGGCACGGATCTCGCGTGGGGCTTCCGCGTGAAGACGGCAAAGGGCAAGCAGCGCCTCTCGCAGGACCTGAGCCTCGAGAAGGGCTTCCTGCCGTGAACTTCCCGGAAACGTGAGCAGGTGTGACCGGACTTGCCCGGCGGGTGGCAGTAGGTTGATGCTGCCTGACCATCGATATCTTGCCCGCCGCTCACTCCAGTCCTACGCTTTTCCTGAATTGACCCATTCCGCGAAGTCGAGGCATTGCCATGCGCGATACCACGCGACGCCAATTCACGATCGCCCTTTTCGGTGGAGCGGCCATAGGCAGTGCAGCCCTGCTGCTTCGCCATGTTCCTGCCGTCGCGGCAGATAAGCCGGAAAAGAAATTCGAGATCGAGCGCACGTCTGATGAGTGGCGCAAGCTGCTGACGCCGGAGCAGTATTACATTCTGCGCGATCACGGCACCGAACGCGCCTTCACGCATCCCTATGAGAAGCTTTACGAGGCGGGCGTCTATAACTGTGCGGGCTGCGATCTGCCGCTCTATTCCTCGACAACCAAGTACGACAGCCGCACGGGTTGGCCGAGCTTTTGGAAGCCGCTCGACAATGCCATTGGCACCAGGGAGGATCGCACGTTCTGGCTGATGGTGCGCACGGAGGTGCACTGCCGGCGTTGCGGCGGCCATCTAGGCCACGTGTTCGATGACGGTCCGCCCCCGACGCGTCTGCGCTATTGTATGAACGGCGCGGCCATGAAGTTCGTGCCAGCGGGTGCGAGCCAGGATCCGAAGAGCGCCGAGAAGAAGCTCTGAGCGCACGGCGCGCGAAGTCAATTGCAGTGGGAGGAAGTACGATGCGGGCGCACTTCGTTAGGGCATTTTCGCTGGTTGCCGGCGTACTGGCCGCCGCTCTGATTATAGCCCCGGCGGCTAATGCGCAGTCGGCGTCGCCACAAGCCGAGAAATCAGCGACACTTGCCGTCGCGACATTTGCAGGTGGTTGCTTCTGGTGCATGGAGCCGCCCTACGATGCATTGGAGGGCGTGGTCTCGACGATCTCCGGCTTCATGGGCGGGACGACGCCGAACCCGACGTATCAGCAGGTCACCGCCGGTGGCACGGGTCATATCGAGGTCGTGCAGATCCGATACGATCCGGCGAAGGTCACCTACGAGAAGCTGCTCGAGGTCTATTGGAAGAATGTCGACCCTTACGATCAGGGCGGCCAGTTCTGCGATCGTGGCGAGTCCTACACGACTGCGATCTTCACCCACACGCCGGAGCAGAAGAAGATCGCGGAAGCCTCGAAGGCATCGCTTGCGGCGTCAGGTCCGTTCAAGCAGCCGATCGCAACCGTCGTCCGCGATGCAGGTCCCTTTACAGCCGCCGAGGATTACCACCAGGACTACTACATCAAGAATCCGGTGCGTTATAAGTACTACCGCTATCGCTGCGGACGCGACGATCGTCTTCAAGCGATCTGGGGTAAGGCCACGAATTAAGAGCTGTGAGCGCTAGGCGCGCCTCTACTTGCTGCGCGAGCGTGGCTTACGGATTGCCGGCGTTGCCGTTCCGCCATCGCGCTTGATCCGCATATTGTACGAGAAGCGGTTGCCGGGGTGGAGGTTGATCGACAACTCGACCAGCCTGCGTCCAGTGACGTAGTAACGACGGATGACGCGGAGCGCCGGCGTACCTTCCGCAACTTCGAGCAGGCGCGCGTGCTCGCCGTTGAGCGTGACCGCGTCGATCTGCTGCTCGACCTCGACCAGGGTCTCGCCGGACTGGCGCTCGATCATTTCCCAGATGGCGGTGCCGACGGTCGGAATCTCGGACTTGATGGCGCTGAAAGCATCGTCGATGAAAATCTCGGCGTGGCTGACCGGCTTGTTGTCACGATCGCGCCGGCGGATGCCGGTGATGCGGAGGAAGCGCCGTCCGGGGCGTGCGCCGATCAGTGCTGCCTTGCTGCCGCGAAGGACCGTCTCGTCGACGTCCTGGATCTCGAGCCGCATGCCGGTCGCGTACTGGCGGATATCGCCGACCGAATGCATAGTGAGCAGGAAGCGTGCGGCAGCTTGCCGGGCCTCGACCCGCGTGCCGACACCCTTGCGGGCCGTCACCAGACCCATGGACCTGAGATGCTGGATGGCTTGGCGCACGACGTAGCGCGAGACGTGGAACTGCTGCTGCAGCTCCGCCTCGGTCGGCAGCAGCGAGCCAACGGGATGCGCGCCCTGGGCGATCTGCCCCGCGAGTGTCGCTGCAATCTGCACGTAGAGCGGCTGGCGACGGGCCATGCCCGGCGAAGTCGCGTCGGTGCCCTGCGGTGCGACGTCCTCTGCCTCGAATTCGTCCATGCGCCCTGCCGAGCCGAATGAAAGATATCAGTACCCTAGCCGTAATTGACAGCCCGCACATCAATCAAAAGTCATAGATACGCCAATAAACGCCTTCCCGGCAAAAAGGTAAACGCTTGATCTGCGCGAGATCAGGTCAATGTCGGAAAGATGTCACGATAGCCCATCGCGGCAGGATCGAAGAGGATGTCGCTTGGCTTTAGCGGCCGAGCCAGCGCCAATCCTTCGAGCGTGCGGCAGCGGGAGAGAGCCACATAGGCCTGTCCATGGGCGAAGGTCCCGCGGCCGAGGTCGATGTACACGCGATCGAGCGTCAAACCCTGTGATTTGTGGATCGTCAACGCCCACGCGAGGCGCAGGGGGAACTGCTTGAAGGTGCCAGCGACGCTTTCGACGATTTTCTGCGCCGTCGTGTCATAGGCATAGCGGCGCGATTCCCATGTGACAGGCTCGACCTCATGCTCCTTGCCGTCGACCTCGATCCACACGCGCTTTTCGTCGAGGCGGGAGATGCGTGCAATCGTGCCGTTGACCCAGCGGCGCTCGGAATCGTTGCGTAGCAGCATGACCTTGGCGCCGGCCTTGAGCACCAGCGTCGTGTCGGTCGGCTGCGCGCCCTGCGCGAACTCGCCGGTCGTGGTGGCCGCGAATGAAATCGGTGCGCCGGGAAGCGCATCGAGATAGGCCACGTTGATGCGGTTGGCGGCGGCATTGGTCGGCGTCAGGATGACGTAGGGCTCGCCCTCGGCGAGTGTGCGGATGGGCGCCACGCGCGAGTTGAGGAGTTCGAGGTGCTCGGGCTCGACGTCGCCGCCGCGGATGTGCGTCAGCACGTCGATCAGTGCCTCGTCGCTCTGGCGGAAGACACGTGAGAGCTCGAGCAGATAGGTGCCGACGCCTTCACGGAGCGCACCGATGCTGAAGAAGAACGGTCCGCCATGCGTCTCTTCGAGGTGCGCTGCGACTTCCGCCTCCTGCACGACGGGCGGGAGCTGGTGCAGGTCGCCGAAGAGCACGAGGCGCACGCCGCCGAAGGGCTCGCGCGGGCGGCCGCGGTTGATGCGCAGCGACTGGTCGATGGCCCACATGAGATCCGAGCGGACCATGGAGACCTCGTCGATGACGAGCATCTTCAGCTTTCGCATGACCGCGCCATTGCGGCTGCGACGGATATCCTCAGGCCGGATGAGGCGCGGTGGCAGACCGAAGAAGGAGTGGATCGTCTGGCCGCCCACGTTGACTGCGGCAAGCCCGGTCGGCGCGACGATGACGTGCTCTGCTTCGAGCATCTCGCAGAGCGCGCGCAGCAGCGTCGACTTGCCCGTGCCGGCGCGCCCGGTGACGAAGAGGTGGCCGCCGTCCTCGCTCAGATAGTCGAGCGCGGCATCGTATTCGGCCGTCGGGCCGAGATAGGAAGGCCATTGGCGCTCAGCGCGAACTGTCGGCAAGCTTTGCGGCACGTGGTGTTCCCTGGCGGCAAGTACCGCACCGTTGATCCGTCAGTCGCCGTAAAGCTGGCGCGTGGCGACAGGATAGACGCCTTCCTGCCCGAGCATCCATACACCGAAGCCATCATTCCCGAAGAGCGGCAGGAAGGCCTGATCGAGCACGTTGAGCCCACCCGTGAAGGCGCCGAATGCGGGCAGTACGAGCCGCAGACGGTTGCCGACGAAACAGGGGCGGCGCAGCGTGTGACCATAGAGCGAAAGACGCGCAGCCGGATGGAGATGGCCGGCGATTTCGTGCGTCGCATGGCCGTCGGTCGGCAGGTGCACGAGGCGGAGGCCGCCGGCGGTAAGTCCATCCACGACCTCGCCGCCGAGCTGGCGGCCGATCTCGGGATCGTGGTTTCCGGTCACCCAGATCCAGCGTCGATCTTCCTGCAGAATGCGCAGTGCAGCGAGATCGCCGGCGGCAATGCGCTCTGCGGCGCCACGGTCATGCAGACTGTCGCCGAGTGCGACGACGATCTCGGGATTATAGCGCTCGATGGCGATCGCGAGGCGCTCGAGCGTTTCGCGCGTGTCATAGGGTGGCAGAAGGGTGCCGCGCTCGGCATGGGCCGATGCCTTCTCCAGATGCAGATCAGCGACGATCAGCATCCGCTCGCCCGGCCAATACAACGCACCGGACATATCAGCCACGAGCTGCTTGCCGCAGATCGAGAGTGTCTGCGCGGCGGCATCGTCGATCCGCGCCCGCTCGGGGCTCAATGCAAGAACGCTCATCGGGCCTCCTGGTGTCCGGGACTGTGTTCGGGCTCTCCGGCTTCGGCGATCAATTCCTCGGCCGCCTCCTTGAGCAGGGCTTCGGCGGAGGCGCCAATAACGGCCTCGCGGCCAAGCTCGACGATCAGCGGCACGGCCAGCGGCGAGACGCGATCGAGAGCACTATGCCTGATTCTCCCCTTGATTCGCGCCAGGAAGCCGGCGAGGCGCTGGATATCCAGGAGGCCCGTCGCCGCATCCTGGTAGGCGGCCTCGAGGAGAATGTGGTGGGGGTCGTGACGGCGCAATACGTCATAAATGAGGTTGGTCGAGACCGAGAGCTGGCGGCTGTTCTTCTTGTGCTTGGGGGCGCGCCGCTCGACGAGACCGGCAATGACGGCGCAGGTGCGGAACGTGCGCCGCATGAGGCTCGTCTCGGCCAGCCAGGCTTCGAGGTCGTCGCCGAGCATGTCCTCGTCGAAGAGGCTGGCGAGGTCGAGTTCGCCGTCGGCGAGCATCCGGCCGATGTCGCGGGCTGCCCAGACGGAGAGGGCGTAGTCGTTGGCGACGAAGCCGAGCGGCAGCGCACCGGCACGATGTAGGCGGCGCGTGAGCAGCATCCCCAGAGTCTGATGCGCGATGCGTCCCTCGAAAGGGTAGATGGCGAGATAGTGCCGCCCGCCGCGCGGGAAACTTTCAATGAGCACTTCATCGGCAGCGGGGATGGTCGAGACGCGCTGCTGGATCTCCAGCCAGTGCGCGACCGACGGCGGCAGGCTCTTCCAGTGCGCGGGATCGGCGAGCATTCGGCGCACACGTTCGGCAAGGTGCGTCGAAAGGGGAAACTTGCCACCCGGGTAGCTCGGCACTTTCGGGTCCTTGGCATTGGAGCGCGACACGAGCAGCTCCTCGTCCGTGAGGCCCTCCATGCGAAGGATGTAGCCGGCAAAGGCAAAGGTATCCCCGGGGCTCAGCTCGGCGGCAAAATCCTCGTCGATCTCGCCGAGCATCCGCCCCCCCATGACGCCTTGCGCGGAGCCGGGACGCCGGCGTCGCCCGCTGATCATGCGGACCTTGAGCAACGGCTTTTCGACGATGGTGCCGACATTCATGCGGTACTGTTGCGCGAAATTCGGATGTGTCAGGCGCCAGCGGCCGTCGCTGTCCGGCTTCAGGCGTGCGAAGCGCTCGTACTGGCGCAGCGCATAGCCGCCGGTCGCGACGAAATCGACGGCGCGGTCGAAATCGGCGCGCGAGAGATCGGCATAGGGAAGCGCAGTACGGACTTCAGCGTGGAGCGCATCGGCGTGGAAAGGGCCGGCGCAGGCCGTGCCCAGAATGTGCTGCGCGAGTACGTCCATGGTGCCCCGGCGACGGATCACGGCATCCTGCTCGCCGGCGAGCGCAGCTTCGAGCGCGGCGCGGCATTCGAGCACCTCGAAGCGGTTCGCCGGCACGAGGATCGCGTTCGAGGGTTCATCGAGGCGGTGATTGGCGCGGCCAATGCGCTGGATGAGGCGCGAGGCGCCCTTGGGCGCGCCGAGATGGATGACGAGATCGACATCTCCCCAGTCAATGCCGAGGTCGAGCGTCGAGGTGGCGACGACAGCGCGGAGCGCGCCGCGCGCCATGGCCGCTTCGACCTTGCGCCGCTGACCGACATCGAGCGAGCCGTGGTGCAGCGCAATGGGCAGGCTTTCCGTATTGGCCTTCCACAACTCCTGAAACATGAGCTCGGCCTGCATGCGCGTGTTGACGAACAGCAGCGCGAGACGATGGCGCGAAATCGCTTCGAGCACATCGGGGACGGCATAGCGCGCGGTATGGCTCGCGATGGGCATGCCGCCTTCGGTCTCGATGATACTGATCTCGGGCTTGGCGCCGCCGTCGACTGTCACGATATCGGCGAGCTGGATCGACCTGTCAGGCGTCGTCTGCGGCGTGAGCCAGGCCCTGAGCTCACTCGGGTGGGCGACGGTTGCCGAAAGGCCGATGGATATGAGGTCCGGCGCGAGCGTCCTGAGACGCGCGACGTCGAGCGCGAGCAGGTCGCCGCGTTTGGAGGGGGCGAGCGCGTGCAGCTCATCGAGGATCAGCGTATCGAGATCGCCGAAGATGTAGGACGCATCCGGACTCGCCAGCAGCAGCGCGAGCTGCTCCGGCGTCGTGAGCAGGATCTCCGGCGGGCTCAGCCGCTGGCGCTGGCGCTTGCTCGCGGGTGTGTCGCCCGTGCGGGTCTCGACGCGGATGTCGAGTCCCATCTCGGCAATGGGCGAGAGCAGATTGCGTGCGATGTCGACGGCGAGTGCCTTCAGCGGCGAAATGTAGAGCGTGCGCAAGCCGGCGGCGCGGGTTGGCTGGTTGCGCTTCGTGTGCAGCGAGACGAGGCTCGGCAGGAAACCGGCGAGCGTCTTGCCGGCGCCGGTGGGCGCAATGAGGAGAGTCGAGCGGCGCATCTCCGCCTGGGCGAGCAGCGCGAGCTGGTGCTCGCGCGGCTGCCAGCCTTTGGTCGCGAACCAGCCGGCGAACGGCTCGGGCAGCATGATCGCGGGGGCGGCCTTGCTACGTGGCCGCGTCGAGCTCAGGGGCCGGGATTTGGGGCGCGCGCGCATTGCCGTGAGCTTAGCACGGCAGTGCGCAAGTCTAGTGCGGCGATTGGCGAGCTGGCGGCCGCCTTAGCCCTTCATCTTCGGGTCGAGCCAGTCGCGCAGGCTGTCGCCAAAGAGGTTGAAGGCGAACACGGCGAGGGTGATCGCGAGGCCGGGGAACATGATCATCCACGGCGCGGCCTTGTAGAAGTCGGCCGAGGCACCCGAAAGCATGAGACCCCAGGCAGGTGTCGGCTCGGTGACGCCGAGGCCGAGGAAGGAGAGGCTCGCCTCGAGCAGGATGGCCTGGGCGATGAACGCCGTGACCATGACGAGGTAGGGCGCCACGATATTCGGCGTGATATGGCGCAGGATGATGCGCGTGT
>JAEZAW010000065.1 GCA_023430315.1 Pseudomonadota bacterium | reverse complement strand
AGCAGCGCCGCAAGCACCGCACCGGCAATTTTGTTGAACTCGAAAGCGTTCATTTTCGTCGCGCTGCCCCATCGTTCCCGGCGTGCGGCCGGGGTCCGGCCCCTTTCGAACGGGCGCCAATATAGGCGTTCCCCCAATGCTTGCAACCTGAACGGCAACTGTTCTACGAGGACAAGCCGAGACCAATTGTCACTTCTTTAGGATGGTTCTCAATGGAGCCCGGCTGCGGATGCAGAACGCGCTGATCCTCATTCCCTCGCGCATGGCCTCGACCCGCCTGCCGGACAAACCGCTGGCGGACATCCATGGCGTGCCCATGATCGTGCATGTGTGGCGCCGTGCCATGGAGGCCAATATCGGGCGCGTCGTCGTCGCGACCGACAGCCCACAGATCGCGGATGCAGTCCGCACTGCCGGCGGTGAAGCGCAGATGACGCGTTCCGATCACCAGAACGGCACGGACCGCATCTTCGAGGCCGTCCAGAGCCTCGATCCCGAGCGCAAGTCCCGCTTCATCATCAATGTCCAGGGTGATCTGCCGACCATCGAACCGCGCCTCATCCGCACGTGCCTCGAAGTCCTTACGGCCGAGCCCAGCGCCGACATTTCGACCATCGCCTGCGAGATTACCATCGAGGAGGAGCGCACGAATCCCAACGTGGTCAAGGCCGTGGGTACGCCCATCGGGCCTAACCGACTGCGCGCCCTCTATTTCACCCGGGCGACGGCTCCGAGCGGCGCCGGCCCCCTCTACCACCACATCGGCATGTACGCCTATACACGGGCGGCCCTGGAGCGGTTCGTCGCGCTGCCCCCGGCTCCCCTCGAACAACGCGAGCGCCTAGAACAGCTTAGGGCGCTCGAAGCCGGGATGCGCATCGACGTGGGCCTCGTTGACACGGTCCCCCTCGGTGTCGATACTCCGGCCGACCTCGAGCGGGCCCGCCGCCTGCTTGCCCCGGCCTGAACCTCTTAGTCCGGCTTACTCTTTTTCTGGCTTATCCCAGTCTGGCTCACACCATGTCGCCCAAGAAGTCCCCCACCGCGGCGGGCACGTCCGCCACCGCCGAGCGCCTTCGCATTTCCTACCAGGGCGAGCCCGGTGCCAATTCGCATCTCGCCTGCAACGAGGTCTTCCCGGGCCACGAGCCACTGCCCTGCCCGACCTTCGAGGATGCCATCGGCGCCGTGAAGTCTGGCGAAGCGCGCTACGCCATGATCCCGATCGAGAACTCGCTCGCAGGCCGCGTCGCGGACATCCATCACCTGCTGCCGCAGTCGGACCTTTACATCGTCGGCGAGCACTTCCTGCCGATCCGCTTCCAGCTCATGGGCCTCAAGGGCACGACGATCGCGGACATCACGGACGTCTACAGCCACATCCACGCCCTCGGTCAGTGCCGCAACATCATCCGCAAGCATAATTTCAAGGCGCACATCGCCGCCGATACTGCAGGCGCCGCGCGGCAGGTGGCGGAATGGGGCGATCGCTCGCGGGCCGCCCTCGCGCCGCGCATCGCAGCCGACATCTACGGCCTCGACATCCTCGCCGAGGACGTCGAGGACGCCAAGCACAACACCACGCGCTTCGTCGTGCTTTCGAGCGAGCCCGAGGACGCCGAGCCCGGCAATGGCCCGGTCGTGACGACTTTCATCTTCAATGTGCGCAACGTGCCGGCGGCGCTCTACAAGGCCATGGGCGGCTTCGCGACCAACGGCGTGAACATGACGAAGCTCGAGTCCTACCAGGTGAACGGCGAGTTCGTGGCGACCATGTTCTATGCCGACATCGAGGGCCATCCGAACGACCGGCCCGTGCGGCTCGCGCTCGAAGAGCTCTCCTTCTTCTCGACGGAGCTGCGCATTCTCGGCACGTACCCGGCGAGCCCGTACCGCATCGAGATCGCCCGCAAGGCCGCCGCGCGCGCGGCCATCGCGCCCGGGTGAGCGCATGGAAGGGGCGGAACGAATGCTGCCCGATGACGCCTTCCGCGCGAAGCGTGACCGCACGATCGCCGCGCTCCAGCAGTGGCATCGCGCGCTTGCCGATTGCGCACGTGCGGAAGAGCAAACCGCGGCGACGTTCTGGCGCCTCGCCGTCACGCCTTTTGCGATCGGTGCCTGCCCGTTTGAAATCGTCCTGCACCAGCGCCAGACGTGCGATCTCGCGATCGGCCCGGAGTCTTATGAGAGCCGCGGAAGCGATGAACTCGATCGCCTGCCGGCCATGGCGGAAGCCATCGCTGCCGGCCGCGTTCTGACGCGCACGAAGTCGAGCGCGATGACGGGGCTTCTGCTTGCCATCGAGACGGAGATACGTCTCCCGGACGGTCCAGCCTGGAAGGCCGAGCGCTGGCTCGTGATGGGCGTGAAGCCCGGCGCTATGACGCGCGATAATCAGTGGTATCTGCCGTATCGGCGGTGATGCTTGGGCGCTACGCGAGTGGGGCTTTCGCCCCACACCCCAACCGGGAGGGACACCCTCCCGGACCCGCCCGTCCTTATGAGTTGAACAATTGCCGCACGCTCCCAATCCAAAAAAGACGGGGGCTCCGGGGGTGTCCCCCGGTTGGGGTGTGGGGCGAAAGCCCCACTCGCGAAGCGACCCTACGGCCGTCGCACGCCGATGATCTCGCTACCGGCCGCTTTGATGCGCGCGACAGCCTCCGCCAATGGCTCGACGACGACGCGCATGTGATGCGCATTGGCGTGCAGCATATTCGCCTCGTCGGTCATGATGCCGACGTGGCTGCGCCAGAACACGAGATCACCGCGACGCAGACCGGCGAGATCATCGCCCACGTCGATTGCGCCGCCGATCTCGGCTTGCTGCATATCGCTGTCACGTGACGCAGCACTGCCCGTCGCCTGCATGGCGATCTGCACGAGCCCCGAGCAGTCGAGCCCGGCACGTGTACGACCACCCCAGAGATAGGGCGCGCCAACGAACTGTTCCGCGACGGCGACGAAATCCGCCGCGCGCACATCGATCGGCACGAGATGTTGCATCGGCACGAAGGCGCCGATCGCGAGTACGGCAAAGCCGTTCTCCTCGCGCTCCACGGTGAGACGTACGCCCATGGGCAGATCGACGAGCGGCGGCGATTTGAGCGCGGGCCGCGCGAGCGCTGGTGCCGATAGGGCCGAGAGGCGATGTGTCGGCGCGCCGATCTCGCGTCCGATTGCGGCCGCGGGCGCATAGCCGACATAATCATCGGCATCACCCTGCAGCCACGCCCAGCCGTCGCTCTCCTCGAAGACGCGGACCGTCTCGCCGAACAGGAGCTGCGTCGTCAGCGCCGTGCCAGCATCGGGCGTGCCGAACACAGGCGCGATCGCGACGCGGACCTGTCCCGGTCGTCCCTCGACAAAACGCTCCGCCGTCACACGGCCCTGCAGACGCGCGTCCGCCAGATCCTCGCGAAAGGCATGGCGGCGCGGATCGAGCGGCTGGTCCATGTGCGTGCTCTCAACTCCCGGCAATGCGGCGCACAACCTCGAACATAGCGCGTGCGGCCTGCGGTTCGCCACCTTTGGGACCGAGCGCACGCAGCGACGGACGCCAACCGTAGATATCGAAATGGGCGAACGCACGCGCCTGCTTGACAAAGCGCTTGAGGAAGATGGCGGCCACCACCGCGCCGGCAAATCCGCCCTCGGCGACGTTGTTCATGTCGGCGACGTTACTTTCGAGCCAGGACTCGTAGGGCGTCGTCAGTGGCAGGCGCCAGACCGGATCGGCAACGGCAGCGCCGGCCGCACCGATCTCGCTCGCGAGGCTCTCGTCGTCGCAGAAGAAGGGCGGAAGGTCGGGGCCGAGCGCGACGCGCGCCGCGCCCGTCAGCGTAGCGAATGTAAAAAGATGATCGGGGGCCTCCTCGTCGGCGAGCGCCAGCGCATCGGCGAGCACGAGGCGGCCTTCGGCATCCGTATTGCCGATCTCGACGGTTATTCCCGCGCGCGAACGGATCACGTCGCTCGGCCGGAATGCGGCGCCGGCTATGGCGTTCTCGGCCGCCGGGATCAAGACGCGCAGACGCACATCGAGACCCGCGCTCATGATCATGTGCGCGAGTGCGAGCGCTGCTGCCGCACCACCCATGTCCTTCTTCATGAGCAACATGCCGCTCGCGGTCTTGATATCGAGACCACCGGTGTCGAAGCAGATGCCCTTGCCGATCAGCGTGATCTTCGCCGCATCCGAGCGCCCCCATGTGAGATCGATGAGGCGCGGCGGACGCACACTCGCCCGGCCCACAGCGTGAATGAGCGGGAAATTCTTCTCGATGAGATCATCACCGATCACGGCATCGACGGCTGCATCGTGACGCGCACCGAGCGCGCGGGCGGCAATCTCCAGCTCAGCCGGACCCATGTCGTTGGACGGCGTGTTGATGAGATCACGGCCAAGCCACACGCCTTCGACGGCGGCCATGGCCTGCTTGGCATCGGCCGTCTCGGGCATGACGAGAACGGGGCCCTTGCGCACGCCGTTCGCCTTGTAGCGGCGAAATGCATAAGAGCCGAGACCCCAGGCGATAACCGCCATGGTCGGATCGCAGGCGGAAGGATCGCCGAGCCGGTATGTGCCCGCCGGCAGCAATGGCGGCAGCGTCCCAAGCAGCGTCGCCGTCGCAACGGCGACATTGGCACCATCGGGCATGCCGATGCCGAGCACGACACCTTCGATCGTGCCCGCTGGGCCGGGAAGCAGCACATGCTTGCGCGCTGCGCCGTCAAATCCATTCGCCTCAAGCCATGCCAATTGCGTGCTCGGCAAATGCGCGAGCGCCGCTTTCCACCCGCCCTGCGGTGCGAGCCAGATGGGTGCGCCCGTCGCGCCTCCATCCGATGCGATCAGCACCTCATCCGGCCGCCGATCCGAAATCATCATGTCGTCCCCACTTCGCGTGCCCCTCGGGTCGGCCCTAACCCGATACTCTCAGTCAAATGAAATGCGCTTCTGGCGCCCGCGCTTTACTTCGCCACGCTCGCCCTTGGACTTGAGACGTCGCTCGCGCGATGCCTTGGTCGGCTTGGTCTTGATGCGCGGCTTCGGTGGCGTCGCAGCTTCGCGGATGAGCTCGGCGAGGCGCTCACGCGCCTCCGAACGATTCATGTCCTGCGTGCGGAAGCGGTCGGCGCGGATGACGATCACGCCATCCTTGGTCAGACGGCGGCCCGCAAGACGCTCAAGCCGGCGGCGCACCGGTGGCGCAAGGCTCTCACTACCGCGCACATCGAAGCGAAGCTCGACGGCCGTCGCGACCTTGTTGACGTTCTGGCCACCAGGCCCCGAGGCGCGAATGAAGCTCTCACTCAGCTCTGCCTCGGGAATGAGGATGCGGGCATCGACGCGCAAGCCCTCGTGATGCCCCTCGCTCATCGCGTCCTGCTCATAAGTCTCGCGGGGGCCGCTCAGCCCTCGCCCTTCACGACCGAGATGTCGGGCGCATCCTCGTTCTTCATGCCCTGGATGTGGTAGCCCGAGTCGACGTGATGGATCTCGCCGGTGACGGCGCGGCCGAGGTCGGAGAGCAGATAGAGCGCTGAGCCGCCGACCTCCTCGATGGTCACGTTGCGTCTGAGAGCCGAGTTGTACTCGTTCCAGCGCAGGATGTAGCGGAAGTCGGCGATGCCTGAAGCCGCGAGCGTCTTTATCGGTCCGGCCGAGATCGCGTTGACGCGAATGCCCTGCTTGCCGAGGTCCGCGGCCAGATAGCGCACGCTCGCCTCGAGCGCGGCCTTGGCAACGCCCATGACGTTGTAGTGCGGCATGACCTTCTCGGCGCCGTAGTAGGTGAGCGTCAGCAGCGAGCCGCCGTCCGTCATCAGCTTCTCGGCCCGCTGGGCGAGCGCCGTGAAGGAATAGCAGGAGATCAGCATGGACTGGACGAAGTTGCGCTCGCTCGTGTCGACATAGCGCCCGTCGAGCTCGGCCTTGTCCGAAAAGGCGATCGCGTGGACGAGGAAGTCGAGCCGGCCCCACTGCGTCTTCAGGGCCTCGAATACGGCGTCCACGGACGCATAGTCCATCACGTCGCAGGGAAGCACGATCTTGGAGCCAAGCTCCGCTGCCAGCGGCTCGACGCGCTTTTTCAGCGCATCACCCTGATAGGTAAACGCAAGCTCCGCACCCTCGGCCGCGCAGGCCTTCGATATGCCCCAGGCGATCGAGCGGCTGTTGGCCAGCCCCATGATAAGGCCCCGCTTGCCGGCCATCAGACCAGCGGCCGACCTCGGCGCATCGCCACCTGCAGTTGCCATCTCTCCGCTGCCCCCGAAAATCCCGCTTCTACATGGGCCTAAGTCGAGGCCCTTTCGTCCGGGCCGAAATTTGGAGTGATCCTACACAAAAGCTCGCGCCGGTCCAGTGACGCGGGGAATTGCTGCGCTATGCACATACCCTCGTGCATCAATTCGCGGTGAGAAACTCCGGTTCCCTCGACGCGCGGCGCGCAATGTGCCTCAATCAACCGACATCTCGTCCAATCCCATAACAGATGATCAGGAGTCTGCTCATGAAGCTCTACTACGCCCCCGGCGTATGCTCGCTCTCCCCACATATCGTCCTCGAAGAGGCCGGTCTGCCACATGAGCTGGTCAAGACCGACATCCGCGCCAAGACGACCGCCAGCGGCAGCGACTACCGTGCCATCAACCCACTCGGCTACGTGCCGGCGCTCGCCCTCGACGACGGCACGCTGCTGACCGAAGGTCCCGCCATCGTCCAGTACATTGCCGACAAGGTGCCTGAGAAGGGGCTCGCGCCGGCCAACGGCACGCTCGCCCGTTACAAGATGCAGTCCTGGCTCAATTTCGTCTCGAGCGAGTTGCACAAGGGCTTCTCGCCCCTCTTCAACCCGCAAATGCCGGATGCCGCAAAGCAGCTCACCAGGGAGCGCCTCGCCCCGCGCTTCGCCCATCTCAATACCCACCTCGCCACGAACAACTATCTCATGGGCGAGACTTTCACCTGCCCGGATGCCTACTGCTTCACGGTCATGCGCTGGACGGTGCCGACGAAGATGGACCTCGCGCCCTACCCGTACCTGCAGAGCTATATGAAGAGGACCGAGGCTCGGCCGGCGGTCCAGGCCGCCATGAAGGCAGAAGGGCTGATCTGAGGCTCGCATTCCCGACGGGGCGGACGGGCTGGCGTCGGCAGACGTCATGCCCTAGCCGCCGTGCTTGACGAGGAACGCCTCGACGGGCAGCGCCCGGAAATCCTCGAGCGCGCCGCGGAGCTGCTCGTGGCTCCAATCCCACCACTTCAACGCCTGGAGGCGCGCCGCTATGGCCGCCTCGAAGCGCGGCCGCACGACGCGCGCCGGCATACCCGCGACAATGCTGTAGGCCGGCACGTCCTTCGTGACGACGGCACCGGCCGCGACTACGGCACCGCCGCCGACGGAACGGCCCGGCAGGATGATCGCGCCATGACCGATCCAGACATCATGTCCGATGACCACGGGATGCGCGCGGCGCCAGTCGAAGAAGGCCGCTTCGTCGGTGGCATCGTCGAAGTACGCGCTGGCACGATATGAGAAGTGGCTCTGAGATGCCCGCCACATGGGGTGATTGCCGGGATTGATTCGCACCATGGCCGCAATGGAGCAGAACTTCCCGACCGTGGTGTAGATGATCTCGCTGTTGTGCGCGACGTAGCTGTAGTCGCCAAACGTCGTCTCGGTCATCGACGTCCACGCACCGACCTCCGTATAGCGGCCGAGCTGGCAATCGCGAACGGATGCTGTTTCATGAATTAACGGCGCAAGGCCTAGCTTCTTCATCGCGCGCTCCCTCGCCGCTGGGAAGATCGCGCCGATGCGCGGATCAGCGGCCCCGTATCAGCGTCACATGACAGTTCCGCGACGGATTCTCTGCGCGCCCGTCAGTGCTGCCAGCGCTACGGTCGATCTTCCCCGCACCGCGTTTCTGCAAACTGTCATATGACTGCGATGTGAACTCGCTATGGCCTCTCCGACACGCTGCACGAGAAGAACCTCCTGCAGACGATCGACGAGGTCGAACATGATCGTGCTCATAGCCACCGACGCATGGCATCCGCAGATCAACGGCGTCGTGCGTACGCTCGAGGCCCTGCGGCGCAGCCTCATGGAGCGCGGCACGATCGTCGAGCTGCTCACGCCCGAGGGCTTTCCCTCTGTCAGCGTGCCGACCTACCCAGGCCTTCGCTGCGCCATCCCGAGCGGGCGCGAAATCGCACGCAGGATCGAGCGTGCCGCCCCAGACGCCATCCACATCGCGACCGAAGGACCGATCGGCCTCGCCGTGCGCCGATACTGTCTGCGCCGCGGCCTGCCCTTCACGACGAGCTTCACCACGCGCTTTGCCGAATACATTTCCGCGCGAATGCCCGTGCCAGTCTCGTGGGGCTACACGCTCATGCGCCGCTTTCACTCGGCCGCCTCGGCGACGATGGTTTCGACGCCCTCGCTCCGCACCGAGCTCGAGGGTCGCGGCTTCCGCAATCTCTGCATGTGGTCGCGTGGCGTCGACACGGCGTTGTTTCAGCCGGGACGCGCCATCCATCTGGATCTACCGCGGCCGATCTTCATGAATGTCGGGCGCATCGCCGTCGAGAAGAACCTGGATGCCTTCCTCTCGCTCGATCTGCCCGGAAGCAAGGTCATCATCGGCCACGGGCCGCAGGAGGCCGAGCTGCGCGCGCGCTATCCTGAAGCTTTCTTCCTCGGCGCCATGAGCGGCGAAACACTCGCATCGCATCTCGCCGCAGCCGATGTCTTCGTCTTCCCGAGCCTGACGGACACGTTCGGCATTGCTCAGCTCGAAGCCCTCGCATCCGGCGTGCCCGTTGCAGCCTTTCCGGTGACGGGACCGCAGGACGTCATCGGCGACGCTCCCGTCGGCGTACTCAGCAACGATCTTCGCCAGGCCTGCCTCAATGCCCTGCCCCTTTCGCGCGAAGCCTGCCGCGCGCACGCACTCGGCTTCTCCTGGGCGCGCAGCGCCGCACAATTCCTCGCAAACCTCCAGCCCGTGCATCTGACCGCAGAGAGCGCCGCGCCGGCAACGGTTGCAGGCGTGCGTGCAGACGCGGGTGGGTGAGCGTTCGCAGACTCGAATGACTCGAAGCGAAGACCTGAAGGAAGTTGAACCTCGGAGCTGATGCCTATGACTAAAGCCATGGATCGAGAAGGTGTGGTCAAGACCTATGACCGTTGGGCGCCGGTCTATGACCTTGTCTTCGGCACCGTGTTCGAGAAGGCACGGAAAGCTGCGATCAGCGCCTGCGAAGATGTGGGCGGGCGTGTGCTCGAAGTCGGCGTCGGCACGGGCATTTCGCTGCCCTACTATTCCGAGCGCTGCCGCATCGTCGGCGTCGACATTTCCGGCGCCATGCTGGAGGTCGCCCGCCAGCGCGTCACCGATCTGCGCATGACGAACGTCGAGCAGCTCGCGATCATGGACGTGCAGGACCTCAAGTTCCCCGACGAGTCTTTCGACGTCGTCACCGCCCAGTACGTCGTCAACACCGTGCCCGATCCTGAAGCGGCGCTTGACGAGTTCATCCGCGTTCTGCGCCCTGGTGGCGAGCTGATCGTCGTCAATCGTGTCGGTGCCGAAGGCGGCGCGCGCCTCAAGGTCGAGAAGCTTCTGGAGCCGGTCGTCGAACGGCTCGGCTGGCGGTCGGATTTTCCCTGGGCGCGCTTCGAGGACTGGATTGCCGAGAACGGCCGCGTCGAGCTTGCCGAGCGCCGCCCTCTGCCGCCACTCGGCCACTTCGCCCTTTTGCGCTTCCGCAAGCTGCCCGCGACCACATCGGCCAAGCGAGAGCTCATCACCGCCGCCTGAGACTGAGTGATTGGCGTCCACGCGTTCGTCACGTCAGACCATCAACTGAAGGATCAATGCAATGGCCGGCTTCATGGAGACACTACGCGAGCAGCGGTGGGACGACCATCGCTTCTATCACCACAGCCGCATCAATCAGTCGCTGCACTTCATCAGCGCGATCAGCTTCCTCGTTGCCTACGGGATGCTCTTCTACGATCCGCCCATGGCAGCGCTGATCGCCTGGATCATCGGCATGTGCACGCGCCAGAGCGGCCACTTCTTCTTCGAGCCGAGAGGCTACGACCACGCCAACGACGTCACCGACGAGCACAAGGAAGATATCAAGGTCGGCTACAACATCTTCCGCAAAGTCATCCTGATGTCCATCTGGGCGTTCCTGCCCTTGCTCGTGCTCGTCAATCCGACGCTGTTCGGCCTGCTGCCGCCCTACGAGGGCTGGATGGGCTTTGCCCGCCACGTCGGTACGATCTGGCTCGTCCTCGGCGTTGTCGGCGTCCTCTTCCGCATGGTGCAGCTGTTCTTCATCCAGAACGTGCAGGCTGGCCTCGTGTGGGTGACGAAGATCCTCACGGACCCGATCACCGACATCATGCAGTACTGGAAGTCGCCGCTGGCGCTCATGCGCGGCGAGCTGATCGATCCCGAGATCGCCTCGCATCGCCCGCATTGATTGCTTGGACGATGAGATCTCTTCTACCCCTTCTCCCCGTCCTTACGGGGAGAAGGTCGGGATGAGGAGCGGCCTCATTTGCCGACGTTTGTGTGTGCAGCTGCCCCTCACCCCAGTCCTCTCCCCGCAAGCGGGGAGAGGGGATAAGAAGCACTCAGGCCGCAATGGCCTTCCGCTTCCGCACGCCGAGCTGCCACATCTCCTGCAGTATGCGCCGCTTGATGTTCATCGGCACACGATCAGCGTCCTGCCACCACCATCCATCGCGCGCCATCTCCTCCGCCGCTGCCACGAACCCATCGGCAGCTGCCGCAAAGTCCTGCGACGTGTAGTTCAAGCTGAAAATGAGACGGCCACTGCCGACCCAGCTCAAGGCGAGGCCATGCTTTCGCAGATAATACTGAAACATCCAATTGTAGCGCGAAGGCCGCGTATAGAGCACCGTCCAGATCGTCGACATGTTGGCGACCGCCACCGGAATGCCGGCGGCCGCGAGACGCGCATTGAGCGCTTCCGCACGCGCCATCCAGGTCGCGTCGAGATCCTTGTAAACCGCCTGACACTGAGGTTCTGCGATGCGGCGCAGGAAGGCATTCATCGCGCCCATGACATACGGATGCGCATTGAAGGTGCCGCGCGCCAGGCAAACATCGCCGGGCCGGTCATCGCGATAGCGCTTCATGAGCTCGCGGCGCCCCGTGAGCACCCCGACCGGGTATCCGCCACCGAGCGTCTTGCCGTACGTCACCATGTCCGCGCGGACGCCGAAGTACTCCTGCGCCCCACCCGGTGCGAGGCGGAAGCCGACGAAGATCTCATCGAGAATAAAAACGATGCCGCGCTCGTTGCAGACTTCCTTGAGCTTGCGCAGCCATTCCGTATAGGCCGCGCGATCGAAGCTCGACGCTCGCCCACTGTCGACCAGCGCCGAGTCACCCGGCGGGTTCGCATTGGGATGCATGGCCTGGATGGGATTGATGAGGACGCAGGCGATATCGCGCCGGCGGCGCAGGACTCTCAGTGTCGCGTCCGACATCTCGGCGAGCGTGAACGTATTTCGCTCGCGCTCCGGATTGCCGACGCCGGGCTGCACGTCGCCCCACCATCCATGATAGGCGCCGGCAAATCTCACAATCTTCGACCGGCCCGTATGATAGCGAGCGAGGCGTACGGCCTGCATGACGGCCTCGGTTCCCGACATGTGGAAGGACACTTCGTCGAGGCCCGAGATCTCGCGAATGCGCGCGACATTCTCCGCAATGACGGGATGATAGAGACCGAGGACCGGCCCGAGTGCGCCGACTCGCGCCGCACCCTCCGCCATGCACTGCTTGTAGAAGTCGTAACCGAAGACGTTCACGCCATACGAGCCGGCGAGATCATGATAGAGGTTGCCATCGACATCCGTGAGCGTGACGCCGCTCGAGGCTTCGAGGAACGGGCCACCGCCGAGCTGCTCGCGGACCATCCGGCTGAACTGGAAGGGCACGCGGTAGGCGTCCGTGAATTGCATGTCGGACAGACCGCCCTTGACCTCGCCCTTGAGCGCGATCGTGCGCGGGTAGCGTGCCCGGTAATCGTCGGCGAGCGCGTGGAAAGCCTGACGCCGCTTGGCCGCGATGTCCGCCGGCGCGTCGTCGCAATCGAAGAAGCGCTCTTCCCCGAACTCGTAGTGCGGGATGAGCGAAGCGACGCGCTTCGACATGCGCACGTGGCCGGTCAGCGAAGGATGCTTGGCGCGCGACAGCTCGAGGCGGGTCTTAGCCTTAGCCGTGGCAGTGGCGAGCGCAGCGGCGCCGAAGCTGCCGAGCGCGAGTGTCATGAGACTCAGTTCCATGTTGAACGACCGAATCTCAAGAACAATACAGGACGATGACAATGCGCACGCTGCTGGCGCGCCTCGGCGATAACGACGGCCTGAACTACGTTCTCACAAACAGGATTCCGCGGCGCACGCTAACGCGCTTCGTCGGATGGCTCGCCAAGATCGAGCAGCCCCTGGTGCGCGATCTCTCCATCGCCATCTGGCGTCAGTTCTCCGATCTCGACCTCTCCGAGGCGCGCAAGACGACGTTTCGCAGCCTGCACGACTGCTTCATTCGTGAGCTCAAGGATGGTGCGCGTCCGATCGACCCTCGACCCGGTATCCTCACGAGCCCCAGCGATGCCATCGTCGGCGCCAGCGGCCGCATCGTGGACGGTGTGATGTTGCAGGTCAAAGGCTCGACCTATGCCCTAGATGAACTCGTCCGCGATCCAGACGTCGCCGTCACCTATCGCAACGGAACGTACGTCACCCTGCGGCTTACGGCGAGCATGTACCATCGCTTTCACGCGCCGCACGACTGCCACGTCGAGCATGTCTGCCACATTGCCGGCGATACCTGGAACGTGAACCCGCCGACGCTCAAGCGCCAGAACCGCGTCTTCTGCCGCAACGAGCGTGCGGTCCTGCGCCTGCGTCTCGATGCGACAGGCCACACGCTCGCACTCGTTCCGGTCGCCGCCATCCTCGTCGCCGGCTTGAAGCTGCGGTTCATGGACATGCCCGCCGACCGTCACCACGCGAC
>JAEZAW010000135.1 GCA_023430315.1 Pseudomonadota bacterium | reverse complement strand
ATGTGCAAGGGTGTGTGGGCGCGCACGGGCCGCGGCGCGATCGTGCTGTTCGACGTGCCGGACAACGAGACGCTGCATCGGCTCATGAACGAATGGGCGGAGATCATCCCCGCCACCTTCGAGGTCTATCCGCTCATCGATACGGGTGCGGCCAAGGCCTTCCTCGGCAAGTCCGGCGCATAAAGCAAACGGCCCGCCCAGAGCTTTCTCCAGGCGGGCCGTAGCCGATGATCAGCGGATCATTCAGCCGAAAACTTCGGGATTGATCGCGTTCTCCTTGCGCGGCGCGCCGTCGAAAACCGAGAGCACGTTCTTCGCGGCCTCGGCCGACATGCGCTCCATGGCTTCCGCCGTCACGCCCGCGATATGCGGCGAAGCGAGCAGGTTCGGCAGCTTGAAGAGCGGATTGGCTGGATCCGGCGGCTCGCGATCGAACACGTCGAGGGCGGCGGCCGGCAGCGTGCCGTCTGTGAGCGCAGCGTGCAGCGCCTTCTCGTCGATAATGCCGCCACGCGCGGTCGAGACGAGGTAGGCCGTCCGCTTCATGGCCTTGAGTTGCTTTGCGCCGAACATGCCGACCGTCTCCGGCGTCTTCGGGCAGTGGATCGTGACGTAGTCGGCGCGCGGCAGGGCGGCATCGAGGTTCGTCACCGGCTCGCAGCCCGCAGCCTTGATCTTCTCCGCTGCCACATACGGATCATAGACGAGGACGGTCATTTCCATGGCCAGGCAGCGCTTGGCGGTGCGCGTGCCGATACGGCCGAAGCCGATGATCAGGACAGTCTTTTCGAACATGTCAGTGCTGATCATCTCGGGCTTGAGACGATCGCCCCAGCGGCCTTCCTTCACGAGTGCAGAAAGCTCCGGGCCCTTGCGCGCGAGCGTGAGCATGAAGCTCATCGCGTGCTCGGCGACCGAGGGCGAGTTCGCGGTGCCGGCGATCATGACCGGCACCTTGGCCTTCGTCATGCCGGGGATGTCGATGGCATCATAGCCGACACCGACGCGCGCCACACACTCCATGGCGCCTGCAGCATCGAGCTCGGCGGGGCGAAAGCGCGTGCCGCCGAGAATGGTCGCATGAACCGGCGCGTGCTTCTTCAGGATCGCGCGATATTCCTCGTCCTGCGCCATGTTGGGGAAAGGTATGGCCTCGACGTCGGGACGCTCGGCCAGGATCTCCCGGCCGGCATTTCCCATCGAATCCGTGAAGAGCACTTTCTTCTTGTTGGTCGCCATACATTTCCTCCTGGTGGTGTCGCGAGCGGATTACTCTTAGTCGACGTAGTGGACGCGGTCGGAAGCGAGCAGATCCTCGATTCCGCCGATATTGGTGAAGCCGTTCCTGATCTTGCCCTGCGTAGCGGCTTCGGCTGCCAGCACTTCCTCGACAGACGGCAGAATGGTGTGGAGGTGCTTCCGCGGCAGCACGACAACACCGTCGGCATCGCCGATCACGATATCGCCCGCCTCGACCAGCGCGCCGCCAATCACGATCGGCAGGCCGACCCGGCCTGGCCCGGTCCTGACGCACGAGTTGGGCGTGATGCCACGCGCGAACACCGGAAGCCCGACCGGCGCGATGCCCGCGATATCGCGCGCCATGCCGTCGATGACGATCGCGGCGACACCCTTGCCCTTGGCAACCATCGTGACGTTGTCGCCGACCACGGCGGACTGCTTGAAGCCCTCGGAAGCGGCCATGACTACGTCACCCGGCTGGGCGAGCGCGATCGCGGCGATGATGGCGAGATTGTCGTTCGGACCCGTCTCGCAGGGAAGCGCGGTCCCGAGGAACATCGCATTCGCCGGATCGATGGCCTTGATCGCAGCGTCGAGCGCGCCGCGACCTTGCATCGCGTCGACGGCCTGACCTGTCTGCACGCCCTTGAGGCGGCCGAGCGTGAAGGCATCGGGACGCTGCCACATACGGCGGACGGTCAGGAGGGGGGGATCTTTGAGCATCGGTGAAACGGTCCTGTAGTAGTGGTTGCGGTTCAAAATTGCTCTATCGATGGCGCGGTCCCGCCGTGCCGAAAGTCATGGATCCTCAAAGAGAAGACAGCGCGAGGCCAACTAGGCCCATCAGGCGCCGAGCCCTCCGATGCTGCCATTCACGCTTCCTCGAGGGTGATTGAGCTGCGGCTTGCCAGCGGTGAAATCGTTGCCACCAACGCCGTCTTTATTTCTTTGAGCAGTCAACTAAGCCGAATGACATCGGTCAACGACATTCACTGCAGGCGCGGCTTGCACGCCTGCAAATTCCAGCGTTCAGTCCTTGGCCCGCTCGACGTAGGACCCGTCCTCGGTCATGACGACGATCCGCGTGCCGGACTCGATGTGGGGCGGCACCATCACGCGGGCGCCGTTCGAGAGCTTGGCCGGCTTGTAAGATGAGGAAGCGGTCTGCCCCTTTACGACCGGATCGGCCTCGACAATCTCGAAGATCACCCGTTGCGGCAGTTCGATGGCGACGGGCGTGCCGTCGAAGAGCTTGATCGAGCAACGCATGTTCTCGACCAGCCACTGCGCTGAATCGCCAAGCAAATCCTTGGGGACGACGATCTGATCGTAGGTCTCGGGCTCCATGAAATTGAAGCCCATCTCGTCCTCGTAGAGATAATCGTAGTCCTTCTCGTCGAGGAAAGCGCGCTCGACGGATTCCGTCGTACGATAGCTTTTGACGATCTTCACGCCGTCCGAGATGCGGCGCATGTCGATGTGGGTCGTCGGGGTGCCCTTGCCAGGGCGGATGCTCTCGGCCTTCAGGACCGTGCAGAGATCGCCGTCGATCTCCAGAACATTGCCTTTGCGGACCTCACTTGCGATAACCTTGACCACGAAACCGTTCTCCGTCCATTTCCCCGCAGGGGCCGCCAAAATCGTCGTTTGGCGGGCTTCATAGCTGTTTCGGGGCGCGAGGCCAAGTCAGGCCCGGATTTGATGGCGGGGCGAGGACCGTTCAGACCTTATGACCGACACTTTCCAGGAACGCCCGTGGTGGCATCCGGACAAGCACGCCGACCGGCGGCCATTCCTGATTGCGCGGGGCCGGATCAAGGCTGCCTTGCGCGGCTGGTTCGAGGACCGGGGGTTCGTCGAGGTCGAGACGAGCGCCCTGCAGGTCTCGCCCGGCAACGAGGCGCATCTCCACGCATTTTCGACGGAATGGCGGGCCGAGGGGGGCGACGCGAGCCGCCTGTACCTGCACACGTCGCCCGAATTCGCCTGCAAGAAGCTGCTGGCGGCGGGCGAGCGGCGGATCTTTACCTTTGCGCCGGTTTACCGCAATCGTGAGCGCGGGGCGCTGCATCATCCCGAGTTCACGATGCTGGAATGGTATCGGGCCGGGGAACCCTACGAGGTGCTGATGCGTGATTGCGCCGAGCTGTTGGCGCTGGCGGCGGCCGCGGCGGGAACCGACCTGCTGACATTCCGTGACGAGCCCGTGGATCCAACCGCACCGCCTGAACGGTTGACCGTGGCCGAGGCTTTCCGCCGCCATGCCCGGATCGATCTGCTGGCGACGCTCCAAGGGCCGGTGCCGGATCGCGACGGGCTTGCGGAGCAGGCGCTCGCCGTCGGCGTGCGTGTCGCGTCGGATGACACATGGTCGGACATCTTCAGTCGCGTGATCGTCGATTGCGTCGAGCCGCGCATCGGACGCGGGCAGGCGACGATCCTCATGGAGTATCCGACCATCGAAGCGGCCCTCGCTCGACCCTCGCCAAACGACCCGCGCGTCGCCGAGCGCTTCGAGCTTTATGCCTGCGGTGTGGAGTTGGCCAACGCCTTCGGCGAGTTGACCGATCCAGTCGAGCAGCGACGTCGCTTCGAGGCAGAGATGGCCGAGAAGCAGCGCGTGTATGGCGAGCGCTACCCAATCGACGAGGGCTTTCTCGCGGCGTTGGCCGCGATGCCGCCCGCGTCCGGCATCGCGCTCGGCTTCGATCGGCTCGTCATGCTGGCGACGGGCGCGCGGACGATCGAGCAGGTTCTTTGGGCACCGGTGGCCGCGCCATGAGCGACAGAAACGCCAACAAGACACTGCGAACGCCGCAGGATTTGATCGATGCGGGCCTCGTCGATGCGGATGCGCGCGAGGCGGTTGAGAAAGTCGGCGCGCGCTATGCGATCGCGATTACGCCCGCCGTTGCCTCACTGATCGATCGCGCCGATCCTAACGATCCGATTGCACGGCAGTTCGTGCCTGACGCGCGCGAGCTTGAAACGAGTCCCGAGGAACGTGCCGACCCGATCGGTGACGACGCGCATTCCCCCGTTCCCGGCATCGTGCATCGCTATCCAGACCGCGTTCTGCTGAAGGCGACGCACGTCTGCCCGGTGTATTGTCGTTTCTGCTTCCGCCGCGAGATGGTGGGACCGGGTGGCGAACAGGCGCTTGCAGGCCCCAAGCTCGAGGCGGCGTTCGACTACATCAGCGCCAATCCCGCCATTCACGAGGTCATCATCACTGGTGGCGATCCGCTGGTGCTGGCGCCGCGCCGCATTGCCGAGATCACGCGCGGCCTTGCAGCGATCCCGCATGTTCAGGTCATCCGCTGGCATTCGCGTGTGCCGGTGGTGGATCCGGAACGGATCACGGATGACCTCGTTGCGGCACTCAGGGCGCCCGGCAAAGCCGTGTGGATCGCCGTTCATGCGAACCACGTGCGCGAGCTGACAGCTGTCGCGCGCGCTGCTCTGGCACGCCTCGCGTCAGCCGGCTTCCCGCTCATCGGCCAGACCGTGCTGCTCAAGGGCATCAACGATGACGCGGAGACGCTGGCGGCCCTGTTCCGCGCACTCGTCGCGATTGGTGTGAAGCCCTATTACCTCCACCATGCCGACCTCGCGCCCGGAACGGCTCATTTCCGCACGTCGATCGCCGAGGGACAGGCCATCATGCGCGCGCTGAGAGGCCGCCTCTCCGGTCTCGCGCTCCCGACCTACGTGCTCGATGTGCCCGGCGGCTTCGGCAAGGTGCCGATCGGTCCTGATTACGTTAAGGAATCCGGAGCCGCGAGCCTGATCGAGGATGTTTCCGGCGGCCTCCACCCCTACCCCATCGATAAGGGCTGACTTTCCGCTACCTCCCCGCGCGGCTTGGTGTAATGTGCGCGCCGCCTGAATAAAACTCAGAGGAAATGCCGTGGAATTCAAGATCGCCAAGCGCCTCCAGCGCGTGGAGCCTTCGCCGAGCATTGTTGCGGCACAGCGTGCGCGCGAGCTGAAGGCACAGGGCCGCGATATCATCTCGCTCTCGGTCGGCGAGCCGGATTTCCCAACGCCCCCGCATATCATCGAAGCGGCTATGGCTGCTGCCAAGCGCGGCGAGACCAAGTACACGGCCATCCCCGGCACTCTTGAGCTGCGCGCCGCGCTCGCGGCCAAGCTCAAGCGCGAAAATGGCCTCGACTACACGACCGACGAGGTCATGATCTCGACGGGTGGCAAGCAGGCGATCTTCAACGCCATTGTCGCGACCATGGAGGCGGGCGACGAGGCCGTCATCCCCGCGCCCTTCTGGATCGCGTACGCCGATTGCGTGCTCTATGCGGGTGCCAAGCCTGTCGTCGTGCCGTGCCCCGCCGAGACGAAATTCAAGATCACGCCCGAGATGCTGGAACGTGCGATCACGCCGGCGACGCGTTGGCTTGTGCTGAACTCGCCGTCGAATCCATCCGGCGCGGTCTACACGCGCGAGGACTATCTCGGGCTCGCCGAGGTGCTGCGCCGCCACCCGCACGTCGCGGTCATGGTCGACGAAATGTACGAGCACATAGTTTTCGACGGGCATACCTGCGAGAGCTTCGTCGCCATCTGCCCGGATATGAAGGCCCGCTCGGTCATCATCAACGGCGTATCCAAGACCTACTCCATGACCGGCTGGCGGATCGGCTTTGCGGCCGGCCCTGCCGAGCTGATCAAGCAGATGTCCAAGCTCCAGGCGCAGGTGACGTCCGGTCCTTCCTCGGTCGGGCAGGCCGCGGCGCTCGCTGCCCTCACCGGCCCGCAGGATTCGGTCGAGAAATACCGTGCCGCTTTCGAGGAGCGCCGTGATCTCATCGTCGCCATGCTCAACCAAGCCAAGGGTATTACCTGTGTGAAGCCAGCCGGTGCCTTTTATGCTTTCCCGAGCTGCGCCGGGCTGATCGGCAAACGTACGCCCGAGGGCAAGGTCATCGAGAACGACCGCGATTTCGTCATGTATCTCATGAACGGAGAGGGGGTCGCGGCCGTGCACGGGGCGGCCTATGGTGTCTCGCCGCACTTCCGCCTGTCCTTTGCCGCTTCGACCGAGGACATCACGCGCGCCTGTGAGCGCATTCAGCGGGCCTGCGCGGCGCTGCGATAAGTGAAAAACAACGGAGGAAACAACGCTATGGTGGCCAAGCTGCGCGTCGGAATTCTGGGGTTCGGTGAGGCTGGCCAGAGCGTGGCCACGGGATTGAAGAAGTCGGCGACCGCCGAGCATCCTATCGAGATTTCGACCTGGGACATCCTGCTGCCGAGCAACGAGAAGGGCGCGCCGCTCAAGGCTGCCGCTGACAAGATCGGGATCAGGACGGTCGGCAGCGCGGCGGAACTCGCGCAGGCGAGCGACATCATCCTGAGCCTCGTGACGACGGATCAGAGCCTCGTCGCGGCTGGGCAGATGGCGCCACACATCGTCAAGGGCACGCTTTTCCTCGACTGCAATTCGACCTCGCCCGGCATGAAGCGTGATGTCGCCAAGGCGATTACCGCTGGTGGCGGTCGCTCGGTCGAAGCGGCGGTCATGGACCTCGTGCCGCGCTCGCAGCACAAAGTGCCGATGCTGCTGGCGGGCAAGGATGCCGAGGAGCTGATCGGCAAGCTCGCGCCTTATGGCGTCGACATGAAGTCGGTTGGCGATGACATCGGCGCGGCGTCCACGATCAAGATGTGCCGCAGCGTATTCATGAAGGGCCTCGACGCCATCCTTATGGAGTGCATGGTCGCGGCCGAGACGGCGGGCGTGACGGACCGCATTGTTTCATCAATGCAGGTGACGATCCCCGAGATCAATTGGCCGGTTTTCATCGGCAAGAAGCTTGGTGGCGCCGCGCAGCACTCCGGCCGCCGCGCCGGCGAGATGCGCGAGGTCGCTGCAACGCTGCGCGAGCTCGGTCTCGATCCGACCATGGCCGAAGCGACCGCGCAGCGCCTGCAGTGGTGCGCCGATCTCGGCATGAAGGAGCGCGCAGCGGCGACGCGCATACCATCGTCCATCACCGAGTTCGTCGATGACATCCGCACCGGTCTCGCGGATCAGAGCGCGCCGAAGGCCGCCGAATAGCGGATGCTGCGGATCACCGAGCTGCGGCTGCCGCTTGACCATCCGGAGGACGCACTTCGGACGGCAGTGACGACGCGGCTCGGGATCTCGTCTGATGACCTCCTGAGCTTCAGCGTGTTCCGGCGCGCCTGGGATGCGCGCAAGAAATCCGCGATCAAACTCGTCTACACGATCGACGCGGACGTGCGTGGCGAGAAGTCCGTGCGCGCGCGGCTGAAGGACGATCATCACGTCAATCCTTCACCCGATACAAGCTACAAGTTCGTCGCGCGGGCGTCCGACAAGCTAGAGAAGCGTCCGGTCGTGATCGGCACGGGGCCGTGCGGCTTCATGTGCGCGCTCGTGCTCGCACAGATGGGCTTCCGCCCGATCATCCTCGAGCGCGGCAGGAGCGTGCGCCAGCGCACACAGGACACTTGGGGGCTGTGGCGCCGCGGCGTGCTCGATCCGACGTCGAACGCGCAGTTCGGCGAGGGCGGTGCCGGTACGTTCTCCGACGGCAAGCTGCACAGCGGTATCAGTGATCCGCGCCATCACGGCCGCAAGGTGCTCACCGAGTTCGTGAAGGCCGGTGCGCCGGAGGAAATCCTCTACGTCGCCAAGCCGCATATCGGCACGTTCCGCCTTGTCACGGTCGTCGAGAATGTGCGCGCCGAGATCGAAGCGCTCGGCGGCGAGTATCGCTTCGGCACCAAGGTCGTCGATCTCGATCTCGCAGACGATGGCAAAGGCAATCGCCAAGTCCGCGGTGTGATGCTGGAGGACGGCAGCACGATTGAAACCGATCACGTCGTGTTCGCGGTCGGCCATAGTGCGCGCGACACCTTCGAGATGTTGCACGCACGCGGCGTGACGATCGTGCCGAAGCCCTTCTCGATCGGCGTCCGCATCGAGCATCCGCAATCTCTGATCGACCGATGTATGTTCGGCCCCTCGGCCGGCAATCCCATTCTCGGCGCGGCGGACTACCACATCGTCCATCACGCAAGTAATGGCCGCTCGGTCTACAGTTTCTGCATGTGTCCTGGCGGTACGGTGGTCGCGGCGACGTCAGAGCCCGGCTGTGTCGTAACGAACGGCATGAGCCAGTACTCACGCGCCGAGCGCAATGCCAATGCCGGCATCGTCGTTGGCATCACGCCCGATGAGGACTATCCAGGCGGCCCGCTCGCCGGCATCGCCTTCCAGCGACATTGGGAAGCCAAGGCCTTTGCCGCGGGTGGCGGCACGTACGCTGCGCCGGCACAAAGGGTCGGCGATTTTCTCGCGGGTCGTGCCTCGACGTCGCTCGGCGAGGTCGTGCCGAGCTACAAGCCGGGCGTTGTCCCGACCGACCTCGCGCAGTGCCTTCCCGAGTACGCGGTCGTCGCCATTCGCGAGGCGCTGCAGGCTTTCGACAAACGCATTCCCGGTTTCTCCATGGCCGATGCCGTCATGACCGGCGTCGAGACGCGCACGTCCTCGCCGATCCGCATTCCGCGCGGCGAGGACTATCAGAGCGTCAACACGCGTGGGCTTTATCCGGCGGGCGAGGGTGCAGGCTTCGCCGGCGGCATTCTTTCGGCGGGCGTCGATGGCATCCGTGTCGCCGAAGCGCTCGCGCTCGATGTTGCGCTCAGTTCCGCCAAGGGTTGAGGGCCGGTTCAGTCGTTGTCTGCCAAGGTCTGAATTCCGGCTCTGCCTTTGCGGCCGGCCTCTGCTCCGGCACCGGCCGCGTTGCGGGCTTTGCTGCGGGCCGCGCGGCAGATGGCTCGGCGCGCGGCATGGACCGCAATCCCAGACAGCTCACGAAATAGTCCGAGTTTGCCATACGCGCACGCAAGCGCGAGGCAAGCACTGACGTGATGCGTCCGGGCTCGCCGGCATCGCGGGCAATGGGGTTCGGCAGTGATGCCGCGAGCAGCGTCGCTTCGTGCATGGTGAGGCGCGAGGCCGGTTTGTCGAAGTGATAGTAGGACGCCGCCTCGGCGCCGAAGATGCCCGGCCCCCATTCGGCGATGTTCAGATAGACCTCGAGAATGCGTCGCTTGGGCCAGAGAGCGTCGATGGTGAGCGCCACTGGAATCTCAATCGCCTTGCGGACATAGCTGCGCGAGTTCCACAGAAAAAGGTTCTTCGCCGTCTGCATGGTGATCGTGCTGCCGCCACGGGACTCTTCCATGGCCTCGTAGAGCGCACCCCAGTCCACGCCGCGGTGCTGGCAGAAGCGGGTATCCTCCGACGTCACGACGGCGCGCTGCAGATAGGACGAGATGCTGGTGATCGGCACGGGTGCGTAGAGCACATTCTGGCCCGACAAGCGGGTCGCGATCATGAGCGCGGAGCGGGGGGGGTCAATCCAGCGGTAGGCGACGATCAGCGCCAGCACGAGCACGGCATAGCCGACGGCTAGTCCCACGAGGATCAGCGCCGCGCGCCGGAAGCGGCGAGGCCATACGGATGGCGAAGCCGGAGACGCGGGCGACCGCGGCGGAGGTGGCGCGAGAACTTCGGCCGCCGAGGCGATCGCGGCCGCAGCGATCACGGGCCCAGCGAGCGCGCTGATGGGAGCGGCCGGCGTCAGACCGGATTGCGGGATCGGCGGAGGTGGCGGTGATACCGGAAGTGGGGCTTCCGCTACGGGTTCCGGGGCTACAGGTTCCGGCTCCGGTGGCGCCTCAGGTAGCTCTTCGACAACAGGAGGCAGTGTAACAGGCAGCGGCGGAGGCTCGCTCGCCTCGACCTTGTTCTCAGCGACGGATACCGGCTCAACTGGAAGCTCGGGTTCTGCAGGCTGGAAGGTTTCGGTTGGCAGCACCTCGTCGGCAGGTGCTTCCGACGGTTTAGGCGCCTCCGGCACTTCTTCTGTATCGCGTGGAAGCTCGGGCGATGCTTCCGCCGGCTCAGGTGCCCTCTCGACCAGCGGTTCGTCGGCAGTCGCCACCTCCGGGATGGGTGGTGCCATCGGTTCCGGCACCGTGGCGGCCGGATCTATGAGCAGTATGTCTCTGTCCGGTGCGGACGGTCCCTCGACGGGTTCGGCGTGCTGAGGCTCCGGCAACACCTCACGAATGTCTGCAGTGTCTACGCTGGCAAGATCTTCCCCCTGCGGAGCCAAAGCCACGATTGGAGGTGGCTGAGGTTCGTACAGCGCCGCGCCCTCGTCGGGCCGGGGCTCAATTGGCGGCTCCAACGCAAGCGCGTCGGTCGGCTCATCAGGGGTTGCGCTGATTTCGGGAGCGAGCACGCCGGTGGCTTCAGTCACGACTTCGGCAGGGCTCTCGGCCGCGATCGGCGCGACCTCAGTCTCCACCGCCGGTTCGGCCACAGCCACAGGACCCGTCGGCGGACCCGTACGGGGGACCTCGTCGGGTGGCTGCTCGCCCGGTCTGGAAATAGGGCCTCTGAACTCGCTCATGCTCTGCTTTTAACGTATGAAACGCCCGTGACGCCTCGGAAAGAGCATCATAAGAATGGCGCCGGAGCGGCGCACGCTCCCTGGGGCCGCATGGTTCACAAGGAATAGAGCATGGCCTTCGAGGAACGGCTTAGCGAGGTCGCGGCGCTTGTGGAAAACCGCCTCGCCGCGCTACTCGGCGAAAGCGCGCTTGGCGCCACGCCGCCCGTTCTTGGCGCCGCCATGCGCCATGCCGTGCTGGGCGGCGGCAAGCGTTTCCGCCCGTTTCTGGCCATCGAAGGCGCGCGTGTGCTGGGCTTAGCCGACGCCGCGGCGCTCGATGCGGCGTGCGCAATCGAATGCCTGCATTGCTATTCGCTGGTCCATGACGATCTCCCGGCCATGGACAACGACGAGCTGCGGCGCGGCCAGCCGACCGTCTGGAAAGCTTTCGACGAGGCGACCGGCATTCTCGCCGGCGACGGGCTCCTGACCTTCGCTTTCGAGCTGCTCGCGCGTCCCGCCACGCATCCTGACGCGGCCGTGCGGGCGTCCCTCGTGCTCGGTCTTGCCGAGGCGAGCGGCGGCGCCGGCATGGTCGGTGGCCAGGTGCTGGACCTCGCTTCCGAAAATGGCGCATCGAACCTGCACTCGCTCGCAGGTGTGGCGACCATCCAGCGCATGAAAACGGGCGCGCTGATCCGCTTCTCGGCCGAAGCCGGTGCCATTCTCGCCAATGCCTCCCTCGAGCAGCGGCGCGCACTTCGCGCCTACGGGGAAGCGCTCGGCGCCGCCTTCCAAATTGCCGACGACCTCCTCGATGCCGAGGGCGATGCGCAGGCAACCGGCAAGGCCGTCGGCAAAGATGCCGCGGCCGGCAAGGCGACGTTCGTCACTGTGCTCGGCGTCGCAGGCGCACGCGCGCGTCTTGCGGAACTCAATGCTGAAGCCCGTGCCGCACTCGCGCCGTTCGGCGCCGCAGCACGCGATCTGACGGCGGCCGTCGATTTCGTCAGCAATCGTCGCGGCTGAAGGGTGGCCTTTCACGACGCTCCAGTGCCATAGTGGACCTATAGGTTCCGCTAGATGGACCAGGAGCGAAGCTGGGAGGCGACGCCATATGAATTTTACTGAGCACGCCGGAAAGGCCGTTCTGCGCGCAGCCGGCATTCCGACGCCCGAGGGCATTGTCGCCCGCACGCCAGAGGAAGCCGCGGAGGCCGCGCGCCGCCTCGGCAAGTGTGTGATCAAGGCCCAGGTGCCGACCGGCAAGCGCGGCAAGGCGGGCGGCATCAAGCTCGCTGCGACGCCGGATGAGGCCGCCGGCCACGCCCGCGCGATCCTCGGCATGACCATCGGCGAGCATCAGGTCGATCACATCCTAGTGGACCGGCAGGTGAACATCGCGCGCGAGATGTACGCCGCAGTGCTCAACGATCCCGAGACGGAAGGACCTCTGCTGCTTTTCTCCCCCGAAGGCGGCATGGACATCGAGGATATTGCCGCCGAGCATCCCGATGCGCTGCTGCAGATCGACGTCGACATCACGAAGGGTCTCGACGAGGAGGCCTTGGCAGCCGCCGTGCGTCGCTACGATCCGCCGGCCGCGAGCGCCATCACGGACATTCTCGTCAAGCTCTATGAAGCCTATCGCGCAAGCGATGCCGAACTCATCGAGATCAACCCGCTCGTGCAGATGCGCGACGGGCATTTCGTAGCGCTCGATTGCAAGCTGACCATCGATGACAGCGCGCTGCCGCGCCAGGAGAAGCTGGCGCCCACGGGAACGCCTGACAAGACGACGGATCTCGAAGCACGCGCCAAAGCGCTACACCTCAAGTACATCGAGCTCGATGGCGAGGTCGGTGTGCTCGCGAACGGTGCCGGCCTCACCATGACGACCATGGATGCGATCCGGCACTTCGGCGGCCAACCAGCGAATTTCATGGAGATCGGCGGCGACAGCTACACGAAGGCGGTGCCGGCACTGGAGATCGTTCTTGCCAACCCGAATGTGAAGGCGCTGCTCGTCAATTTCTGCGGCGCCTTCGCGCGCACGGACGTCATGGCCGAGGGCGTGATCAATGCCTGGCTGCATCTCAAACCGAAGATCCCGATCGTGTTCACGATCCATGGCACGGGTGAGGACGAGGCGATCGCCATGGTGCGCGAGCGCCTTGGCATCGAGCCTTACGATCTCATGGACGATGCCGTGAAGGCGGCCGTCGCCGCGGCAAAGGGGGCGCGCGCATGATCATCGGCGGCAACGAGACCGTGCTCGTGCAAGGCATCACGGGCAAGCAGGGCACGTTCTGGTCGGAGCGCATGCGCGACTACGGCACGAAGGTCATTGGGGGCGTAAATCCGCGCCGCGCCGGCGAGCGTCATCTCGATCTTCCCGTGTGGGCGTCGGCGCAGGATGCGGCAAAGGATCAGAAGATCGATGCAGCGGTGATGTTCGTGCCGCCGTTCGGCGTGAAGGAAGCCGCGTTGGACATCATCGCGGCCGGCATCCGCAAGATCGTGTGCCTCACCGAGCACGTGCCGGTGCAGGACACCATGTATTTCCTCGCGGCGGCGCGCGAGCGTGGCGCGCAGGTGATCGGCCCGAACACGGCCGGACTCGTGACGACCGGCGTCAACTTCGTCGGCTTCATGCCGGCCTTCAATGCGCGCGTCTTCCAGAAGGGCGATATCGGTGTGATCTCGCGCTCGGGCTCGCTCGGTACGTTGCTTTGTCTCAATCTCGTGCAGGCGGGGCTCGGCATTTCATCGTTCATCGGCATCGGCGGCGACCCGATCATTGGCACGACGACGCGCGATGCGCTCGTTGCGCTCGATAAAGATCCGGCGACGAAGGCCGTGGCGCTCGTCGGCGAAATCGGCGGTGCGATGGAGGAAGCGGCGGCGGAATACGCAGCGACCATGAGAAAGCCGGTTGCGGCTTTCATTGCTGGCGCCGCCTCGCCACCCGGCAAGAAGATGGGACACGCGGGCGCGATCGTGATGGGCAACCGCGGCTCTTATGCGGGCAAGAGGGCGGCGCTCGAGGAAGCGGGCGTCACAGTCTGCGCGACGCCGAACGAGGTGCCAGGTGTCCTCAAGGCGCGGCTGAAGCGGTAGCCTCAGCGCCCGATCAGACGTTCGATGGCGGGGACGAGCTCGTCGTAGTGCTCGATGATCGCGTCGGGTGCGAGGTCGCGTACGTGGACGTCGGTATAGCCGAACGTCACCGCGACGACTGGGATACCAGCGGCCTTTGCCGTGTCGATGTCGGTCTTGCTATCGCCGACCATGATCGCGCGCTTGGGGTCGCCGCCGGCCATGCGGATGGCACCGAAGAGGTGATCGGGATGCGGCTTGCAGACGGGGAAGGTGTCACGGCCGGCGAGGGCTGCAAAACGTGAGCGCAGTCTCAGATCCCCGAGAAGCTGCTCCGAGAGAGCCGCCTGCTTGTTCGTGCACACCGCGAGCCGGGCGCCGCGGGATGTTAGCGTGTCGAGCGAGGCCTCGAGTCCGGGATAGGCGTGGCTCGTCGCGGCGATGTTCGCCGTGTAGTAGGCGATGAACTGCTCGAAGTAGGCGCGCGTTTCATCTGCGCTCAGCTGCCGGCCGTAGTGCTTGAAGCCCGCAGCGATCATCGCGGCCGCACCAAAGCTGATCGCAGGCCGTATGAGTTCCGGCGCGACCGGCGCGAGATCTGCGCTGGCGAGGACGTGGTTGGTTGCGGCGATCAGGTCCGGCGCGGTCTCGACGAGCGTTCCGTCGAGATCGAAGGCCACGGTCAGGTCACGCATGAGCGGGTTTCCTCGAGGTGCTTGCTCATGCAAGCTGACTGCTGTAGAGTGAACATAAAGAGAACATGCGCCTTTGGGCTGCGATCGCAGATGATGCCGTGGTGCCCGCTGCGAGGAAGTCGTGAATTTGGTGCATAAGCATCGGTTCGCCGCAGGGCCTGGGTCGGTCAGAGCCTAGATAGCGCGTACTCTCTAATGGACGAATCGGGTTCCCGAAAGCTGCGTGAGCGCGCGGCTGATGCTGCACAGACGCGGCCGGGGAGCCAAGCAAAGGAGTGAGACCATGGCCGGTTCCGTGAACAAGGTGATCCTGATCGGCAATCTCGGCAAGGATCCCGAGATCCGCCGTACGCAGGACGGGCGGCCGATCGCCAATCTGCGCATCGCGACGAGCGAGAGCTGGCGCGACAAGAACTCGGGCGAGCGCCGCGAGAAGACCGAATGGCATTCGGTCGTGATCTTCAACGAGGCGCTCTGCAAGGTCGTGGAGCAGTACGTGAAGAAGGGCTCCAAGGTCTACATCGAGGGCGCGCTGCAGACGCGCAAGTGGCAGGACCAGCAGGGCCAGGAGCGCTATTCGACCGAGGTCGTGCTGCAGGGCTTCAATGCCGTACTGACCATGCTCGACGGCCGTCCCGGCGGCGGCATGAGCGACAGCGCCCAGTCCGACTATGGCAGCGATGACGGCGCCGGCTACGGTGGAGGAGGCGGTTCCTCCGCTCCCAAGCGCTCGGGTGGTGGCGGGTCTCGCGGTGGTGGCGGTGGCTTCGACAAGAAGCTCGACGACGAGATCCCGTTTTGACCTGATAGGTCGCGGCTAGAGATCCAGCTCCCTGGTAGGGCGTCGTCCGACGGGCCGATGTGCGTGGCCCGTACCGGCTATATTGTCATGAACGCTGGACAGAATATCTCACGCTGCAGCCGAAACTCCTGCGAGGAGATCTGCCATGAAGCAAGCCGCCACCATGTCCGTTGCCAGAGCGAAAGGCGAAGGGCAGCGTGCTGAATGTGCTCGATTCTCCGTATGTGATCAAGTCGAGCGCTGCCGAGACCGCCGATGCATTCCTCTGCATTGAGCACGAAGTCCAGCCGGGCTCAGGCGTACCGCCACATACGCACACACATGAGGACGAGGTCTTCTACGTGCTGGAGGGCGAGATCACTTTCGAGGGCGCCGATTTGACCACGCCGCTACGGCTTGGTGCGGGTGGCTTCCTCTTTGCACCGCGCGGTCGCCTGCATACTTTTCGAAACGAGGGCAAGGTGGCGGCGCGGATGCTCGTCCTCGCGATGCCGGGTGCCGGTCTGGAGAAAATGTTCCGGGAGATCGACGCGGCCTGTAGGCGCACAGGCGATGCGCCGTCGATGGAAGAGATTGCGGGTATCACGGCGCGTGCTGGCGTGCTGATTGCGAGTTAGCGCTTTCAGATCAGCGCCCACAGATAGACAAGCGTTGCACCGATGCCCAGGGCGGTCCGCACGGCGTGCTGCCACCCCCATTTCTCGATCGTCGCGCGCGTATCGGCATTCGCATCTTCGATCTCGGTCGCATTGAGCTGCTTGTTGGTCGGCATGATGCCGATCAGCGTGTAGGGCCAGTTCGCAAGAATGAGGATGGCGCCGAGTGCCCAGAGCCATTCGCCCGTCAGCATGGCCGTGAGCAAGCCAAGTACGCCGGATGCGGCCGCGAGACTGCTCTGCATGACGAAGCCAGCCGCGTAGCTCGGCTTCCATTGCTTCAACAGGCTGCTGTCATCCAGCTCGAGCCGTGCCGGTTGCTCGGCGAAATTGATGTAGAACGCTGCGCCGGCGAAGGCAGCAGCGAGGATGAGCGCCAGATGACCGGTCAGCATGAAGCACCTCCTCTCAGGCCAGACTCTCAGGCCATCGACGATGCTTTAGCGCGTTCAGGCGCTCCTAAGATGACATGCCACGGCATGGCCATCGGCGCCGGCCTTGAGCTCCGGCTTCTCGTTGGCGCACAGCGGGAGCTGGCGGATCGGGCAGCGTGTGTGGAAGTGGCAGCCGGTCGGCGGGTTGATCGGGTTCGGCACATCGCCCTGCAGCATGACGCGCTTGCGCTTCACCGACGGATCGGGGATCGGCACCGCCGACAGCAGCGCTTCGGTGTAGGGGTGCTTGGGGTTTGTATAGAGGTCGTGCGCGGTCGCGATCTCGACGATGCGCCCGAGATACATGACCGCGACGCGCGTCGAGATGTGCTCGACCACGGACAGATCGTGCGCGATGAACAGGTACGTCAGGCCGAACTGGTCCTGAAGGTCCTCGAGCAGGTTGATGACCTGGGCCTGGATCGACACGTCGAGCGCCGACACCGGCTCGTCGCACACGATCAGCTTCGGCTCGACGGCGAGCGCGCGCGCAATGCCAATGCGCTGGCGCTGGCCACCCGAGAACTCGTGCGGGAAGCGGCGCATGTGATCGGGCTGCAGGCCAACGCGCTCCAGAAGCTCGACGACGCGCTCTTCGAGCGCCTTGCGATTGGCGGCAAGCCCGTGGATGACAAGCGCTTCGCCGATGATCGCGCCAACGGTCATGCGCGGATTGAGAGAAGCGAACGGATCCTGGAAAATGATCTGCATGTCGCGGGCGACAGCGCGGAGATCGCTCCTGCCCATGGCCGCGACGTCCTCGCCCTCGAACCACACTTCGCCCGAGGTCGGCTCGATGAGGCGCAGGATGCAGCGTCCCGTCGTCGACTTGCCGCAGCCCGACTCGCCGACGAGACCGAGCGTCTCGCCCTTCTCGATGTGAAAGCTCACACCGTCGACCGCGTGCACGCGATCGATCACGCGAGAGAGCACGCCGCCGCGGATCGGAAACTCCTTGACGAGGTTTCTCACCTGCAGCAGCGGCTTGGTCGTCACCGGCGCGGCTCCATCTGAGGACATTTGGTCTCCGGTTCCTTGAGGCCTCTTTGGGCGACGCCCGCTCAATTGTAGAGAATGCACGCCACCTTATGGCCGGGCTCGATCTCGCGGAGCGGCGGTTCGGCTTTGGTGCATTCGTCGCGCGCGTAGCGGCAGCGGGCGGCAAAGCGGCAGCCTGGCGGCGGCCTGAGCAGGCTTGGCACTGTGCCGCCGATGGCTTCGAGCCGGACTTTCTGCGTCGCTGCCGTGTCGATGCGCGGGATCGAGCGGATGAGGCCCTGCGTGTAGGGGTGACTCGGCTTGGCGAAGAGCTGCTCGACGCTCGCCTCCTCGACGACCTTCCCGGCATACATGACGACGACGCGCTGCGCCGTCTCGGCGACGACGCCCATGGCGTGCGTGATCAGCATGATGGCCATGCCGAAGCGCTCTTTCATGTCCTGCAGCAGCTCGAGGATCTGCGCCTGGATGGTGACGTCGAGCGCCGTCGTCGGCTCGTCTGCAATGAGGAGCTTGGGGTTGCAGGAAAGCGCCATGGCGATCATCACGCGCTGGCGCATGCCGCCGGAGAACTGGTGCGGATAGTCGTGGACGCGCCGCTGCGGATTGGGAATGCGCACGAGATTCAGCATTTCGATCGTGCGGTCGATGGCGGCCTTGCGGCTCACGCCCTCGTGGCGGCGAACGACCTCGGCAATCTGCTCGCCGACGGTGTAGACGGGATTGAGCGACGTCATCGGCTCCTGGAAGATGATCGCGATCTCCTTGGAGCGGATGTCATCCATCTCCTGCGTCTGCAGCGGGATGAGGTCGCGCCCCTGCCAGAGAATCTGGCCGCCGACGAACCTGCCCGGCGGCATCGCGATGAGCTTGAGCACGGAAAGGGCCGTCACGGTCTTGCCGCAACCGGACTCGCCGACGACGCAGACCGTCTCGCCGCGCGAGATGGAGATGCTGACGCCGTCTACGGCGCGCACCATGCCGTCGTCGGTCTTGAAGTGCGTCTCGAGACCCCGGATCTCGAGCAAAGGCTGGTCCATACGGTCTCCCCGAAGCGCGGGCTCGCTTACGATACTCTCGCTGACGCTATTGATGCACGGCCTCCAGTTTGTAGCCGTCCGGATCGATGACGAAGGCGGCGTAGTAGCTGGGACCATAGTGGGCACGCAGGCCGGGTGGGCCGGTGTCAGTGCCGCCGGCGCGGAGTGCCGCGGCGTGGAAGGCGTCGACGGCAGCCGGGCTCGGCGCATCGAAGGCGAGATGGAAACCTGCGCCGGGCGCGCGTACCTCGCCGGGCCGCGGGAAGAGCGCGAGCTTGTCGCCGCCGCCGGGTGATCCATAGCCCACGCCCTTGGGGCTATTCCAGACGCGCACGTAACCGAGCGGTTCGAGCACGGCATCATAGAACGCGGCCGAGCGGGCAAGATTCTCGACGCCAAACGAGAGATGGCCGAGCAGGGAGCGCGATCTGGCCGGCGATGCATCAGCGGCGGTCACATCAGCCTCACAGCACGCGGCGGGGATCGAGGGCATCGCGCAGGCCGTCGCCGATGAAGTTGATCGTCAGCACGGTCAGGAAGATCGCGGCGCCTGGGAAAAGCGCCCAGTGCGGTGCAAAGTCGAGGTTGTCCTTGGCGTCGAACAGGAGTCGGCCCCAGGTCGGGATGTCCGGCGGGAAGCCGAGGCCGAGGAAGGAGAGCGTCGACTCGGCGATGATGGCGGCGGCGACGTCGATCGTGCCGGCGACGATCACAGGGCCGAGCGCATTGGGCAGGATGTGGCGGATGACCTGCCGGAGTCTGGAGGCGCCGAGTGCGCGCGCTGCCTCGACGAACTCCTTCTCGCGCAGCGAAAGGAACTGCGCGCGCACGAGGCGCGCGACCGGCATCCAGCGCAGACCTCCGATCACGATCACGATGAGAATGAAGGTGCCGCCTTCCGGCCCGAACGCCCCTTTGAGGGTGTCGCGGAAGAGATAGATGACCAGCAGAAGCAACGGAAGTTGGGGAAGCGAGAGGAAGAGATCGGTCAGCCACATCAGCGCCGAGCCGACCCAGCCGCGCGACATGCCGGCTATGGCGCCGATGATCGTGCCGACGAAGATCGCAACGAACATGGCGGCGAGCCCGACGGCCAGCGAGATGCGGCCACCGTAGAGCATGCGCGAGAGTATATCCTGGCCGAGGTCGTCGGTGCCGAAGGGGTGCTTCCAGGACGGCCCCTGCAGCGTGGCGGCGAAATCGATCTGATTGATGGGAATGCGCCAGAAGAACGGCCCGATGAGAATGGCGAGGATCATCAAGCCAAGGATGAACGTGCTGATCACCGCGAGCTTGTGGCGACGGAAGCGGCGCCACGCCTCGCGCGTCGGCGAGAACGTCGGCGTGCGCGCCGGCGCTGGTGCTGATGGCGCCGGTGCGGGCGCCTCAGCGGAAGGTGATGCGAGGGTCGAGCCAGCCATAGAGGATGTCGGCGATCAGGTTGAAGAGGACGACGAGACAGGCGAACACGAACGTCACGGCCATGATGACCGGCGTGTCGTTCGCGAGAATGGAGCTGATCAGCAGTGAGCCGATGCCCGGGATGCGGAAGATCTGCTCGGTCACGATGGCGCCGCCGAAGATCGCCGGCATCTGCAGGGCGACGAGCGTCACGACGGGGATCAGCGCATTGCGCACCACGTGCTTGACGATGACGACGCGCTCGCCGAGACCCTTCGCGCGCGCCGTCGTGACGTAGTCGAGACGGATCACATCGAGCACGGCGGAGCGCACGTAGCGGACGAGCGAAGCCCCCTGGAAGAGGCCGAGCACCATGATCGGCATGATGGCCTGGCGGACGTGCTGCCAATACCATTGCCACCCGGTGGCCTTTATGTCGGCCTGGTAGACGAAGGGCAGCCAGTCGAGCCAGATGCTGAAAACGAGAATGAACAGCAGGCCGGTGAAGAATGTCGGCAGCGAGAAGCCGACGAATGCCAGCGTGTTCGCGATCTGGTCGAACAGCGAGTACGGTCGGGTTGCGGCTATGACGCCGACGGGAATGGCGATCAGCAGCGCGAGGATCTGCGACGTGCCGATGACGAACAGCGTCACGCCGAGACGTTGCAGGATGAGATCGTCGACATTGACGCGGCTGACGAAGGAGAAGCCCCAATCGCCCTGGGACATGGCCGTGATCCAGCGCACGTAGCGTAACGCGACCGGATCATCGAGGCCGAATTTCGCCCGCAGTGCCATGCGGACTTCCGGCGGCACTGCGGGATTGGTTGCGAGTTCCTCGAAGGGATCGCCCGGCGCCAGCGCGAGAACCGTGAAGAGAACCACGCTGATGCCGAGCAGGCTCGGTATGGCGATCAGAAGCCGGCGAAGGATATAATATCCCATATATGCTCGCGGTTATTCCTGCTTCCGATACTGCGCCCTCATTTCAGGTATCACGACTCGCGATACCAGCGGGCGACCGCCCACGTGTCACTGTCCCAGCCGCTGATGTCGGCCTTGAGCGTCTTGGAGCGCGAGTGCGCACGGGGGCGGTAGACGACTGGGATGATCGTGCCGTTCTCTTCTCCGACCACGATCTCGTTCATCCTGATGAAGAGCGCCGCGCGCTTCACAGGGTCGAGCTCGCCTTGTGCTGCCTTGTAGGCTTTGTCGTACTCGTCGTTCCGGAAGCGCGAGGCGTTGCGGCCCTGCCACTTGTTTTCCTTGGTAGCGAGTTCCCATGAGCAGTACTGATTCATGAATCGATCGGGGTCCGGCTGCGCCATGGTGGTCGTGTACATCTGCATGTCGGCATAGAACTTCGGATACGTATCCGGGTTGGCCACGTCCGAAGAGAAGAAGACCGACGCAACAACCGACTTCAGCTCCAGGTCGATACCGGCCTGTTGAGCGGCCTGCTTGACGATGGCCTGGTTCTTCTGGCGTGGCGCATTGATCGACGTCTGGTAGACGAACTTGAGTTTGACGCCGCCCTTCTCGCGAATGCCGTCGGCACCCTTCTTCCACCCGGCTTTCTCGAGGATCTCGGTCGCTTTGGCGACGTTGAACTCGAACTTCGTCGCCTTGGAGCGGAAGCGCTCCGGGTTGTTGAGGAAGTTTGCCGTCGCGACGCCCGTGCGCCCGTAGATGTGCTCCTCGACAGACTTGCGGTCGACGAGGAGCATCATGGCCTGCCGTACGGCCGGATCGGAGAACGCAGGATGCTTGGTCTTGATGCTCGAGCGCTCGCCGTCGACTTCCGTCCAGGGATCCGTCGAGTTGAGCTGGATGAACTCGATGTTGCCGCCGGGAACGACGTGCACCTCACCCTTGCCGCCCGTCTCGAGCCGCTTCAGGATCGCGTCCTCGACCTGCATGTTCCAGGCGTAATCGTATTCGCCCGTCTGCAGGACGGCGCGGGCCGCCGAAACCGCATCGCCGCCACCCTTTACCTCGAGCGTGTCGAAATAGGGCTGGTTCGGAATGTGGTAGTCGGGATTGGCTTCCGCGCGCAGCATGTCGCCGGGCTTGAAGTCGACGAACTTGAAAGCGCTGGTGCCGACCGGTTTCAAGTTGGTCGGCGCGTCGCGGGATTTCTCGCCCTTGTACTCGGCGAAAAGGTGCTTCGGAATGATCATGCCCGCGGTGCCGACGAAGGTGTCGGCCCAGAAGGGCGTCGGCTTGTCGAAAAGAACTTTGACGGTGAAGTCGTCGACCTTCTCGGCCTTGACATCCTTGTACGAGCCGCTGGTGACGGTCGCTGTGGCGGGATCCGACGAATACTCCCAGGTGAAAACGACGTCGTCAGCCGTGAACGGCTTGCCGTCGTGCCACTTCACGCCTTTCTTGAGTTTCCACGTCACCGACTTGCCGTCAGCGGCGAGACCGCCGTTCTCGCGGCTCGGAATTTCCGCGGCGAGCGACGGGACGAGATTGCCATCGGAATCCCATCCGGCGAGCGGCTCGTAGAAGATGCGCGAGGCGTCCTGGTCCTTGGTGCCGGTCGCGAAGTGCGGATTGAGAAGCGTCGGCGCCTGCCAATAGAGAATACGAAGCGCACCGCCGCCGCCACGCTTGGTCGGCTTGTACTCGAACTTCGTGTCGGCACGTGCGACGCCAACGAAGTCGAGCATCTGACTCGCCATCGGCGCGGTCAGCCCGAGTGCGACCATCCGGTGGATGAAGGTGCGGCGCGAGAGCTTGCCCTCCTTCACCTCGCCGATAAGCGCACGCAGCTCATGCTCTTTCATGGGAACAGCTCCAGGTTTTCAGCTTGCACGTTGGGCCGGGCAGAGGCCACGGCAGACGGTTTGATTGATTGGCCACCATCAAATCAGCCTAGCCGGGATCGGTCAATGAGCCTCGAAGGCATAAGCATATTGTGGACTGCACTTTCTCTCCGCTAGATTTGCCGAAAGAACCGGCGACGACAGCTGGCAAAAGAAGCATTTCGGAGGGACGCCATCATGGTTTCGACACTCGGCGGAATCCTGCCTTTTGCTGCGCGCCACTATGGTGACCGAACGGCGCTCATCATCGGCAGCGACCAGCTCACGTATCGCCAACTCGACCAAGCCTCGAATGCCTTCGCCAACGGCCTCGTCGGCGCGGGCGTCCGGCCGGGCGATCGCGTGATGCTCTATGGGCCCAACGCCATCGAATGGATGGTGGCGTATTTCGCGATTGCGAAGACGGGCGCCGTGGTCAATCCGATCAACGTCATGCTGACGCCGTCGGAGGTCGCGTTCATCGTTCAGGACTCGGGCGCCCGCGTTATCGTCGCCTCTGCCGACAAGGCCGAGCCGCTGATGGAGCTCAAGGGCAAAGGCGAGCTTAGCGAGATCGTCGCCTGGGGTGCGGCGCCCCCGACGGGTGCCATCCCCTTCGATCTCTGGCTGAAGCTCGGCGCCGCGAGCTTCGATCCGGTTCAGCGTTCACCGAAGGACATCGGGGCGATCTGCTATACCTCGGGCACCACGGGACACCCCAAGGGCGCCGTCCAGCAGCACCGTTCCATCGTCACGGCCGCCTATGTGGCGGCGATGATGAACACGCGCACGGGCGCCGATACGGTGGTGTCACCGCTGCCGTCACCGCACGTCTATTCGAGCTGCGTTTATAATGCGGCATTCCTCGTCGGCGCGAAGATGGTGATCCTGCCGCGCTTCAGCGAAGAGGGCATGTTCGCCGCCATCCAGGAGCATCGCGCGACGATCATCGACAGCGTGCCGACGGCTTACTATTACATGCTCGCCCATCCGAAGATGGAGCGCTACGACCTGTCCTCCCTGACGCGCTGCACGGTCGGCGGACAGACCCTTCCCGTGGCCAAGTCGCTCGAATGGACCGAGCGCACGGGCGCGCCGGTGCTGGAGCTTTGGGGTATGACGGAGCTTGCTGGTGCGGCGACGTTCAACCCATTCTACGGCATCAACAAGCCGGGCACGATCGGCGTGCCGGTGCCGGGCTTTTCCTGCAAGATCGTCGACGTCACCGATGCCGACAAGGAGATGCCGGCCGGCGAGCGGGGCGAGCTGATGGTCAAGGGCCTCATGGTGATGGACGGCTACTATGGCAACGCGGCGAGCACACGCGATACCCTCCGGCCGGACGGCTGGATGCACACCGGCGACATCGCGACCGTCGACGACGACGGCTATTACACGATCGTCGACCGCAAGAAGGACATGATCCTCACTGCCGGCTTCAACGTCTATCCGGCCGAGCTCGAGCGCATTCTCTGCAGCCACGCGTCGGTCGCGCTTGCGGCCGTACGCGGCGTGCCGGACGAGGCCAAGGGCGAGCTCGCCAAGGCCTATGTCATGCTGAAACCCGGTGCTACGGCGAGCGGCAAGGAGCTTGCCGATCACTGCCGCAAGCATCTCGCGGCCTATAAGATTCCGCGCGGTGTGCAGTTCGTGGAGAGTGTGCCAATCACGTCCTCAGGCAAGATCATGCGGCGGCTGCTCTCGGATATCGACGACGGCCGCGTGGTCCTCGACGAGGTGACGGTCACGCGGCCGGGGTGAATGGCGCTACGCCTACTCTCCCCGCCGCGACCTGCCGGCGAAATAGCCGAGCCAGGTCCAGCCCGCACCGAGAATGAACGAGAGAACGAAGATGCCCGGGAACAGTCGCGGGCTATCGGGCGAGAGCCCGATCTTCATGACGATCCATGCGAAGAGGACGCCAGCGACGCCGGCAGCGAAAGCGCCGACAATGATTTTCTGCGGCTGGTCGGCGCGACGACCGATGAGATAGCCGGCGACGATCGTGCCGGGGTTCATGACCGCGTGGGTGATGATCTCGATCAGGTCGGGGGGAATACTGCTGAGTATGGACACCGGAGCGGGCCTGTCGATGCGCGTCAGCTCTTCTTGGCCTTGGCTACGATCTCGTCCTTGAGCTTTTCTTCTTCGTATTGAATGAACCAGCCGACCATCTGACGCCAAAGCGCCTCGCACATATCGGGCGGGATGCCCTTCTCCTCGGCGAGCTTCCGCACCCGGTCGAATACCTGCTGGTTTCGCCAGGGCACGTTCGCCTCCTGATTGAGGCCGAGCTTGATCTGCCAGGCACGCTCCACGTAGCCGAAGCGCTCGGCGATCATGCTGACGAGCGCCGTATCGCAGCGATCGATCTCGACGCGGACCTCGGCGAGATCCTTGCAGTCCTGGGGCGGGCGGCCAGTCTTCGCGGTGGTCATCGCGGTCTCTCTCAGTGCGGCTGAGGTTGTCGGACTGCAAATCGCCGATGCGCACCGCCGCAGCTTTTGCCTGGGCGCGCATGGCAATAGGCACACAGGGCTTACTTCTTGGCGGCGCGTTCGGCCAGCACCTTACGGGCAATGCGGAAGCATTCGACGCCCGCGGGGAAGCCCGCATAAATCGCGATCTGGTGGAGGATCGCCTTCAGCTCGTCCTGCGTCACGCCGTTGTTCAGGGCGCCGTTCAGGTGGAGCTCCCACTCGTGCATCCGCCCGAGCGAGGCAAGCATGGTGAGGTTCATCATCGAGCGAATCTTCGGCGGGATCGTCGAGTCGCCCCAGATCTTGCCCCAGCAGAACTCATTCAGCATGTCCTGGAAATCGGCATTGAATGCGTCCGCCGTCGACAGGCTTTTCTCGACGTACTCGGCGCCGAGCGTCGACTTGCGTGCCTTGAGGCCCTTCTCCCACAACTCGCGATCCATGATTTCTCTCCCGTTTTACGCGCCCCATCGCTGTCCGATGGTCCGGGGCGACTTTTGGCACCCTTTGGCCTGCGTCTCAAGTACAGCACGGGCAACCCGCCTGTGCGCTCGTTGTGCTGCCCCGGGCACACGCAGACCTGTCGGTCAAAAAGTCCACAAGTTCTGCCTAGATGACGCCCGATTATGCTCATTATTACGTGTCCATTGCGTGGGATACGGGTGCCGTCCCGGCCACAGGGGGGCGGCCGTCTATATTGAGAGTGTGTCTCTGAGATGCGCAGCCTACCCGTCTACATCATCGCGGCGCGCCGTACGGCCATTGGGCGTATCGGCGGACTGCACAAGCTCCGTCGCGTCGAGGATTTGGCAGCGCCGGTCGTCGAGGCGGTCCTCAAGGACGCGAGCGTCAGCGCCGAGCAGGTCGACGAGATCATCGTCGGCAACTGCACGGCCGGCGACAATCCCGCCCGCCTGATCGCGCTCGCGTCGGGTCTTCCCGTCGCGGCCATGGCGACGACCATCGACCAGCAGTGTGCCTCGGGCCTCGAGGCCATCCTGTCGGCCGCCCGTCGGATCGCAGCGGGCGAGGCGGAGATCATCGTGGCCGGCGGCGTCGAGTCCCTGTCGACGGCACCCTGGCGCATTGCCAAGCCGCGAAGCCTCTTTCAGACACCGCACTTCATTCGGCCGGAACCCATGGGGGCGCCGCCCATGGCCGAGCATGTGCCCTACACTTCGCTCGAGGCACTGGCCGGACGCCTCGATATCAGCCGAGCCGCGCAGGACGCCTGGGCCTTCGCCTCGCACGCCAAGGCGAACGAAGCGCGAGAAGCCCGACGCTTCGTCGGCGAGATCGTGCCGTTGAGGTCGACGACCGAAGAGGCGCGCGATCAGAGCGCCGTCGGTCCCGACGTCTCTGACCTTGCCGACCTGGAGCCGATCAGCGGCGACAAAGGCACGCTCACGACGGGCAATATCAGCGCGCTGCACGACGGCGCGGCATTTGTTGTCGCCGTTTCCGAGGCCGAATGGGAGCGTCGCGGCAAGCCGCCGGCCTTGAAGCCAGTGGTCAACGCAGCGCTCGGTGTGGAGCCGGGGCAGGAAGCCGAGGCCCCCATTGCAGCCGTGCAGAAGCTCTATGGCCGGCTCAATGGTCTCGACCGCAGCACGATCTCGGTTTTCGAGCTGAGCGAGGCTTCGGCTGTGCAGGCGATAGCGCTCTGTCGGCAGCTCGGCCTCGAAGAGGCGAAGGTCAATCCGGACGGCGGCGCCGTCGTCCGCGGCCATCCGCTCGGCGCGTCGGGCGCGGTTCTCGTGACGCGGCTTTTCTCACGCCTCGTGCGGAATGCGGAGCGCGCGCGTGGCCCTCGCTACGGTGTTGCGGCGCTCGGCGCCAACGGCGGCCTCGGCCTCGCCGCGCTGTTCGAGCGCTGCTGATCGCGTATCGTTTCCGCTCTGCGCAGCCAATTTTCCCGCTTAGGTCGCGACGGAAATCGCGCCTTAACCACGTTTGAGCCGCGATTCCGGTCACGTACGGGCCGCAATCTAGGCGTGAAAGCGCCCCAAGACATGGTTAACATCTGCCCGAGGGCAACGTGCGCGTGTGCGCCGGTAGGGTGAGCGGAGAAGCGGATGGCGGACGTTGATCTGGTCGCGGTCACGCGGTGGCTGTCGTCGTCCGAATTTCTCTGGAACGCCCTGGTCCTTATCGGTGTCCTGGTCACGCTGAAGGTGGCTGCGCAGATGCTGCGCGGCGGTCTTGCCGAGACGATCACGGCCGCCTTCACGACCAACTGGCAGCTGACGGTCCTTGCGATCAGCGCCTTCCTGCTCTCCGTGGCTGCCGGGTCCCGCACCTGGGACGGCATGAGTCAGTTCACGGGCGAGCCGATCCTCTCGTTACTCATCACCTTCGGCATCCAAGGCGTGATGCTGATTATCGCCTGGCTGATCGGCGAAAGCTTCGCCGCCGGCCTCGCCGCGGGCCGCGCCAAGGCCGCGCATGGCGGCGTCATCAGGCGCGTGTCGGGCGGCATTGCAGGCCTTGTCGTCGGCGGGCTCATGTTCGGAGCGGCGGCGCTGCTCATTGCGCTCTACTTCGGTTTGCTCGATCCGAGCCGCCCCATCTGGGGCTTCGCCGCGCAGGACAAGTTCGTCCAGCAGGTCGCGTTCGTCGCCGTAGCCGTCATGCTGATCGGGCCGCTCTTCATGGCGCGCAGTGGCGGCATCATTGGCGACTATGCGAACGGGCTTCGGATCGTGTTCGGGAACGCCATCCTCTGGGTGATGTTCTTCGCCTGCGCCGGTACGAGCGTCTTCTTCTCCTACATCTCGCTTTTCGACTCGATCTTCCCGGCCGGAGAGCGCGTGCGCGCCGCCGAGATCCGCGCGATCAATCAGGTCTCGGGCATCGTCGCCGATATCGGCGAGACGGCGACCCGCCGACGCATCACGGAAGCGGAGAGCCTCTTCAAGTCCCAGGCATGGGCTTCCTACGAGCACGAGCTCGACAAGGCCGCGCGGCTCGCTACGAGTGCGCCCGAGAAGATCCGCGAGGAGATGGTGCGCGCGCTCCGCGATCAGGAGAGCCGTATCGCACGTCTCGAGGAGCAGCGCGCCAATGCCTCTGGCGGGCAGGCTGGCCTCGCGCAGCGCAAGACCGCACTCACCGAGGAGCTTGCGCGCCTGTCAGGGGAACGGCCCGAGGTTGCCGTCGCCGTGCAGGAGCAAAAAGCCGTCGTCAGCGGCATCGAGAAGCGGCTCGACGAGCAGCGCGCCAAGGTGCTTGCCGAAGAGAAAGGCGTCGAGGGCTCCGGCAAGTCGGGCCGCGGGCAATTCTGGCGTGCCGCGCGTGAGGAAGAGGGCAAGATCCAGGCCGAGATGCAGGTCGCGCGCGAGCGTCTGAAAGGCCACGAGACCCGCCTCAACGGCATCGATCGCCGCATCGCGACCGCGCGGGCGGAGGTCTCCCAGATCGATGGCGATCTTGCCAAGCTGATCGGTGAAGCCGAGACGGCGCAGCGCATGATCGCCGTCGCCAAAACGGCTGGCACCGGCGACCGTCACGAGATGTCCGATCCCTCGGCGACGGCCGCCGCCCTCGAGCGCGAGCGTCAGAACTTCCGCCAGAAGCCCGAGCAGGCGACGCTCGCCGGTCTGCAGTCCTTTTGCACAACTATGCAGGGCGTTAGCATGAAGGTCGCATCGCTCCGAAACGAGGCAGCTGCCATCGATTGCGATCCCAAGCAAGCGACCGAGGCTGCGGCGCCGGTTTTCGCGCTCAACGCTGGCCTCGCCGCGTTTGCGCAGAACTGTTCGGGTGGTGACCGTCTCCCGCAGACCGGCGGCACGGACGGCCTGCTGTCGTTCGGCCGCAAATGCCTTCAGGATTCGGGTCTCGCCTCGCGCGAGGCGGCACCGCTCGCGGCGCGGTTCTCCGCACTCGATCTCTCGCGTGACGACAAAGCGCACAAGTTCGTCGTCAGCGCCAACGCCTTCTCCGACGGCAACCGCCTCGCCTACCTCGCGCTCGCCATCGCCATCGGCATGGACTCGCTGATCCTCATGGCGGCGCTGTTTGGAGCCGGTGCTGTGCGCTCGCCGCTAACCGACCTCGACGGCGTCAACGATCTCACACCCGAGCAGCTCGAAGCGGCGATCGACGCGACGCTCATGCAGACGGCTGAGCCCGCGCGCACGCTCTCTGCGCTACTCCAAGCGCAGAGGCCGATAGCAGGCACAGGCGGATATACCGCCGAGATCTGGATCGACGATAACGACCCGCTCGCCGACGACATGCGCGCCGTGCTGACGGCGGGCGCATCGATCGGTGCCGTGCGTCCGTTCGGTGATGGCCGCACGCAGTTCCAGATGAAGACCGGCCTCTCGCGCTACATCGCGATTGCGCAGAAGAAGAAGTGGCCGAAGAAGGCCGACGAGGCCGCGCGGCGTGATTTGGTGAAGGTGATCGGTGTCGCGCTTCTGCCGAAGCCTAGTGAGAATGCAGAGGCTGTCATTGAAGAGTTGCTGCCGATCTCGGATCGCCCCGGTTATGCGGCTGGAGTGAATCTCGAGGCGCTCTCGGATGCATCACGGCAGCGTCTCATTCGCGGCGTGCTCGGAGCCGGTGCAACAGTTTCGGGATCTGTGCTGCGAGAGCCGTCTAATGGCCCGCATTACTTCGTCAGCGGCGACTTCTACAAGACCCTGCTCATGATCCGCGCCGGCGAATACGGCGGTCATCGCGGGCCGACGCCGCCAGCCATCCGGGACGACCGCTCGGTTCGCAGCAGGGCATTGCAGGAAGTGCGCCCGCAACTGACGAGCGACGATTCGCTGCCGAAGAGTCTCACGCACCAGGGCCTTTCGCACCGGATCAGCGATCTTGCGCAGAGCAAGTATCCTCCCCGAGGTGTCGTGCTCGGCGAGCATATGAACGCGCTTCTCGAACGTCTCGATTTCGAGATCAACGCCAAGCAGGTTTTCTGGCTGCTCACAGAGTACGATGATCGTCCGCGGAACGCGGGCGCAGCGCTCGAAGGACTGATGAAGGGTCAGACGGTCCTCGGTCGCCGTATGAAGCAGATTGAGCATGACCTGCGCCAGGAACTCGACAGCGAGACGAAGAGCCTCTTGGAGGAAGCTGCTGGCGACGATTCATCGACCGAGGACGTCGTTCAGGAGGCGGCCGACAAGATCTATGAGGCGCTTCCCATGCTTATGCTGCTGCCTGACGGCGCACTCGAGCGGACATTGCGCGAGTTCCTCGACGAGCTTGACGCGGCGGGCGCGCCGGACAATGGACATCGCGAGGCCGACCATCTCATGCAGCGTCAGATGCGCGCGCTGGAAGGCAACTTGAAGCAGCAGGACCGGGACACCTATCGGTCGTGGGCTGCGGTGGGCGATCTTCTGGCTGGATACGACGAGCAACGGCCGACGATCCGCGAAGTCGGCAGCAACGCCTGATCAACACTTCAGCAAGTTGCCGGGGTAACAACCGCCGATCCGACTATTTCGCTGATCTAACCTCGGGCAGCCCCCGCTGGCGACGATCAGAAAACATAGATCCGTTCCGTCGGTTGCTTGGATTACTTTCTCGCCGCCGCGTACGTCGGCGCGTACTAGGGTCGCGAGCCATAGTATTCGTGACTATAGCCGTAGCTTCCGAGATAGCCGTAACTCCCCCCAAAATTCTCGTAGCTCCAGACACGGTCACCGTATCGCTCGCCAGCAAAGCCATAGACGCTGCCACGATAGCCGTAGCTTGGGGCACGATAAACGTAGTTTCGGCCACGGTAGCGGTAGCTTCCACCACGGTTGCCGTAGTTTCTGCCACGATAGCGGAGTTCGTATTGCACTTGTTGAGCGTAGTTCTTCGCTGCGAGCGAAGCTGCCGACGGTGAAAGCGGTGCCGCGGAAGCGGCCGCTGCTCCAATGCCGACCATCGCTGCGCTTACCAATCCGATTGAAAATAGATGTCTCATGGCTATTGCCTTTCGAGCTGGTAGGGGCCGACCTTTGCAATAGTACGACCGACTGGTGCTCGGCCGAAATCGGGGCGTCAAAAATGCTTAAGAGAGAGCGCGTTACAAATTCTTGTAGTTTTTGGAAGTAAATGAAAAGGCAGGGTTTCGCCCTTGACGGCGGCGCCCCTATTGCCACATCTGCGTGGCATTGCCATCGACCCGTGGGATCAGCAACCCAAGGTCGATGATGAACCAGGATACCCCGATGACGACGCCAGCGGCCCGCAAGGCCACGATCGACCGCCAGACCAAGGAAACGCGCATCTCCGCGAGCCTCAACCTCGACGGCACCGGCGCTTATGACATTGCGACCGGCGTCGGCTTCCTCGATCACATGCTGGAGCAGCTCGCCCGCCACTCCCTGATCGACATCGAGCTCAAGGCCGAGGGCGACCTCCACATCGACTTCCACCACACGGTTGAGGATAGCGGCATCGTGCTCGGCCAGGCGCTCGCCAAGGCCCTCGGCGAAAAGCGCGGGATCACGCGCTACGCAGACGTGCACCTTCCCATGGACGAGACCATGACGCGGGTCGCGATAGACGTCTCGGGCCGGCCGTATCTGGTGTGGGACGTCACGTTCACGCGGCCCAAGCTCGGCGAGATGGACACCGAGCTTTTCCGTGAGTGGTTTCAGGCCTTTGCGCAGAACGCCGGCATCACGCTGCACGTCGCTAATCTCTACGGCGAGAACAACCATCATATTGCCGAGACGTGCTACAAGGGTCTTGCCCGCGCGCTCAGGGCGGCGATCGCGATCGATCCGCGCCAGGAGCAGCGCGTTCCCTCGACCAAGGGTACGCTCTCGGTCTGAGTGTCCGTCGACCGTTCGTCGAAGACTGCACGCGAGGAGTTCAGCGTTGCGCGTCTATACCGTGCATGAATCCAAGGACCCGCCGTCCGACCGGCTGGATCGCGCCGAGTCACTGCGCTTCGTGCGTGACGGCTTCTCTTGGGGCGCCGCGATTTTCGCACCACTCTGGCTGCTGCTGCGCGGCTTCTGGCTCGCACTCTTGATCTATGTGGTCATCGTCGCGGCATTGGGCTTCGGTGCCAACGCGCTCGGCATCAGCGAGCAGATCCAGTCCCTGATCATGCTGGCGCTACACATCCTGGTTGGCTTCGAGGCGGACACGATCGAGCGCTGGACGCTGCAACGCCGCGGCTGGGAGATGATCGGCACCGTATCCGGCCGCGACGTCGTCGAGTGCGAGCGGCGTTTCTTCGATTCATGGCTGCCCGATCAGCCGCTGCTGCGTCCCGAAACGCTCTCGGTGTCTCAGATTACCGGCAGCGGCGAGGCATCGCTGCCGCTCGGCGGCGTGCGGCATGAGCCCGGTGCCTGGCGCTCGGCCTTTCCTTTTGGTGCGCGACGGTAGATAAGGCCGTCATGGCGCGCGTCACCATCATCGATTACGGCTCGGGCAATCTGCACTCGGCGCTCAAGGCGTTCGAGCGGGCGGCGCGCGAGGGCGGCTCCGGCGCCGAGATCGTGCTCACGTCCGATCCGGATGTCGTCGCCTCAGCGGACAGGGTCGTGCTGCCGGGCGTCGGCGCTTTTGCCGACTGCTTTCAGGGCCTCCACCGTGTCGAGGGCATGCGCGATGCGCTCGAGCTGGCGGTGCGCCAGAAGGGCCGTCCGTTCCTCGGCATCTGCGTCGGGATGCAACTCATGGCGAGCCGTGGGCTCGAGTATGGCGTGCATGAGGGGCTCGGTTGGATCGATGGCGAGGTCGATGCGATCCGCCCGTTGGATCCGTCGCTCAAGATCCCGCACATGGGCTGGAACACGCTGGACGTCCGCCGGCCACATCCGCTGCTCGATGGCATCGCGACGGGGCCTGATGGGCTGCACGCCTATTTCGTGCACTCGTATCACCTAACACCGGCCGATCCGGCCGACCTCGTCGCCGTGACCGACTACGGCGGCCCGGTCACGGCCATGGTCGCGCGCGACAACCTCGCGGGTACTCAGTTCCATCCTGAGAAGAGCCAGCGCCTCGGTCTCGCGCTGATCGCCAACTTCCTCAGCTGGCGACCCTGAGCGGCGCCGGCTCATCCAGCACGTCACCCTGCGGGAACGCCTCGGCTTGCGCCGGGAAGGCGACGACATTGCTCGTGTCCTGCGTCTCTTCACGCCGACGGCGGCGGAACCAGCGCAGGCCCGTGTTGCGGAAGGCCGCTTCCTCACGCACGCCCTGGACGAGCAGCCCATCGTGCTCGTCGAGAAGGCGCGCGAGACGGCCCTCGATGGCCTCTTGGGCGGTGTCCGTGCGGAGATACCAGACATTGGCGAGCGGGCGCGCCCAGGCCTCGCCGAGGCTCATGATCGCATCGGCCAGGTAGGGCTGGTTCATGGCGGGATTGGCGAGATCGTAGGAGACGAGGAAGGTGCGCATGGCGGGGTCCGTGGCTTTCTGGATTGGCGGAGAACGTAGAAAGAACATGCGCTGATTCGCGACTTCCGTCGACGGGAAGTTTATCGTTTGTTCTCGTGATGAGGCGATGCGCTGCTCAGAGGAGAACAGCGCGACGCAACTCAGGCCGAGAGGCGGGCGCGGAGGGCTTCGAATTTCGCGAGCTGATCGGCAAGGAGCTCGCGCTTCTCGTCACGCCGCACGAAGATCTTGAACATCGCCTCGCCGGCGCGATTGAAGAACTGCACCGAGCAGGATGGCCGTCCCATGAACGGGCGCGACAGGAACGCGATCCGTGCGCAGTTCTCGGCCCGGATGTGGCCGCCGATCGGGCTCTTGCCGTGGATATTGTAGTAGCCATGGTTGAAGCTGCCCGGCGGAAGTTCGCCGACGCATTCGAGGACGATGTCCGGCGTGTGCACGATGAAAAGCACCTCGCCCCAGGTCGTGATGTCCTCCATCACGGGAGCGAAATGCTTGGCGCCGTCGATAAGAGCCCGATGACGTCCGGGCAGCTGCTCCACGACTTCCAGCGGACTGACGCCGTATTCGCTCGCAATGCGCTCTATGATGCCGTCGAGGTTCTTTTCCAGACGGTCTTTCAGCGGCTCTAAGGGGGCAGCGGCCGTGCTCGTGCTCATCGGCGGAATCCGTAAGTCGAGAGAGGCGGATAGGCGAAGCCTTTCAGCCCGCCTTGAGGACACGCTTCGTGCCGTCGGCTTTCACTTCCTGGAGAGCGTGAAAGCCTTCGAAATGCGGCCCGGCGATAGTGAGCGGCTTGGTCGTCTCGTTGCCGGCGCGGGCATGGGCCTTGCGGAAGGCCTCCGACTTCGTCCAGGCGACGAAATCCTCGTAGGTACGCCACACTGTGTGCGAGGCGTAGAGCTGGTGATCCTCCGCCTCCGGCCCCTTGAGCAGATGGAACTCGACGAATCCCGGCATCTCGTGGAGATAGCTCTCGCGGTTCAGCCAGAGCTGCTCGAAGTCCTGAGCCCGCTCCTTGATGACGCGGAAGCGGTTCATGGCGATGTACATGGCGTACTCCTTGTGAGGCGCTCGGCGCGTACGCCAGCGGGTGATTTCTTGCCAGTTCCTTGGGGCGGTTTCGCGCCCACAAAGGGGACAGCCGACGGCCGCGATCTTAGCATGGGCATCGACCGCCAGACTCAGCGCCGCTGATACGTATTTTTCTTGACCGATTGAGTCAAGTATATGAAGGATGCACGGCAATGCGAGCTGGAGAGTACGTGGTAATGACCTCGAAGGGCCCGGAGCGGGCTCAAACCAACGTTGCGGGCCCGACCCGCAGCGAGGCACCGCTTCGTATCGAGCTTGCCGAGCTTCTCGGCGGGCGGCGCGAGGCGATTATCGTCCACAACGGTGCGGACTACCGCCTTCGCGTCACTGCGAACGGCAAGCTGATCCTGACCAAGTAGCCGCACAGGTCGGCAGTTCAGGATTTGACGATCGCGTCACACGTCTAGTCCGCCTCGCCAAGCGGCTGTATATGCGGTAGATATTCCCGGCCGCTGGCCCTTTCCTGGGGCGTGGGGCGAGAGTTGAAGGTGAGTTTGGTCTGGATTGGCAAGCATGCGCATTTCAGAGGTTTGGCTCTATGCGGCTCAATAAATCGACGGGCGATGCCATCCGGATCCTGATCGCGTGCGCGCGCGCTGAGGGTGAGCTGGTGAAGGTCGTGGACCTCTCCGCCTCGCTCGACATCACCATGCAGAATGTCTTCAAGATCGTGCACATTCTGTCGCGCAGCGGCCTGACCGCCGCCGTGCGCGGGCGCCACGGCGGCATCCGGCTCAGCCGCTCCGCCGACACGATCTTCATCGGCGATATCGTGCGCGCGATGGAATCGACCGAGCCGGCAGCGGATACGGGTGCGGGCGTCACGCGTGTACTCGACGATGCGCTCGAAGCTTTCATCGCCGTTCTCGATCGCCATTCGCTTGCCGACATGGTCGCGCGCGAAGCATCGGTCGCGGGCGACAAGGCGAAGCCCGCGCAGCGCGGTAGCCGGACACCTGCGAAACCTCGCGGCAAATCGTCCCGCAAGACGCTGCAGAGTGCCGCTGCGCGCGTCGTGCGCAGCACGCGCACACCGCGCTCATCGCCACCAAAATCCTGATCTGCAAGACGCTTCCGCTAGGGTTGGGCGAAGCCTGGTTCCGCAGTTTATATTTAGAAGAATTCCAAGTGCTTAGATGTTTGATCCGCACCCTTGACAGAGGCGCGGCGACAGGTATTTGTCTACCTATACAGTACAGTTAAATCGCTCAGACCCGGGGCCTTGACCCCCGAGACACTGGAGCCTGACATGACACTTCCCCGCTGCGCGAGCACGCTGGTTGCAGCCGTTGCACTTTCGTCGATGACCATGAGCGCCGTTTCGGCCGCCGAGAAGGTCAACATCTACTCATATCGCCAGCCGCAGCTGATCGATCCGTTGCTCAAGGCCTTCACGGCCAAGACCGGCATCGAGACGAACATCGTCTTCGCCAATGCCGGTCTCGAAGAGCGCATCCAGGCCGAGGGCGCCAACAGCCCGGCCGATGTGCTGTTCACCGTCGATATCGGGCGGCTGACCGAAGCGAAGGAGCGCGGCATCACCGAGGGCGTGAAGGTGTCCGACGTGAAGGAGCTCGCGGCGATCCCGGCCAACTTCCGCGATCCCGAAGGTCACTGGTTCGGCCTCACGCTGCGTGGTCGCGTGGTCTATGCTTCCAAGGAGCGCGTGAAGCAGGACAGCATCACGTACGCGGAGCTCGCCGATCCGAAGTGGAAGGGCAAGATCTGCGTTCGCTCGGGCCAGCACGTCTACAACGTGTCGCTGGTCGCTTCGGTGATTGCTCATAAGGGCGAGGCGGCTGCCGAGACCTGGCTCAAGGGCGTCAGGGACAACCTTGGCCGCAAGCCCGCTGGTGGCGACCGCGAGCAGGTGCGTGACGTACAGGCCGGTCTCTGCGATATCGCCATCGCCAACACCTACTACATGGCGGCGATGCTGAAGGATCCGAAGCAGAAGGAGTGGGCGGACAGCGTTCGTATCATCTTCCCCGACGCCGCTGGAGCCGGCACGCACGTGAACGTTTCCGGCGTCTCGCTTATCAAGTCTGCGCCGAATAAAGCGGCTGCTCTGAAGCTCATGGCGTTCCTCGCCTCCGACGAGGGCCAGAAGCTCTATGCCGAGGCGAACAGCGAGTATCCGATCGATCCCAAAGTGTCGCCGAGTGAGCTCGTGCAGAGCTGGGGCAAGCTGCCGCCCGACAAGATCCCGCTCGCCGACGTCGCGGCGCAGCGCAAGAAGGCCTCTGAGCTGATCGACAAGGTCAAGTTCGACGCGGGCCCCGACACCTGAGCCGGTCTTGCGAACTATGGACCTCCGAACGGCAGTGGCGTCATGACGACGATGGTCAAGGATCGGGACGATGGGGTGGCTGGACCGGCGCGGTTCAGCTACGTGCCGGATCTCTCCGGCGCCGACAGGCTCGTCGCGCTCGGGTTTCGCCATTGGGTCGCGGGCTACCAGACGAGCGACATCGCTTGCTGGGAGCAGGCATGGCGCCTCTTCGAAGGTGAGCTCGGCCCCAAGGCCGCGCGCCGCATCGTCGGTGATCTCTCCTGCTGGGTGCGCGCCATAACGGCCGCGAGCCGGCGAGAGATCGAGGTGTTCCCGGGGCCGTGCCGCGGGTTCTGCCGGGACGAGTGCGTCGCCGTATCGCTGGTTGCGTCGATGCAACATGGCGTATGTCCAGCGCTGCAGGCCTGTACGAAGGCACTGCTCGAAAACTGCGATTGCGAAGACGTTATGGGGCAGTCGTGTGCGCTCGCCGCGACGCTCAGAGAGAATGGCCTGGAATTGTCGGCTGATTGGCCGATGCGCTTGCTCGACGGTAACCGCGCGATGTGCGGACTGAGTGCGCGTAACCGTCCGGAGCGGGTATCATGATCGTCTGCCACTGCAACGTCATCACTGACGGCGACATCAACAGGGCGCTGCTGTACCTGCTCAACCTGCCCGAGGCGCCGATCCCGACGCCGGGCCTCGTCTATCGCACGCTCAATCACCGCTTCAATTGCTGCTCGTGCGCCCCGGTCGCCGTCGAGACGATCTACGCTGCCATGGAGCGCCTGGAGAAGCAGGGCCTCATCTGTCCCTATCGTTCTGCCGCGACGAAGAAGCAGCTCGCCCGCATGGCCGAGCGCACCGGGCGCCGCGTTGGTGCTGACGAAACTGTCTGAGCAAGCCACCGATGCAGGACCGAAACAGAAGGTCCGCTGATTTTGCGCGGCCCAAGCGCCCGGCGATCGATCTGCGCGCTGAGCCGCTCGAGCCCGAGCCCGCCGCGCGGGTGTCCTCTCGCAACAAGATCTGGGAGATCCAGGGCGGCTTGCAGTGCTCCATAGTCGGCACCTGCCTCTCGCACGAGGATCTCATTGCAATTGGCCGCAAGGCTGGCGTCCGTCCGCGCGAAGGTGCGCGCGCGTACGAGATCCACAGCTACTTCGTCCAGCAGGCGGGCAAGGACGGCAAGATCTCCCGCACCATGCAGAAGCTGCTCGATCAGCGCCATGCAGGCATCATCCGGCGCGTGCAGGCCGTGCGTGGTGAAACCGAGTTGACGCGGCTGTGGGAAGAAGAGTTCGATGGTGGGCGCGTGGCCGGTGCCTACTGGTCCTTCATGAGCGCGGCTCATGTTCCCGGCGCTCTCAGCACGCGCATCTTCGGCGACGTCCATATGCTGAGCCACGTGCTCGGTCGCGTGACGCACCAGAATGCGAGCCGTGCGAGCGAGCTTCAAGCACGCCTCGACGATCTCGAGTCCAAACTGCTGCGTCAGGCCGAACGCCATCGCCAGATCGTGCTCGAGCGCGATGCCGCGCGAGCGAGGCTCAATGACAGCGCGATTGCTACGGTTCCGCTGACAGCCGCGTCGGTAACACCCCATCGTCGGCGCGAGCAGCCGCCGGCCCGGCGCGAGCGGGCGCTGACCGTTGCCCGCGAGCGAGCGCGAGCCGCCGAGCGCATGCTCGTCGATCTCCAGCAGCAGCTCGAACGCCAGCGCTGGCAGCAGCGTCTGAGGTTCGCGAGCGGCGCACCCGCCTGCCCCGGTGCAGAAGCCTGCGACGAGACGGTCCAGACGTCCATTGCACGGCGCATTCTCTATGTCGGCGGTCGCAGCGGAGCAATCGACAATCTGCGCCGCGTCGCCGCGCGCATGGGCGCCGAGCTGATGCATCACGATGGCGGCGAGGAGCATGCGCTCGTGCGCATCGATGGCATGATCGAGGGCTGCGACGCGGTCGTCTGCCCGATCGATTGCGTGAGCCATTCGGCATGCCTGAGAGCGAAAGTTCTATGCCGAAAATTCGCTAAACCCTTCGTGCCGCTGAGATCAGCGGGTGCAACATCCTTCGAGCGGGCAGTTCAGTCATTGACGGCACGCGCCGGTTAAGGTCTTTAGTGTCGTTCTAAATTGCCCGCATGCGGAGGACGACATGAAAGGCAAGAAGCCGGTCATCGACATATTGAATGAGGCGCTGAAACTGGAGCTCGGGGCGATCAACCAGTATTGGCTGCACTACCGGCTGCTCGACGACTGGGGCTTTACGAAGCTTGCCAAGAAGGAGCGCGCCGAATCCATCGAGGAGATGGAGCACGCCGACAAGCTGGTGACGCGGATCATCTTCCTCGAAGGGCATCCCAATCTTCAGTACATCGCGCCGCTCATGATCGGGCAGAACCTCAAGGAGGTTCTGGAGTGCGATCTCAAGGGCGAGTACATCGCGCGCGACCTCTACATGAAGGGCCGCGAGCTCTGCCGTTCTGAAGAAGATTACGTCTCGATGGCGCTCTTCGAGGAGCTGCTGAAAGACGAAGAGGGGCACATCGATTTCCTCGAGACGCAGCTGGATCTCATGGCGGCGATCGGGACTGAGAACTACGGCCAGCTCCAATCCGGATCGGCCGACCACAGCAAGGGCCACGACGACTGACCGCGACGCCGCGCTGCGTGCGTCGTTGCCTGTCGTCGTTGGCTCCGAATGAATGCCAGCGAAGGGGGTAACGGCCATGCAGGTGCGCCGCGGATCGAATCGAAGATGGATTGCCGGCGCTGCCGCGCTCGTGTGGCTGGCGCTGGCGCTTCCGCTGTCGGCGGCGACCGTCAAGGAGGTCGCCGATACCTACGCCAACATCGCGCAGGCCGCCTACGAGGATTCGGCCGTCCGCGCGAAGGCGCTGAAGGCCGCCATCGACCGCATGAT
>JAEZAW010000274.1 GCA_023430315.1 Pseudomonadota bacterium | reverse complement strand
GTGTTCTATGAGATCGATAGGTGCAGCGTTATCGGTGGTAGTTGGCCTCGCCATGACAGCGGGCGTCTCAAAGCCTGCGGACGCGCAGTGCAGTTGCACGAAGACTATGATCGACGACGTCAAGGAGCGCGGCGTGCTCCGCGTGGGCGTGAAGAATGATGCGCCATTCCTCGGCTTCGTCGATGACAAAGGCGAGCTCGACGGCTTCGAGATCGAGCTCGTCAAGGACATTGCCAAGCGCCTGAACGTGAAGATCGAGCTCGAGCCGGTGAAGGCCTCGAATCGTGTCCAGCTCCTGCAGCAGGGGCGCATCGACATCATCTTCGCAACCGTCAGCCACTACCGGAACCGTGACCAGGTCGTCGACTTCACCTTGCCGTATCTCTATACGCCGCAAACCCTTCTGGTGAAGAAAGGCAGCGGCATCAAGACCCTGACGGACATGGATGGCAAGCGCTTCGGATTGGATGCGGGCTCTGGTGCAGTGAAGAAGATCCCGCGTCTTCAGCCGAAGGCGGTCGTTCAGACATTCCAGAATTGGCCCGAAGCGTTCTTCGCGCTCGAGCGCGGCACCGTCGATGCGGTCGCAACCGACAATATCCTGCTCGCGGGATTGCGCTCCGCCTCTCCCAATCCCGATGCCTACGAGCTGGTCGGCAAGGAAGGCTTCTACAGCGGCGCCTATTACGCAGCCGTCGTGCGCGAGAACGACTCCAAGTCACGCGACACCATCAACTTCCTGCTGCAGGACCAGTTCAAGGACGGCACCTGGCAGAAGCTGTTCGACAAGTGGCTCGGCAAGGGCTCCAAGCTCCAGATGACCGTGGCGGACTTTGGCGACTTCAGCATCCCGCAGTGGGACGAGTAGCTCGGTGACGCCGTGCGGCGACGCCAGAGCGCGCCGCCGCACGTACGGAATCCAATAGGTGCAAGCCATGAAGTTGGACTGGAGCATCCTCTGGGGCGAGCCTGGGCTCGCGATCCTCAGCGGTCTCGTCGTCACGCTCAAGCTCTCCGGCTGCGCGCTGCTCCTGGCAATCTCCATCGGCTTCCTCATGGGAACATTGCGGTGGATCGGCTGGCGTTGGGCCGAGCCCTTCTGCTGGCTCTTCGTAGAGTTCTCCCGCAATACGCCGCCCGTCGTGCAAATTCTGTTCTGGTACTTCTCGGCGTCCTACATCCTGCCGCAACCGATGTTCCTTGCATTGCGCGACTTCGGATACGAATTCGGCGCCGCCGTGATTGCGCTTTCGATCTATCACGGCGCGTTCTTCTCCGAGGTGATCCGCGCCGGCTTGAACGCGATACCGCGCGGGCAACTCGAAGCCGCGCGCGCACTCGGCCTTGGTCTCGGGCAAGCGCTGCGAAAGGTGCTCTATCCGCAGGCGATCCGCATTCTCATTCCACCCCTGCTCAATGAGACGACATCGCTCGTGAAGAACACGTCGCTGGCGCTGGCGATCGGCGTGGCGGAGCTCACCTATCAGTATCGCTCGATCGACAATTTCCTATTCCGCGGCATCGAAGCACTGACCGCCGTGACTGTGATCTACTTCATCCTCTGCCTCACTACCGTGGGCATCGGCAATCTCATCAACGCACGATTGTCGCGCCACATCACGGCCCGCGCCGCCACGATCAGTCCCGGGAGCGGCGCCTGATGAATAATTGGGAACGCGTCTGGACGTTCGCGAACTGGCAGAGGCTTCTGTTTGGGGATCTCTTCACGCGCGGGCAGCTTGGCGGTCTGGCGCTCACGCTGACCATTGGTCTGCTGGCCATCATCGGCGCAACGCTCATCGGCGCAATTGTCGGTATGATGCGCAGCTCAGAGCGGCGCGCCATCAACTTGCCCGCGATGATCTACGTCCAGGCTTTCCGGAACGTCCCACTGCTGATCCTGGTCTTCTGGGCTTACTTCGTACCGCCGGCGCTCGGCCTTACCATCTCAAAGTTCTCGAGCGTTCTGATCGCGCTGACCCTGTTCACCGGCGCTTATATCGCGGAGATCGTACACGGCGGCATCAAGTCGATCGCACCGTCGAACATCGAGGCTGGCCGCGCACTCGGCCTGGCGGCACACCAGATCCAAAGGAAGATCGTTCTACCTCAGGCGTTCTTCAACATGCTGCCGGCACTCGCCGGCCGCTACGTGGTGTCCATAAAGAACACCTCCCTCGCATTCCTGATCGGCCTGTCGGATCTCACCGAGATCGGCAAGCAGATCGGCGCGCGCCTGATGACGGCGCCGCTCGAGGTCTATCTGACGCTTCTCATCATCTACTTCACGGTCAACCGTGGCGTGTCCGCGCTCGTGCGACTTCTCGAAGATCGCAAGCGCTTCAACCGGCTCTTCCTCCGATTCTAGGCATCAAGAAGAAGGACAAACGCAATGGAACGCGCAAAGGCCAAGGAGATCGCCTCCACGTGGGCATTCCCGACGGTCAAGACGAGCTATATGGGCGGCCTCGAAGATCGGCCCATTCTCGCCAGGTCCAAGGGCACGATGGTCTACGATACCGACGGCAAGGAGTATCTGGATTTCCAGTCCGGCCAGATGGGCGCCGCGCTTGGGCATCAGCATCCGCGCATCGTGAAGCGGATCACCGACACCATGCAGACGCTGCTTCACGCCAGCAATACGATGCTCAATACGGCACGTCTGCGCCTCCACGAGACTCTCGGGAAGGTGCTGCCCAAGCCACTGAAGCGCTCGTTGTTCCTGGTCAGCGGCAGCGACTCGATCGAGGCCGCCATTGACCTCAGCCGCAAGGCGACGGGGGGCCTCGACATCCTCGGCTTCCACGCCGGCCTGCACGGTTCGACGTCCTATCTCACGCGGTCGCTGTCGTTCGCCTGGAGCCGTCGCAAGCACACGATCGTTGCCCCTGCGACGTCGTCGATCATGACGCCGAACTGCTACCGCTGCCCGCTCGCTCTGAAGCATCCGACCTGTGGCTTTGCCTGCATGAAGATGAGCTTCGAGCTGGCGGACGCCAACTTCACGAGCCAGCCGGCCGGGTTCATCGGCGAGCCGATCTTGAGTGCTGGCGGCGTCATCGTACCGCCCGCGGGATACTTCAGCGCGCTGCGCAAGGAGCTCGACAAGCGCGGCATGCTCATGATCTTCGACGAGTCGCAGACCGGTCTCGGCAAGACCGGGCACATGTTCGGCTTCCAGCTCCACGCGAACGTCACGCCCGACATCATCACGTTGTCCAAGCACTTCGGCGGCGGATTGCCGATCAGCGCAGTCGTTACGTCCGATGAAGTCGCCGAGAAGGCCGTCGCGAACGGCTACTTCGCCACGCGGTCGCACGCAACGGACCCGTTGCTCTGCGCAGCGGGCGAGGAAAGCGTCAAGATCGTCGTCGAAGAGGACATGCCGGGCAATGCGCGGCGCATCGAGGCGCGCATAAAGGCCGCGCTCACGGAAATGGCCAAGGAGATCGACTTGATCGGTGACGTGCGTGGGCACGGCACGCTGCTTGGCATCGAGCTCGTGACAGACAGGGAAAAGAAGACTCCGGCGGATGCTGCGACCAGCCAGGTCGCCAAGGATTGCCTCAGCAATGGCCTGATCTTCCAGATCCGCGGCTACCAGGGCACGCAGAACATCATTCGCTTGGTGCCGCCGATGTCGAGTTCGGATGCCGAGATCGATCGCGGCATGGCCATCCTGTTCGATGCCCTCAAAGCCGCGCAGAAGAGCCCGGCCGCCAAGCAGCAGTAACTCAGTCGCGAGAAGAGCCGTTATGAACACTCTTGCACAGGGTGCGGCGCCGAGCGTTCGCCGCGATCGCTTCGGCAATGCTATCGATCCCACGGTCGGCTATGCCCGCGGCGCGGTCATCACCGGCGAGGTTGCGGAGTCTATCCGGCAGCAGCGCGCGTACGCCATCGTTCGGGATCGCTACAAGCGCTTCGGTGACGACGGTGTGTTCAATCTCACGGGGCTCATCCGCGCCTTTCCATTCGAGGAAGGCGACGCCGAAGCCATGCGGTCCTATGTGCACTTCATCGCACGCTCCGGGGGTGAGCTGGAGCCACTCGCCATCGCACGCATGGGCGGCAGTGCAGAGAAGCATGATGGCTTTCTCGCGACGCGCATCACCGCGGCGACGCTCGCGACCATGCTGACGGTGCTGAAGCCAGGCGACCGCGTCGTTTCGCTCGTCGCCGCAGATCGCTCACATCCGTCCGTTCGTCAGGGCGTGGTCGTTGCTCAAGGCACATTCGAGGAATTCACCGACATCGACGCCTTCGAGGCGGCTGTGGCTGGAGGGCAGGCACCGCGAGCCATCGTCATCACGACGATCTCGCCCTCCAAGAACCATCTACCGAAAGCGTTGGTCGAGCGCGCCGCTGCGGCCGCACGCAGCCGCGGTGCCCTCGTCATCCTGGATGATGCGCACATGGCCGCACGCATATCGCTGCACAACGAGCCCGGCGGACTAGCACTCGCCGATGCCGACCTCGCGGTGTGGTCCATGGACAAGCACCTCGGTGGCCCGCGATCCGGGTTCGTGGCCGGCAAGCGTGAGCTTGTGCAGGCTGTGAAGGCGCGGGCGCTGTCGCTCGGCGTTGAAGCCCAGCTCGGTCAGTACATTGCGGCAGCTCATGCTGTAGCCGCCTTCGATCCGGAACCCATTCGCGAAGCCGCGCGGATGTCGGTCGGGATTCGGGATGCCTTGCAAAGCGAAGCTGAAGGCAAGATGTATCTAGCCGGCGCCGGTATCGCGGTCGGCGGCGAGGACTACCTCGAGCTTGCTCTGCTCAAGAGCAACCACGACACGACCAGCATCGTGCCGATCGAGGCCATGGCCTTCGTGTCGATGCGGATCCTGGAGGAGTTGGGCGGTGTCATGATCCCGGCGGTGGGCATGCCCGGCGCGGCGTGCACATTCCGCATCATGTGCTATCCCGATGGCGCGCGTTTCGGGATGAAACGTGTCGTCGAGGCGTGGCGGACGGGCATGAACGAGCTCGTTGCTGCAATCGACGAACCGGAGCGTATTGCCGGCGCACTGCTCGGCGCGAGCACAGCGAAATAGGCACCCCCGAATAAGCACCCTCCGAAAAGACTACGCCGCGCGTCCGGTCAACCCGAATGCGCGGCGTAAATGTATGTGGCTGCCAGTGACAGCTACATGGGATGAGGCCCCTCGGGAGCCAGCGGCTTCGCCGTGCGGCGGGGCGCAATGCCGGCCACGGCACTGCGAAGACCGACCCAGAACGCGAACTGATTGAGGCGCGAGGCTTCCAGTGTCGCGAGCCCGGCTGCCGCGAGGAAAGGAAGCGACTGCACGAAGAGGACACCAGCGAAGAAGTAGATCTCCTGCACGCGCTCCCAGTTCGTCCAGTAGATGAGAACCGCGCTCGCGAGCAGCAACGCGCCGATCACAGCCTCCCAGAAGGCCGGGAAGTCGCTCGTGCGCCGCGCAGCGCCGCCCTTGGCCGTCACGACGAAGGGAAGCGAGTCCTTGAGCAGTCCCGATGCAACGGCACGCGCGATCGTCCACTGCACCGACATGGCCGCGAACAGCGATCCCATCATCGCGCTCGGCGTGATCTTCACGCGCAATCTGTAAAGCGCAATGAAGTGGGCGAGCGTCACGACGAATCCCCCGATGATCGGCACGGTCAGCACCTTGTCGGGCACGATATTGCCGACGAAGACGACGAACGGCACCATGAGGAGATTCAGGATGGCAACGGCGACGCCGACCGTCTCGGCACCCATCCACGTCAGCCAGCCGAGCGCAAAGGCGCGCTTCTGCTCGGGTCTCAGCGCACGCGCACCCGGCTTGAACTGCGCCCAGTGTTTCTTGGCAATCTGCACGCCGCCAGAGGCCCAGCGGTTACGCTGCCGCTTGTAGAACGTGAAGGTATCCGGCAGCAGGCCGCGGCCGTAGCGGCGGTTCGTGTAGTGCGTGAGCCAGCCGCGCTCGAGCATCGAGAGACCGAGATCGGTATCCTCGCATATGGTGTCGCTCGACCAGCCACCGGCGCTCTCCATGGCCGAGCGGCGCATGAGGCACATGGTGCCGTGCGTGACGATGGCATTGACCTCGTTGCGCTGGACCATGCCGATGTCGAAGAAGCCCGCATACTCGCCGTTCATGACGTGATGCATGACGGTGCGATCACCATCGCGGTGATCCTGCGGGGCCTGGACGAGACCGACCTTCGGATCGGCAAAGGCCGGGACGAGGTCTTTCAGCCAGTCGGCGCTGACGACGTAGTCGGCATCGAGGATGCCGATGATCTCGGCGTCGCGCGCGGTATGCTCAAGCGCGAGGCGCAGTGCCCCCGCCTTGAAGCCCTGAAGCTGATCCTCCCGCACGAACTTGAAGCGATCGCCGAGCGTGCGGCAGTGCTCCTCGACCGGACGCCAGAAGGCCGGATCGGGCGTATTGTTGATGACCAGGACACACTCGAAGTTCGGATAGTCGAGTGCTGCGACGGAATCGAGCGTCGCGTTCAGCATCTCCGGCGGTTCCCGATACGCCGGAATGTGGATCGATACCTTCGGCATGAACGAAGCGGGCTGAGTGCCATCGGGTATGCCGAGCAGGCGCCGCGGCGCGCGGCCGAAGGCGATGGCCGCGATCTCATCGATGCGGGCAAGGGCGATGATCACCAGCGGCACGAGCAGCAGCGTGCCGACGCCAAAGGCGATGGCCGCGCCGGTCACGAAGTAGTGCCCGCTCCAAAAGCCGAAGACGTAGGACGTCCAGGCGCCGACAATGTGCGCGGACGATGCCAGAATTCCAACCTGCGCCGATGTTGCGCCGGCAATCGAGAGGATGGGGACGGACAGGACGATGCCAACGAGCAGCGCGAGAATGCCGAGCTTCCAATGGTCGGGGTCGAAGATCGGGCCGTTCAGGGCGAACTTCGGCTGCCGCGAGGTGTCGTACATGCCCCAGTACGGGCCGACGCCACCCTCGAAGGTCTTCCAGGGCTGATCGTAGGCCTCGATGATGTTGTACTCGATCCCGAGCTGGTTGGCCGTGCTCAGAAACTCGCGCAGCACTTGAGCCTGGATCAACGGTCCGGGATTGGCTGCGCGACGGTTGTGACCGGCGCTCGGCCAGCCGAACTCGGCGATCACGATGCGCTTGCCCGGATAGGCTCGGCGAAGCTGGTTATAGATGCGCAGCGTCTGAGCGAGCGTTTCCTTCTCGGAAATGCCTTCCCAGTACGGCAGGACGTGCGCAGCGATGAAGTCGACGGCCGAGACGAGCTCGGGGTGCTCGAGCCAGACGTTCCAGATCTCGCCCGTGCTGACCGGCACATTGACCGAGCGCTTGACCCGCTGAATCTTCTTGATGAGGTCGCCGACGGTCTGATCGGCACGGTAGATGGTCTCGTTGCCGACGATGACGCTGTTGACGTTCCGGTAGGTGCGCGACAGATCGATGACGGCGCGGAGCTCGCGCTCGTTGCGGTCGTCGAACTTGTCGATCCAGGCGCCGACGGAGACCTTGAGACCGAACTCGGCGGCCACTTCCGGAACCAGCTCCGAACCGCCAGTCGAGGAGTATGTGCGGACCGCTCGCGTCATCGGAGCGATCGCGGCAAGGTCGGCGCGAACCTGCTCGGTCGTCGTGCGCGTGCCGCTGTCGGGATGTGCGGAGCCGTCGAACGGCGTGTACGACACGCTCGCCAACTGATCGTTAAAATCGGGGGCCGCCAGCTCGGCCCTGGTGAAATACCAGAACCCGGCGTGGACACACGTAACCAGCGCGCAGATCGCAGCTATAGTCCGCATGGACAGTTGATCCCAGAGAGCGAAGGAACTTCACGCAGTCATACGTTCCCGTCGGAATGACAGGCGTCGTCATATACAAACGCGCATTTGACTATTTGGTCGCTTCGCCCCCAGGCGAATTTGTCGCCGTTGGTTCGGGCGACGTTTTTGGATCAATCCAGCACGCGTGCGCGCGTGCGGCTAGGCTCTCCGGCGCTTTGGCATCAATGGTGCCTTGTCTAATAACACACCTGAACGCAACCTGAATATGCCCGCCGGGGCATCCAAACCGATCGTAGAAGCTCATATGGCGCGCCGCCGTATCGATGTCGTCGCGCCATAGAAGCCCGACGATACGACGGCCGAGCCATACGCACTCGGGCTGTCCCGATGGCCCGGGAAGCATCTTGGCTGCCTCGGCGAACTCATCCTTGCTGCGCTGTGCGTCCTTCCCCTTGTCGGCAGATTGGTCCGTCTTCTCTTTAGTATCCCCGGATTGCGCCATGGCCAGCGGCGGCTTGGAAGCCGACACCAGCACGAGCAGAGCAAGCGTCGACATCAGTAGGCGAAGGGAAAACAGCATGGCATCCGGTATGTTGCATCAGTCGCACCTCTTCAGGTCACGCGAGCGTGAGGAGCGATTTGGTCAGTTTTGCGGCGCGGAAGTGTTCCTGTCACGAGGGAGACAAATCGTGTCAGAAATGCATCCATTGCAGAACGACGCTAGTGACAAATGGCGCGTCTCAATGCAAGGCGTGCCACCGGAACACGTAAGGGAACTTGGTTAACGCATGTACAGAGCTGTTGGTTCATTCGTCGCCGTCGCGGCACTCATCGTCGCGTCGTGGTGGTGGCGCGGGGCGGATATTGCCATGCCGGCTTCGCCACTCGCACATGGCGAGCGACTCCAGTGCGTGTCCTACGCACCCTTTCGCGGACAGCAGACGCCACTCGATTTCTCGACCTATATCCCAGCCGCCCAGATCGAGGACGACCTCGCGCATCTCGCCAAGCTGACCGATTGCATCCGCATTTACTCGGTCGATGTCGGCCTGGACCAGGTGCCGGAGATCGCCAAGCGTCACGGCCTGAAGGTTCTGCTCGGAATCTGGGTCTCGAACCGCCGCGATCGCACCGAGTGGCAGATCAAGACGGGCGTCGCCCTCGCCAAACGCTATCCGGAGACCGTCCAGTCACTGATCGTCGGCAATGAGGTTCTGCTTCGGGGCGAGGTCACACCGGAAACGCTCGCCGGCTATATCCGGGAAGTGAAGGCGCAGGTCTCGCAGCCCGTCACCTATGCCGATGTCTGGGAGTTCTGGATACGTCATTCCTCCCTGGCGCAAATGGTTGATTTTATTACAATACACATCCTGCCGTATTGGGAGGATCACCCCATCCCGGCGCGCAATGCCGCCGATCACATCGTCTCCATCTACCGGCAGGTCGCGTTGATATTTCCGGGTCGCGAGATCCTGATCGGCGAGGTCGGTTGGCCGAGCGCCGGCCGTATGCGGGAGGGCGCACGCGCGTCTCCTGCAGCCCAAGCGCAGGTGATACACGACCTCCTCGCACGCACCAAAGCCGGCAACATCCGATTGAACGTCATCGAGGCTTTCGACCAGCCTTGGAAGCGGCTCCTCGAAGGCACTGTCGGCGGCCACTGGGGCTTCATCACCGATCCGCCACGCCGCTTCAAGTTCGCCTGGGGGCAGCCGGTCTCCAATCATCCCCATTGGCCATGGCAGGCTCTCGGCGGCGTGCTGTTCGCCGCGTTGGTTTTCGGCGCCGCCCGGATAGCCCAGCGACGAAGCAACGCACCCGAGCTGGACGTGGTGGCAGGATTGACGGTCGCAGCCATCGCCGCGGCTGGCGGCATGACCCTCGGCTTGACGATCGAGAATGCATTTTTGGAAAGTCTTGGATGGAGCGGCGTTCTGCGATCGCTGATGCTGATCGTCATTGCCGTGGGGGTTCCCCTCGCCTGCGCGGCAGCCATCGGCGCCCGAATCAAAGCTCCCGCCTTTGCCGATCTGCTCGCCAATGCGTCCGTGGGCGCGCTACGGCGGCAGCACCCGCTGCAGCTCGCGCTCGTCACGTTGCTTATTGTGACGATGGTCATGTCGGTGCAGGCGGCTTTGGGCTTCGCTTTCAACCCGCGCTATCTGGATTTTCCTTTCGCACCACTGACGGCGGCGGTCGTGCCCTATCTGCTTCTGTCGCTCTTGCATCCAACAGCGGGTACGAAACGTCCCCCCGCACGCGCAGTGTCGGAGACCCTGACAGCGGCCACGATCGTGCTGTCCGTGACCTACATTGTCTGGTCGGAAGGGCTGGCGAATTGGCAGTCGCTATGGTTCTGCGCCACCCTTCTCGGGCTGGCGGTCACTCTGGCTCGGGCGCCGGGCGTGCGAAACTGAGCAGTAGCAGGGCGACGGCCAGGGCGGATAGGGACGTGTTGTAGATCACGAGACCATGCCCTGCCGCGACGAGCGCAAATCCGAGAAGCACGACCGACGGGCGCGCCAGGTTGAGCACCGCCGCGATCAGCGCAGCGATCCCCAAGGACGGAGGAATATGGAGCGCCAGCAGGAGCCTCATGCTGGCGCACAGCCATGTCTCAGCGCCGGCCTGGCAGGCGAGCGATACGGATGTCTGCTCGATCGCGAAATAGCGCACGAACAAGGCATGGCCGACTGAAGCTGCGGCCAGAATAGCCAGAACGATGCTCTGGCGCGGTGTCAGCAGGAAGAGCGGACGGCTCACAACGGGTTCATGCAAGGGGAAGGCTCCGCGACGGCGGCCGCGTAGGGTTGGTCCAAAGGTCTGGGGCGGGAGCCGCCCGCGCCTTTCTTCCATGGGCCGGCCATTGTCGCAAGAGCCCGACATTTGCCGCGTCAATGCGGCCGTCATCGCCCATGTCTTCGGCAGCAAATGCCGGATTTATCGACACGCCGGCTCTTGCCCAGCGCTCCACCCTCGAACATCGTGGCGTTCAGGTGGTCCTCCAGCCGCCTTGCCGGTGGACATGCGAGCGGCTCTGCGCAAGCTCGCATGTTCATCCAAACCACTCACGGGAAGGCGCCGCCAAGCGCGAGCCGACAGCCTCCGCGATCACGTCGCGCCGAACCCGCCATCGACCTGCAGAACGTGACCCGTGACGAAACTCGCTGCGTCCGATGCGAGCCACAGCACCGCGTTCGCAACCTCATCCGGATTGCCGAGCCGCTTCAGGGGCAGGCCCTGCGCAACAGCGCTCATGTCGGCGATCTTCGAGGCCAGCATCATGGGCGTCTCGACACGGCCAGGGCTGACGGCATTGATGCGGACGGCAGGACCGTACTCGAGCGCAGCCGACTTGGTCAGCGACACCACGGCAGCCTTCGATGCCGAATAGAGCGACAAGCCCGTGTTGGCATTGCGCAGCCCGCTCGCGGACGCGCAGTTGACGATGACGCCGCTTCGCTTGGGCATCATGTGCGTCAGGGCATACTTCATGCCGAGCCACGTCGCGCGCGTGTTCGTATGGAACACCTGATCGAAGACATCCTCGGACGTGTCGGCGATGGCGACGCGTGGTTCTTGATAGCCGGCGTTGTTGAACAGGATATCGATGCCGCCCAGCTCCGATACGGCACGTTCCATCAGCCGCTCGATGTCGGCCGGCTTGGTCACGTCCGTCGGGACGAACAAAGCCTTGCCACCCTCAGCCGCGATCTCCGCGACGAGGCTATCGCCATCATCGGCACGGCGGTTCGCAGCAACGACGGTCGCACCGGCACGGGCAAACGCCAGTGCGGTGGCGCGGCCGATGCCGCTTCCGGCACCCGTTACAACCGCCACTTTCCGATCGAAGCGTACCATCGTCTCTCCTCTAGTGACGCAGAACGGTCGCGCGCTCCACGATGCGCTTCAGCTCCGGCGCGCCGTCGAGCACGCCGTAGACATGGCTTCCCTCGCCGTTCAAACGAGACCGGCAGAAGGTCTCGAACACGTGCGGAGGCCCATGCTCGCGCAGCTCGCTCGCTTGCAGCGCATTGGCCATGTCACGGCACAAGCGGCGGGCATGGCCATCGTCATTGCGCGCCCTGCCGATATCGCTACCAAGACGATCGAGCCACCGGTCCAGATGCTTGTCGGCGCCCCTCGTGCGCATGACCTCACTCATGAATGCATCGGCGGTAGCGGGCTCCCGGCGCAGACTGCGCAGCACGTCCATGCACATCATGTTGCTCGTGCCTTCCCAGATGCCGTTGAGCGGCGCCTCGCGATAGAGGCGCGCCATTGGGTTCTCCTCGATGAAGCCGTTGCCTCCATGGCACTCCAGGGCTTCGGCGATGGCGGCCGGCGCGCGTTTGCAATTCCAGAATTTCGCGAGCGGCGTGGCGACTCGCGCCAGATGGCGTTCCTGCTCGTCGCTCTCCATGGCATCCGTCGCACGCGCGACGCGGAACGCCAGAAGCGTGCACGCTTCTACGTCAATGGCGAGATCGGCAAGAATGTTCGTCATCATCGGCTGATCGGCGAGCGCCGATCCGAAGCCGCGCCGAGTCTGCGTATGATTGAGCGCGAGCGTCAGCGCCTGTCGCATCAGGCCGGCAGAGCCGACCGCAAAGTCGAGCCGGGTTAGATGGGCGTGACTGAGGATCTCGCGGATACCGTGGCCTTCCTCGCCCACGAGCCAAGCGAGGGTATCGTGATACTCGACCTCGCTCGAAGCATTGGAGCGATTGCCGCACTTGTCCTTGAGCCGCTGAATCCGCACGGCATTGCGCGCACCGTCGGGAAGAAAGCCCGGCACGAAAAAGCACGTCACGCCCGCGCTCGTCTGCGCCAGCGTGAAGAAGCCATCCGACTGCGGCACGGAGAAGAACCACTTGTGGCCATTCAATAGATAGACGCGGCCGTCTTTGCTGGCTTCGAGGAAACGCGCGGTGGTCTGCGTCTGGCGCAGGTCCGAGCCGCCCTGCTTTTCCGTCATGGCATAGCCGATGGTCGCGCCGGTCTTGCGGTGCAGTGGCAGCGGGCGCTTGTCGTAGTGTCGCGAGAGAATCTTCTCGCGCCAAGGTGCGAACTCTGGTTGCGACAAACCTGGATAGGCCGCGTAGGTCATGCCCATGGGACAGCCGACGCCATTCTCGATCTGGTTCCAGATATAGGAGAGCACCGCGCGCGACACATGCGCGCCCGGCTGGCGCGAGGTCCATGCAATGCCATGCACCTCGTGATGCATCGCCAGTGCCATCAACTCGTGCCACGCAGGGTGAAAGTCGACCCAATCAATGCGATTGCCGAAGCGGTCGTGCGTTCTGAGCTCCGGACCATGCCTGTTGGCGAGACGCGCAAGCTCTTGCGTGTTCGCGTCACCAGCGTGCGCGCCGAGCTCGGCGGCGCGCTCATGAATCCAAGGCGCGAACTTCTGGGCGATCGATGTCAGCAGCGGATCGTCCATGAAGGCGTTCCAGCCTGTTGCAGGCTTGGCCTGATTGATGACGGCAAAAGGTGCTGACGAAGTTGCTGCTTCTCTCATGCGATCCTCCTCAACCGACCGGCAGGGCGAGACACCGCGACCATGGCCAGACACGCATCCGAGATTTCTCGGATCAGCGCCTGCGCGACTGCATGATCACCCAAGTCTTCGGGCGCGAGAGGGCCAACCAGGGCCTCCATGAAAGCACCGACGACGCAGGTGCCGACGACGCGCGCATCGCATGCGCGGAACGAGCCTTGCTCTTGCCCAATCTCGATGAGGCGCACGAACTCCTCGCAGAGAGCGCCGCGCCAGACGAGTCGCGCGCGGTCGATCTCCGGTTCGCAAGGCTCTGCGATCAACGCATAGGCGAGACGGCGCCCCTGCAGCGCGCGCTTCGCAAATGCCTCCACCGCACCGCGGAGACGAACGGAAGGCGTGCCTTCACCGTCGACGATAGCCGCTACGACGTCTCGCTCGCGGCGCGAGACGTTCGCCAACACCTCCGCGAACAGCTCGGCTTTGGACGGGAAGTAGCGATACACAGTGCCGGTTGCGACGCCCGCCTTCTGCGCGACGCTCGCGACGTGGGCATGTTGCCATCCGCCTTCCGCAACAAGATCGCGCGCAGCGGCCAGGATGCGCGACCGGTTGTCTTCGAGGCGCGTAACGACGGCAGGTGTGCGGCGATAGACCATGGCACTCAAAGAATGAACCGCGGTTCATACCAATGAACCACAATTCATTTCTTGAGTCAAACCGCGCAAATGCGGGCACGGAAAGGCTGCGCGTGTCCTGCACTTACACGCAGCGTGCAATGTTCGGGGCAGACATAGTTTGATGAGATTTCAGATCGCCGATGGCTCGGCGCTCACCATTTGCCGAACGTACCGACGAGGCCGCGCCAGAGCGCGTCGCGCTCGGAGGCGAAGCTCTCCTTTCCGACGCTCGCGTTGTGGGCGACGGCGGTGATGACAAGCACGAGCTTCAGCTCCGGATCGACGAAGATCGACTGCCCGTAAACGCCGAGCAAGGCGAAGCGGCGCTTCTCGGCGGGATAGGTCCAGAACTGGTAGCCATAGCCGAAATAGGACGTCGCTTTGCGCGGCTGAAAAGCCTCGGGATGCCGGCGCCAGTCGGTCGCCTCGATCAGATAGTCCTTCGGCAGGATCTGCTTGTCACCGACGCGACCATCGTTGGCGAGCAAGACGCCGAGGCGGCCGTAGTCGCGCAGAACCGCATTGAAACTGCCACCACCGTTTTCATAGCCATCGGACCGCGTCGTGATCCACGTGGCGTCGGCCTCGGCTCCCATCGGTTGCCAGAGACGCTCGGCGAGATAGTCGCTGACGGGGCCGCCAATCACCTCCCGCAGAAGCGCAGTGAGCACCACGGTCTCCGCCGTCGCGTACTTGAAGCGTGTCCCCTGAGGTGCTTCCCGCTCCCGGAACAATTTGAGCGCTGCGATAGTCCCGTCCCTTCCTCGGGTCGATGTGAAGCGGGCGAGGTCGTCCTTCCCATCGTAGTTCTCGCTGAACTTCACACCCGAGGACATGCGCAAAATATTGCGGATCGTCGTCTCCCCGTAGGCCGAGCCTGAGAGCTTCGGCACGTAGACGGCGACCTTGTCGTCGAGCGACTTGATCTTCTTCTCGGCAAGAGCGAAGCCGATAGCGAGGCTGGTTAGCGATTTCGCCATGGAGTGCGAAATCAACCGGTGACGATCATTGCGGTCGTACTGGTAGTGCTCCGCGAGCACCTGCCCATCCTTGATGACCATGAGGCCAGTCACGCGCTGGCGATCGAGGAAGTCGGAAAGTGTGAGTGTCTGCTGCTGAAATCGATAGGTGAGCGTCTGGGGTCGCGCCGCGCGTTCGAGGCTCGAGGGCGACGCCGGCTTCTTCAGCGTATTGTGAGGCAGAATACGGTCGAGATGGCTGAACGATCCGACACGAACGCTCTCGTCATAGAACCACGTGCGGCCGGTACCTATGGGGTATCCGGCCGCCTTGCCGAGAAGCAACTCATCCGGCGCGGCAAGTGCCGCATTCGATAGCACGGTTGCGACGGCGATACTGGAGAGAGAAAAGGAAAAGCGCGCCAGCCAAGCCATCTCTCTCTCCAACTCTAGCTACGTCTGCATGCCCCACCGCTGCACGGTGCTGCGCTCGAGGAGGCGGAACACGACGTTCTCGACCACGAGACCGAAGATGATCACGGTCAGCAGCCCCGCGAACACGCTCGGAATGTCGAGCTGGTTCTTGTGCTGGAAGATGTACCAGCCAAGCCCGCCGTCGCCGCCGCTGGCGCCGAACACCAGCTCCGCCGCGATGAGTGTGCGCCACGCAAAGGCCCAGCCGATCTTGAGCCCCGTCAGGATGCTCGGGAAGGCGCCGGGAATGAGAATGCGCACGACATACCCGATCTTGCTCAGGCCGTAGTTCTGCCCGACCATGCGCCACGTGGGGCTGACCGCGCGAAAGCCGGCATGGGTATTGAGCGCCACCGACCACAGCACGGCATGAATGAGCACGAAAACGATGCTCGGGTTGCCGAGACCAAACCAGATCATCGCGAGCGGCAGCAGCGCGATCGACGGCAGCGGGTTGAACATCGAGGTCAGCGTCTCGAGCAGATCGGCGCCGATCCGTGTCGCGCTCGCGAAGGCGGTGAAGGCGGCCGCGAGCACGAGGCCGATCACATAGCCCTGCAGCAGCAGCTTGATGCTGAACCCGGCCGAGCGCACGAGCTCGCCGGAGGCGATGCCCGTCACCAGCGCGGAAACGGTGTCGCCGAAGGTCGGGAAAATCAGGCTGTTGCCGAGCCAGCGGGCATAGAGCTCCCAGGCGAGCGCGATCAGGATGAGCAGGATCGCCTTGCGCACGGCGCCATAGCCGATGATGCGCTCCCAAAGCCCAAGCGGCCGCTCCACGACACCGATGCCGGACGTGGAGACGGTGTTGTAGATCTCCGGCCGCGCGAGCGCCGCGCCGGACGTTGCATCAGACATGGGTGGCGCTCCTCTGGCTGGCCGGCGTGTCGAACAGCAGATCCTCGATCTTGTCCTTGAGCAGCTTGCCGCTATCATCGAGCGTATCGGCGCCAAAGGAGTTCATCTCGGCCTTCACCTGCCCGGGATGGGCACTGAGCAGGACAATGCGGCTGCCGACGCGCACGGCTTCGGGAATGGAGTGGGTGACGAAGAGCACCGTGAACTTGGTGTCGTCCCAGAGCTGCAGCAGCTCCTCCTGCATCTTGCCGCGCGTCAGCGCATCGAGCGCCGCGAAAGGCTCGTCCATGAGCAGGATGTCCGGCTCCATGGCCATGCCGCGGGCAATGGCGACGCGCTGCTTCATGCCGCCTGAAAGCGTATGCGGATAGCTGTCGGCAAAGCCCGTCAGGTTCACCTTGCCGATGTAGTGCATGGCCCGATCTTCGGCTTCGCGGTTGCTCAGGCGCCCGCTCGCCGTGAGCGCGAACGTGATATTCTGCTTGACGGTCTTCCAGGGCAGGAGCTGGTCGAACTCCTGGAACACGAGCACGCGGTCCGGCCCCGGCTTGGAGATTGGTGCGCCATTCAAGCGGATCTCGCCCTCGACGGGGCGGATGTAGCCGCCGACTGCTTTCAGCAGTGTCGACTTTCCGCAGCCGGAAGGTCCGACGATCACGAAGCGATCGGAGCGATGGACGTCGAAGCTCACGCGGTAGGTCGCCGTGACCAGGTGATCGCGCGTTCGATACTGCAGGGTGACGCCTTTCACCGCGAGCAGGGGAGCGGCGTCGGGTTTTTCGAGCATTGCATGCATTACTAGGAGGCCCAATCGGAACGGTGAGGGCGGGCGCTGATGGCCCGCCCTGAGATCATGCAGGAGATGCGCGGCGCGCGGATGTCAGCTGCCGCTCTGGTCGTGCATCTCTGGGAAGAACATCTCTTTCCAGTTAGCCGGCTTGTTCTTGAGCGTGCCGATGCTGTTCATGAACTCGGCATACTTCATCAGGTTCTCGGGCGCCGTCGTGTACTTGATGTCCTTGTCGTTGAGGATGGCGACAAGCTCGCTGATCTCCCAGCCCTTGCCGCCCATGGAGTCGAGCAGGACCTTGGCGGCGCCCTGCTTGTCGGCAGCGATCATCTGGTGCGACTCCTTGAGCGCGGCCAGAAAGGCGCCGAAAACCTTCGGGTTCGCCTTCTGGAAGCGTTCGGTGGTCGAGATCATCGTGAAGGTAGTCGAGCCGCCCATGATGTCGTCGGTCGTCTGGATGGTGCGGATGCCCTTCTCCTTGATCTCGCGCTGATGGAAGGGCGGCGACGTGTAGTGCGCGGTGATCTGCTTGTTGCCGGTGAGCATGGCGATCACGCCGTCGGGATGCGTCATGGAGACGGTATTGCGGTCGAAGCGGAAGGCCTCGCCTTTGCCGTACTTCTGCATGGCGTGCATCTGCATGATGATCGACGGAATGGAGACCTTGACTGCCGTGACGGCGATCTTGTCCTCGGCCTTGATGTCGTCGAGCGTCTTCAGATGCTCGGCGCTCGTGTTGAGGTACATGGGCATGGAGCTCATGCCGGCCGCTGCCTTGACCTCGATCGGCGTGCCCTTCGTGCGGTCCCAGAGCGTGAGGAAGGCCGGCGGGCCGGCCGAGATGAAGTCCGCCGAGCCCGAGAGCAGGGCCTCGTTCATGACGGAGGGACCACCGACGTTGGCCCAGTTCACGGTCACTGGCACGCCGGCGGCAGCCGAGTGCTTCTCGATGAGCTTATGCTCCTTCATCATGTGCAATGGCAGAAAGCCGAACCCGCCCGCGCCCAGCGGTACGCGCAGTTCCTTGGTTTCGGCCTGAACGGTGATGGGAAATGTCGCGATGGCCGCGCCGAGAACCATACCGAGAATACGCTTCATGTTTCGCTCCATGGGATTCCTTGGATTGGCACTGCTGCGGTGCACACTCGCAGCTTACCCGTCTTATTGCACGTTCTGACAGGCATTCGATACCGCGTTTCTGCATACTGCCGTGCTGATATAGTTACAATCCAAGGGACAGCGCACGAGGTAGAACCGTGCCAGCGAAATGCTCCTACCTCCTCGCCCTGCAATACTCATCAGAAGCAAAACAAACAATGTCCCCTCCGACTGGCCTTACGAGAACTTTCGGCAACTTCATTGCCAGCACGCAATGGGATCAGCTCCCGGACCGCGTCCGGCACGAGGCCAAGCGCTCGATCCTGAACTTCGTCGCGACGGCATTTGCCGGTTGCCGCGAGGATGCGGTCGAGCAGACGCTCGCCTCGCTTCTGACATTTTCGCGTGGCGGGCAAGCGACCGTCATTGGGCGGACGGAGCGCGTGGATGCGCTGAGTGCAGCGTTCCTCAACGCGGCGAGCGGCAACGTCTTCGATTTCGATGACACGCATCTCCGCACCGTCATCCATCCGACCGCGCCGGTTGCGCCCGCACTCTTCGCCTTGGCCGAGCTTCGTCCCGTTTCCGGCCGCGAGCTTCTCCTCGCCTTCGCGCTCGGTGTGGAGATCGAGTGCCGGATCGGCAATGCCATTTCGCCTGAGCACTACGGGCGCGGATGGCACATCACATCGACCTGTGGCTGCTTTGGTGCAGCGGCGGGTACGGGCAAGATGCTCTCTCTGGATGCCGAGAGAATGGTCTGGGCACTCGGTGGGGCAGCCACCCAGACGAGCGGCCTGGTCGAATGCCTGGGCACGCCAACGAAGAGCCTGAGTGTGGGCAATGCCGCACGCAATGGCTTGTGGTCCGCGCTGCTCGCCGAAAAGGGCTTTAGCGGGCCTGCGGCGCCGCTCGAAGGGCGGCAGGGTTATTTCAACGCGCTCGCGCCTTCTGCGCCCAACTGGTCGACGCTGACACAGGGGCTCGGAGAGACGTGGGAGCTACTCGCGAATGCCTACAAGCCCTATCCGGGCGGCATTGTTATCCATCCAGTCATCGACGCCGCTCTGGCGCTGCGCGAGAAACATGCGACCGTGCCAGAGGCCATCGCGCGCATTGTCGTTCGGGGGCACCCGCTGCTTGCTGCGCGGACGGACCGCCCACATGTGACAACGGGACGTGAAGCCCAGGTGAGCGTTCAGCACAGCGTGGCGGCGGGGCTTCTGCTCGGAAGAGCAGGGCTCTCTGAATACACCGATGCGTGCGTCCTCGATCCTGCCGTGCTCGCTTTGCGCGCGAAGATCGAAGTCGAGCAGGACCCGAGCATCGCCGTCCAGGGTGCTTCCGTACGCATCGAGATGAAGGACGGCGAGACGTTCAGCGATACGGTAGCGGCGGCGCGAGGCAGCCTCCAGCGCCCGCTGACCGATCGCGAGATCGAGGAGAAGCTGCGCACTCTGGCCGCCGGCTGGCGTGCTGACGATGTCCAGCCAATCATCGACGCCGTCTGGAACCTAGATCGCAGTGAGGATGCCGGAGCCTTCCTTCGCCTCACCGTGCCGAAGGGCAGCCGCTAGTTCCCGAGCAGCAGACGCGGCAACCAAAGTGTCAGCGCGGGTACATAGGTGATGAGCATCAGCACCATCAGCATCGGGATGTAGAACAGCATAATGGAGCGCGACACGGCCTCCATTGTGACTTTACCGATCGCGCAGCCGACCGCGAGCGTCGGGCCAACGGGTGGCGTCAGCAAGCCAATCCCCAGATTGAAGATCATGATGATCCCGAAATGCACGGGATCGATGCCGAACTTCTGGATCACTGGCAGGAAGACCGGCGTGCAAATGAGCAGCATCGGCGCCAGATCCATGAAAGTGCCGAGCGCGAGCAGCAGGATATTGATGTAGAGGAGAAGCGTGTATTTGTCGGAGGCGATCGCGGTGAAGAACTCGGCGGCATGTGCCGGGATGCGCATCAGCGCCATCATGTAGCCAAAGGCGACCGAGAAGCCGATCATGATCATCACCATGCCGACGGTGCGGACCACGCGAGCGATGAGCAGCGGCACCTCGCTCCACTTGTAGCTGCGGTAGATGAACATCGTGACGAAGAAGGCCCAAACGCAGGCAACCGCTGCGCTCTCGGTCGGGGTGAAGATGCCCGAGAGAATGCCACCCATGATGATGACGACAGTGATCGCCCCCCAGACGGCATCGAGCGCAATGCGTAGCGCCTCGCGCAGCGGCACGAATTCGCCCTTCGGCAGATTATTGCGGTGGGCATAGATCAGCACCAGCGCCATCAGCGCCAAGCCGAGTAGCAGGCCAGGGATGATGCCGCCGACAAACAGATGGGCAATTGAGACTGTTCCGCCCGCAGCGAGCGAGTAGATCACCATGTTGTGCGAGGGCGGGATCAGCAGCGGCTGCAAGGAGCCCGAAATGGTGACGTTGACCGCGAACAGGCGCGGATAGCCGGCCTTGATCATCTGCGGGATCATCACTGACCCGATGGAGGCCGTGTCGGCGACCGAGGACCCCGAGATCGCGCCGAACATGGTCGAGGCCAGAAGATTGACGAGCGCCAGTCCGCCGCGAATGAAGCCGACGAATACTTTCGCCAGATTGATGATGCGCTCGGCCATGCCGCCTTCGCCCATGATGGCGCCGGCGAGAATGAAGAACGGTATGGCGAGGAGCGGAAAATCGTCCATGCCATCGGACGTCTTGAGTGCAATGGCCTCTAGCGGGATGTCCATCCACAGCGCGGCAGCAATCGCGGCCAGGCCGAGCGCATAAGCGACCGGCATGCCGACGAGACACAAGACAACGAACGTGCCGATGAGTACGAGTGCGTCCATGCTGTGCTCCGCGCGATGCCTGCTATTCGGCGGTTATCGTCTGCGCGACGACATCATCGGGCGCGGGCGGCGGCGGGAACCAGTCTCCCTTCAGCATTCTCTCGATGCCGAAGAGCACCGAGATCAGTCCCCCGATCGGGACCGGCAGGTAGGACACGCCGACGGAGACAACGGGAAACTCGGCGATCGATTGGTACCAGGTCTTCTGACACAGCTTGATGCCGTACCAGAGCAGGAAAAGATTGGTCGCAAGCATCGTCGCCGTAATGGCGACTCCCAATGCCGCACGCGGGGCTCCGCGCAACACATCGGGCAACATGCCGACGGCGATGTGAAGATGCTCGCGATAGCAGATGACCGCCGAAAGGAACGACAGAACGATCATCAGCAGGATCGCCAAGGGCTCGGGCCAGGAAGATGCCGAGTTCAGGACAAATCTCGTGAACACGCCGTAGGGGATGATGATCGTGATCACCACCAGCGCAGTACCGGCGAGCAGCAAGCATAACTGGTGTAGCTGGTCCATCGCCCGGAAATAGGCGTCGCGCATTCACGACCTCACTATTCAGCAGAAAAGGAGTTGCCCAACGCAACGGGCAACTCCGACTTTGACGTGAGCGACTAGTTCACGGCCGCAATGCGATCGATCAGCGCCTTGTGCGCGGCGCCGTACTTGTCCCACACCGGCTTCACGGCGGCCTGGAAAGCACCCCTGTCGGCAACTTCGTTCACAGCCACGCCGGCATCGATCATTTTCTTGAGCGATTCCTGCTCGCGCTCGTACCAAAGCTTGCGCTGCTCGAGCTGTGCTTCCTTGGCGGTCTTCAAGATCAGCGCCTGATCGTCCTTCGACATGCCCTCGAAAGTCCTCTTCGAGAAGACGAGGATCTCGGGAATCATCAGATGGCCGGTCTTCGAGTAGAACTTGGCATAGCGGTAGTGCTGGCCCGACTCGTATGACGGCTCGTTGTTCTCCGCGCCATCGACGACACCGGTCTGCATGGCATTGATGAGCTGATCGAAGCCCATGGCGACGCCATTCCCGCCGAGCGAATTCATCGTGTCGACGAACAGCGGGTTGCCCATCATGCGGATCTTCATGCCCTTCAGGTCTTCGACCTTGGTGATCGGCTTTTTGGAATTGTAGACGTTGCGCACACCCGCGTTCATGTAGCAAAGGCCGATGAGCCCAGCCGTCGGATGCTTGGTCAGCTTGTCGAGCAACTCGCTGCCGATCGGCCCGTCGATGACCTTCTCCATGTGCGCGACGTCGCGGAACACGAAGGGCAGATTGAAGACATTGAACTCGGGCACCAGCGGCCCCATTGGACCGACGGAGATGCGCGCGATCTGCAGCGCGCCGAGCTGCGCCTGCTCGATCATCTCCTTCTCGCCGCCGAGCTGCATCGACGGATACATCTGGATCGAAAGACGGCCCTTGGTGGCGTCCTCGAGCTTCTTGCCCATGCGCACGACCGCCTCAACCGTCGGATAGCCGAGTGGATGCACGTCCGTGGCCTTGAGCACGACCTTAGCCTGCGCGGAAGCGATCGTTGCCTTCATGGCAGTCGTCGCCGCAACAGCGCCGGCGCCCAGGCGAAGCAGACTGCGCCTGTCGAGGGTGACTTTGGACATCGGAGATCTCCTGGTGACGTATGGCGGTCAATCTCGACCGCTCCTCCCAATTTCCCGCCCGCTCCCGTGATATCCGGCAGGCGTGGACCACCTTCAACCATCGGCGTTCCGCTTCTAGGTCGGAGACTTGCCGGATGGAGAGCTAGGTGATAATTAATTTGTACGATGAGCAGACATATCGTCAAGCACGCGCGCCGCCTCGTCGACACGCTCGCTGCTGAAGCCGCTCAGCCCGTCCCGCAACCTCGTCGATGAAGTCGTGGAACGAATTGCTGGCGAAATCCGCAGCGGTCGCCTCGTTGCTGGAGCACGGCTGCCAACCGAACTCGAGCTTATGACCGCCATGGGCGTTTCACGTACGGTCGTGCGTGAGGCGGTTGCGGCACTGCGCGCCGAGGGCCTTGTCGTGACGCGGCAGGGTAGTGGCGCTTATGTCTCGAGAGATGCCAATCGCGCGACCTTCCGGATTGCGGACGGATCGAGAGGCGCCCCCAGCTCAATCGGCGATGTCGTGAGCATCGTGGAGCTTCGCCTCGCCGTAGAGGTCGAGGCTGCAGCACTTGCCGCCGAGAGGGCCACGCCGTCGGAGGTCCGTCGCATCGAGGCCGCACTCGCCGCTATCGACAAGGCGATCGCGTCGGGTAGCGCCGCAATTGCGGAGGATTTCGCCTTCCATCGCGCCATTGCCGAGGCGACGCGAAATCCCCACTACGCGAACTTCCTCGACTTTCTTGGGCGGCACGTCATTCCGCGCCAGACCATTCGCGCAGCTCAAGGCTCGCGCAGGGATCAACTCTCCTATCTCGAGCGCATTCAGAAAGATCACGCGCGCATTGCCGAGGCGATCCGCAGCCGCAATGGCGGCGAGGCGCGCAAAGCCATGCGGGCGCATTTAACGAAAAGCATGGATCACTATCGAAAGCTGGCCGTTTCTATGACCGGCTGATCGGCGCGTGGCGATTTCATTCCCGCGGCCTGCGAAGGAAATACAGCCCGGCAGCTATTGCGATGGCAATGATCGCGAGGGCGATCGGATGCTTGGCAAGAACCGTAATGTCGCCGTTGCTGATGATGATCGACTGCCTCAGCGACAGCTCGAACTGCGGCCCGATGACGAAGCCGATCAGAAACGTCACGCGCGAGTAGTCGAAGCGATGCATGAGGTAGCCGAGGATGGCGAAGCCAATCGTCATCTGGACGGCGAAGAATGATTTGCTCTCGAGGTAGGCCCCGACCAGGCACAATACAGTCACAACCGGGATGATCACCGTCGCAGGAACACGCGTGAGCTGCGCAAACGCGACAAGCCCTATCCGCCCGACAATGAGCATCACCCCAGCGGTCACGAGCATCGTGCCGTAGATGCCGGACACGAGCCGCTCATGCTCGGCGAACATGCGGGGCCCTGGCACCACGCCATGGATCATCAGCGCCGCAATGAGGATCGCCGCGGAAACGCTGCCGGGCAGACCGAGCGCGAACAGAGGAATGAAACTCGCCGGAACAACCGCGTTGTCGGCTGTTTCCGCTGCCGCCACGCCCTTGATCTCGCCCTTACCGAACTCCTCGCCCGGTCGCGCCAATCGCTTGGCGGCCGCATAAGATGCGAAGGAGGCGACCGTCGGCCCGAGCCCCGGCAGGATGCCGATGCCCGTCCCGATGACGCTCGATCGCAGGAAGGTCGGCAGTACGTGCAGGAACTCACGCCAGCTGAAGCTGCGGTCGCCGGTCGTCGGCACGGTCGCCACTGCCTCGCCGCGCTTCGCGAGAACGTCTTCCGCCTGAATGATCATCTCCGACAGCGCGAGCATACCGACGGTCACTGCGAGCAAAGGTATCCCGTCAAGAAGCTCGACCTGGCCGAACGTGAGCCGCGGCGTACCGCTCTCAGGATCCAGCCCGACCGTCGCGAGCAGAATGCCGAAGATGCCCGCTGCAAGACCGCGCAAGAGCGAGTTGCCAGCCAGTGCCGCGATCAGCGCCAGCGCTATCAGCATGATCGTGGTCATCTCGATCGGCCCGATGCGCAATGAGAAGACCGCGAGCGGCTTCGCGATCATGATCAGGGCCAGGGTCCCGACGACATCGCCGATGACGGAGCCGTAGAGCGCGACTTTCAGGGCCTTCACGGCTTTGCCCGCCTTGGCCATGGGATAGCCGTCGAGGCAGGTGACCGTTGCGTTGGGTTCGCCCGGCGTGTTGATCAGAATGGCGGTGGTGGCGCCGCCGGCCCCACTCGCCTTCGCGATACCGATGAGGAAGGCAACAGCCGAAAGCGGCGTCATGTAATAGCTGAGCGGCACAGCGATCGCGAGTGCCGCCGGACGATTGAGGCCCGGCAGCACGCCGATTACGTAGCCCATCAGGACGCCGAGGACGATGAACGCGACATTCAGAGGCTGCAGCGCATCACCGAAGCCGAGCAGCGCATCGCTCATCTTCGATCCTCAGCGCTGGAGCAAGAACAGCAGCCCCGCAACCAGAGCCGTCGTCGCAGCGATCAGCAGCGGCCGGCGCTCGCCGAGAAGCAGCATACCGACAGGCACCGTTACGAGCGCTGCTGCGGCGACGCCCGCGACCTGCAGAACGATGGCGCCAAGGACAGCAAGCACGCCAATCCGCACCAGCGCAGCCCAGCCTGCAGAATAGGCCTCCGTTTGCACGCCGCGTGCGAGGCGCTGGAGGCCGTCGGCCAATACCATCAGGCCGATGGCGGCAGCACACAGTCGCGGCAAGATGCCCGGATCCAACCCAAAGCCACCGCCGGAGACCTGAGCAGGTATGACCCAGACGAAGGCTATGAGGGCGATGCCAGCGAGGACCAGAAGCTCAGCCAGCACCGAGCCGCGCGAACGCAGCTCGGCTGAGGGGCTTTCGCCGCTCACTTGGCGGCCTCGATCATCTGCTTGTAGGACGCTGCGTGCGCGCGAATGGTCTTCTCCAGCGCAGCGCCTGTCTCGACGATGTTGTTGAGGCTGCGCTTCTCCATGAGCGCGACCGTCGACGGATCAGCACCGGCCTCGGCGAAGGCTGCCGAGAGCTTGGTCGCTATGTCCGCGGGTAGGCCCTTAGGTGCCACATAGAGGATCAGGTTGACGCTCGATACGTCATAGCCGAGCTCCTTCAGCGTCGGGACTTCAGGCAAGCCCGCGACACGACGATCGGACAGCACGGCCAGAACGGACAGTGCGCCAGCCTTCGCCTGCGGATAGTACGCGCCGGAGCTGTAGGCGAGATCGACGTGCCCGCCGAGCACCTGCGTGACAGCCTCGGCACCACCCTTGGTCGGCACGGGAACGAGGTTGAGCCCCACCTTCTTGCCGAGCACCTTGGTCATCATGCGATCGAGCGAGGTCGTCGACGCGTAGTTCACCGTGCCCTTTGCCTTGTTCGCGGCGAAGGCATCCGCGAGTGTCTTCCAGCCATGCGTCGGCAGGGCGATGAAGGCCTCGGGGAAATCGCCGATTGCCGCGATGTACGTGAAGTCGTCGATCGAGTAGCCGAGCGACGTCATCTGCGGATCGAGCGCGATGGTCGTCGATGTTATAGCGACCAGGTTGTATCCGTCGGGCGCGGCCTTCGTGAGGGCCGTAGCAGCAACGGCACCACCAGCACCGGGACGGTTCTCGACGACCACAGGCTGGCCGAGTTTCTTCGAAATGAGCTCTCCGACCGCCCGTGCGGCCACGTCCGTCGTGCCGCCTGCGCCAAAGCCGACCGTGATGGTGATCGGCTTCTCCGGCCAGGCCGCCTGCGCGGACGAGAACGCCATGGCAAGCGCAGCAAATACTGCGGCCGTGCGATAGATCAGTTGCCGTGTCATGTGTATCCCCTAACGCCAATGTCCCTGCTTAGGTAACCGAACAGTCGCCGGAAGCTTGGCGCTCGGCACAGGCGGATCCCACAATCAGGGATAGGTGCGTCGCGTCGCCGGTCTGCCCGCCCGGCAGCGTGCAGCGTTGCCGGACACTCCTCGGATGGCCCCTGAGCGAGGCTCTCGGCATTTCCTCCGTTAGAACGGATATTCAGCCAACGGCGGCCCGCTTGGCAATATTCATCTCCGGGAGTGTGGCAATCCGCACGCCGGCCTGCTCCAGCGCCTTGCGCGCGGCGGCTGCGGTTGCCAGCGTCGTCGGCTCGTCGCCATGGACGCAGAGAGAATCGATCTCGCACGGAATGCGCTTGCCGGAGCGCGAGACGATCGTCTTGTCGACAATCATGCGCACAACGTGCGCCGCGGCCACCTCCGAATCGTGGATCATGGCATCGTCGTTCATGCGCGATCTGAGCGAGCCATCGTCCTCGTACATACGATCGATGTAGGCCTCGCGCGCGACGGGGAGGCCGATGGCAAGACCGGCCTTCTCGAGCTCCAGCGTCGCGAGACAGACGAGCATCAAGTTCGGATCGATCGCCTTGATGCCCTTCACGACAGCGCGCGCCATATCCGGGTCGCGGCTCGCCACGTTGTGCAGAGCGCCGTGTGGCTTCACGTGCGTCACGGGCACGCCGACCATGCCGCTGATGCCGACAAGCGCGGCGATCTGGTAGGCCACGAGGTTCTCGAGGTCGTTGGCCCGCATCTGCATCTCACGACGACCAAAGCCCCAGATATCATTGAAGCCTGGATGAGCGCCGACGCTGACGCCATTCGCCTTGGCGAGTTCCACTGTTCGCCGCATGACTGTCGGATCACCCGCGTGCATCCCGCACGCGATGTTTGCGGACTTGATGATCTTCAGCAGATTGGCGTCGTCGCCGAGCGTATACCGCCCGAAGCTTTCTCCCATGTCGGCATTGATGTTGACCGTCGTCGTCACGCTGTTTCCCTTCGGCTGTCTGTAAAGTGATCGATACTTTCAGTCGAACCACATTGCGATCTGTTGGTCTGTGAGATTGGCGCCGCAGATCACGGTGGCCACGCGCTGACCGGCAAAGGCGGCGCGGTTGCGTATCAGGGCCGCAAGTCCGGCGACGCCCGCGGGCTCGGCACGCCGACCGAGGTGTGTATGGATGAGCAGCATGGCGCTGAGCAGATCGTTATCCGAGACGAGCAGCACATCGTCGATCGTCGTCTTCATGCATTCGAGCGCGAACGGTACGGGCACGCGGACGGCAATGCCATCGCCGATCGTATCGGCGCGCTCGGTTGTCGCGATGCGTCCTTCACGCCAGGAGATGGCCATGCTCGGCGCCCCTTCGGCCGCGACGGCGATGACCTTGGTCGATGGCGAGACTGCCTTCAGCCAGCAGCCGACACCGGTCGCCAGCGCGCCATTGCCGAGCGGCACGAAGAAAGCGTCGATGCCGCTGACGGCATCGGTAACTTCGGCCGCAATAGTGCCGGCACCCTCGGCGATCGAAGCGTGCGCACCATCCTCGACGAAGAGGTGGCCAAGCCGTTCGGCGTGGCGGCTTGCCAGCGCCTTGGCTTCGTCGAAGTCGGCACCGTCGACGATGACCTTGGCACCGAAGCCGCGCATGGCATCGATCTTGGCCGTGTTGGCGCCACGGGCCGCAAAGACCGTCACGTCGTGGCCGCGACGCTTTGCGTTGTAGGCGAGACCCTGCCCGAAATTGCCCGCCGATGCTGCGACGACCGGCACGCCCTTCGGGAGTTCGCTCGCGACGAAGAAGCCGGTACCGCGGCCTTTGAAGCTGCGGATCGGATTGTCCATTTCGAGCTTGAGATGCACCTCGGCGCCGAGAGCCCGATCGAGGGCCGCATCGTTCACCAACGGCATGTTCAGGAAGACTGGATCGATCAGGCGCCGGGCTTCTTCGATCCGTGCCGTCGAGAGGGGGGATTGCGATTGCATCCATTCATGCTAGGGATCATTCGCGCGGCAATTCCGCGATAAATAGTGAAATGACGCCTTTTGGCCGCGCTTTTTCGGCTCTAGATCGGGGTTTCCTGCGTGGATCAGCTCGACCGTCGCATTCTCGATATCGTGCAGGACAACGCGGACCTGACGAGCGAGGCGCTCTCGGAACTCGTCAACCTCTCGCCCTCGGCCGTGCAGCGACGGCTCGCGCGCCTGAAGAAGGACGGCGTCATTTCGCGGACCGTCGCCATGGTCGACCCGAAGGCGGTCGGCCGGACGCTCACCATACTCGTCGAGATCGAGATCCAGACCGAGCACCGACAGGGGCTCGAGCAGTTCCAACGCTGGCTGCAAGCCGCCGACGAGGTGCAGTCCGGCTGGTACGTGACCGGCTCGACGGACTATGTGCTTCTCGTCACCGTCCGCGACCTCGAGGAATACAACCAGTTCATCGAGGTCTTGATGTCGGAGAATCCGATCGTCCGCCGCTACACGAGCTTGGTCGTACTGCGGACGGTCAAATCGGGCTTCAAGATCAAGATCAGCTAGCGCCTCCATCAGGCGGCACCGGTCGGCGAATGGCGCGTTGCCTGTCAAAAAGCCGCGAGCTACAGTGCTCCCAAAATAAAAATCCAGGGAACAACAAAGGGAGTGCGAGCGTGAAGAAGCTCATTTCCTGCCTCGCCGCAGTGCTGCTATCGGCAGGACTCGCGGCGACTGCCAGCGCGCAATATCCGGATCGCCCCATCAAGATGATCGTGCCGTGGGCTGCCGGCGGCGATACCGACAACATCTTCCGCCCACTGGCGCCGCTGCTTCAGAAGCAACTTGGCCAGACCGTGGTCATCGCCAACGTCGGCGGCGCGTCCGGTACCGTCGGCGCACGAGAGGCCAAGAATTAACCGGCCGACGGCTACACCATCTACGCCATGCACGACTACATCCACCTCGTGCATTACGCCGGCTTGACCGACATCAGCTACAAGGATTTCGAGCCGATCTGCCTCGTGTCCGCGACGCCGTCCGTACTCACCGCCAGCCCGAAGACTCCTTGGAAGGATTGGGCCGGCTTCGTCGCCGACGCCAAGAAGCGGCCGGGCGAGATCACGGTCGGCGCGACGCTCGGTTCGACCAGTCACATCTTCCCGGCGTCGGTCGAGAAGGCGGCCGGCATCAAGCTCAAATACGTCTCCTACGACGGCTTGGCGCCACGCATGAACGCGATCCTCGGCGGCCATATAGATCTGACGGACTCGAACCTGACGCAGAAAGGCAAGGTGGAAGCGGGCCAACTCAAGTTCCTCGCCATCGCCAGCGAGAAGCGCAATCCGGACATGCCGAACGTGCCGACCCTGAAGGAGCTCGGGTTCAACATCGTTTACGAAGTCGTGCGCGGCCTCGTGGTGCCGAAGGGAACGCCGGCTGCCGCGCGCGCCAAGTTGTCCGAGGCCTGTGCCAAGGCTACGGCCGAGGCCGAGTTCGCGGACTCCATGAAGAAGCAGGGCACGCGGGTCTCCTTCCTCAACGAGAAGGACTATGCGGCCTTCCTCGACAAGATCGACGGGGAGAACAAGGCGATCATGGCCGACCTCGGGCTCATGAAGAAGTGAGGCCCTCATGAGGCTTGGCCGGGATGGGATCGCGGGGCTGATCGGCCTCGCGGTCAGCCTGATACTTCTGCCGCAGGCGTTCGGACTGCCGAAACTGCCAATCGTTCCGGTCGGGCCGGGATTCTACCCCACCATCGTGCTCGTGTTCCTTGGCGCGACGAGCGCCATGCTGCTTGTCCAGGATATGCTCGCGCAGCGTCGGGCCGCCCCCCCCGAGGCTGATACGGACACCGCTCCTCCCCGTGCTTACGGCCTCGTCGCTGCCGCCTTCCTGATCGTCGCCGGCTATATCGCGTTGCTGCCGCTGATCGGGTTCCGTATCGCGACGGCGCTGTTCGTCGCGGTCTTCCAGTTCGTGCTGGAGCGGCCGCGGGCGCCGCAACAGTGGATACTTCTTGCTGCGATCGCGATCGCAACTTCGGTTGTCACTTACCTGGTATTTGAAAGTTACCTTTTGGTGCTCCTGCCGCGCGGCGCCTGGACGGATTGGTGAGCGATGCTGGAGCTACTCGGAAACGGCGTCGTCACCATTCTGCAGTGGAAGTTTTTTCTTCCGCTGTTCATGGGAACGCTAGCGGGGGTCGTTGGCGGCGCCGTTCCGGGCGTCACGATCACCATGACCATTATTGTCATACTGCCGTTCACCTACGGGCTCGAGCCGTTGGCGGGACTGGCCGCCATGACGGGCGTGTATGTTGGCGGTTCGGCCGGTGGCCTGATCACGGCGTGCCTGCTCGGGATTCCCGGGACACCGTCGGCCATTGCCACCACTTTCGACGGCTTCCCCATGGCCCGGAATGGCGAGCCAGGCCGTGCGCTATGGCTCGGAGTCTGGGCATCATTTTTTGGCGGGTTGCTTGGTGGCGCGTTCCTCATCCTCGTGACGGCACCACTCGCAGCAATCGCGCTCGAATTCGGGCCGTGGGAATATTTCTCTCTGTTCGTTCTCGCGATGGCGATGGTCGCCGGGCTTGCCGAGGCTTCGCTCGTCAAAGGCCTCATGTCGACCGCCATTGGCCTCCTGATAACGGTGATCGGTACCGACCCGATCGGCAACGCCTTGCGCTTCAATTTCGGCTCGGAGTTCTTGAGCGCCGGATTCCCATTCCTGCCTGTATTGATCGGCATCTTCGCCTTCGCTCAGATCATGGCCGACGTGGAGAAGATTCGAGAGCCCAAGCGGACCGGAAGCGGTGCGGCCGTTGCCCAGCCGACGCTAAGAATTTCTCACCTTAAGATCATCTGGGAAATATTTTCGCGGCCCGTCCTGCTGCTGTGGTCCACCATCGTCGGCATCATCATCGGCGTGTTGCCGGCGATCGGCGGCAGTGCTGCGAATATGATGGCGTACGATCAAGCCAAGAAATTTTCGCGCCATCCCGAGAAGTTCGGCACCGGCGTTCCCGAAGGCATCATAGCCTCGGAGTCCTCCAACAACGCCAACGTTGGCGGCTCGCTCGTCACCATCATGGCATTCGGCATCCCGGGCGACGCCGTCACCGCCGTCATGCTTGGCGCGATGACCATCCATGGCATCCAATCGGGGCCGCTGTTCGTATCTCAGAACGCTAGTCTCGCATATGGCATCTATGCGGCCTACATCCTGGCGCATCCGTTGATGGTGCTCATCATCGGTCTCAGCACGATCTTCATCCTCAAAGTCACGAGCGTGAGACTCGCGGTGCTCGCGCCTGTGGTGCTCGTGTTGTGCGTGATCGGCGCCTACGCGCTCAACAACACCATGGGCAGCGTCTACGTGCTGCTGCTCTTCGGCGTGTTCGGCTATGTGCTGGTGAAGGCCGGCTTCCCGCTGGCGCCCTTGATCCTCGGCCTGATCCTCGGCGATCAGATCGAGCTGAACTTGATCCGCGCCATCATGACGGACGCCAATCCGTGGCTGTTCCTGACCCGGCCGATCTCCGGCGGACTGCTCCTCGCCGCGGCGCTCTCTGTGATGTTTGCCATCTGGCAACACCTGCGCCATCAGCAACGCATCAGCGAGGCGGACGCGGACTTTTGAGAAGCGAGGCGTCCGCCGTATTGGCGATCAGCGCGGCGGCTTGATCTCATCGACGCGGCGCTGAATGTCGAGCCTGCGCTGCTCCGTAGCGCGCGCCCGCGCTGCCTCGTCCTGCGACTGTCTTATGGATTGCATCTGGCGCTGCAGCCGCTGCGCCTCAGCTGCGGCCCGCGCGTCCGCCGCTCCTGGACGCTCAATGCCCGGCCGCTCGGCTGACGACGCGGCGTGCATTGGCAGAGCCGCGCCTGTCGGCGCGGCAAACACTGCAGCGATCACGACTATACGGGGCGATATACGAGATACCATCGGGCACCTCCTCTAAGTTGCCGCCACCAGGAATATTGTGCTGGTGGCAGGCAATTTCCAGTTCGCCCAGAACTTCGGCTCACCAATGGCGATGCCGATAGTACCGATGTCCGCCGCCGAAACTCAACCCGATGAAGGGAAGTCCCACGCCGCCATACACATACGGACCACCGCCGTAATAGCCACCGTAATAGTAGTCGGGATAGTAGCGATAGCCGTAGTATCTGCGCGGTCCGTAGTAAACGCGCGGACCGTCGTAGTAGCGATAGTAATGGCGGCGATAGTAGCGCCGGTGCACCTGCTCGGCCTGGTTTGTAGCCTCGGCCGGGGCTTTGGGTGGGGTTACAGGTGCCGCAGAGGCGCTCATTGAGCTCACGCCGATCATTGCCGCACCAACTGCCGCGATCGAAAGTATGTGCTTCATGACATCCACCTCTCGATAGAGTCGATCCGGACTAGTATCTTCAATAACTGCGAAGAAACTGGCTCGGTTCCCGAAATAGCGTCATGCATTCGGCACCGTTCCGCCGCTGCAGATGCCGGAACGGGCTGCTGGGCGGCGGTCAGGCTATCGCCCTGATAGACCTCCTTTGGGGCGCGCTGACGAGCCGTCGCCTCCAGGAGCGCAAAATCTCATTCAAATCAGCGTGATGTCCTTCCGTATGCGGCAGCAGCACGAGGACTGACCATCGCAATCGTCGCCGCGTAGCGCCACATGCCAGCCAACATAACAATCTCAGGAGCATGATCATGGAATACCGGCGTCTTGGCGCATCAGGTTTCACGGTTCCCGCCTTGAGTTTCGGCGCGGGCACTTTCGGCGGCAAAGGTCCCCTGTTCAGCGCCTGGGGGAGCACGGATGTTGCCGAGGCCCGGCGTTTGATCGACATCTGCCTGGATGCCGGTGTCACCATGTTCGACACCGCCGACATCTATTCGGCGGGAGAGTCGGAGCGGATACTTGGCGAGGCCATCAAGGGGCGCCGCGATCGCGTCATCCTTTCCACGAAGGCGACCTTCCGCTTCAGTGACGCGCCTAACGATGTCGGCTCGTCCCGCTATCATCTGCTCAAGACCTGCGAAGATCAGCTGAGGCGGCTCGGCACCGACCACATCGATCTCTTCCAGCTGCACGGCTTCGATGCGCTGACGCCGGTCGAGGAGGTGCTGTCCACGCTCGATACGCTCGTGCGCGCCGGCAAGATCCGCTACGTCGGCGTATCGAACTTCTCGGGCTGGCACCTGATGAAGTCGCTCGCCGCCGCCGATCGCCATGGATACCCGCGCTACGTCGCCAACCAGACCTACTATTCGCTGGTTGGACGCGACTATGAGTGGGAGCTGATGCCGCTCGGCATCGACCAGGGCATCGGTGCGGTGGTGTGGAGTCCGCTCGGCTGGGGACGGCTGACCGGCAAGCTTCGTCGCGGTCAGCCGACGCCCAAGACCAGCCGCCTGCATGAAACCGCCGAGTATGCTCCACCGGTCGCCGACGAGCATCTGTTCCGCGTCGTCGATGCGCTCGACGAGATCGCCAAGGAGACCGGCAAGACCATTCCGCAAATCGCTCTCAATTGGCTCCTGCAGCGACCGACCGTTTCCACCATCATCGTCGGCGCCCGCAACGAGGAGCAGCTCCGCCAGAACCTCGGTGCAGTGGGCTGGAACCTGACGCCGCAGCAGGTGGCGAAGCTCGACGCCGCCAGCAACGTCACGCCGATCTATCCGTACTGGCATCAGCGCGGTGGCTTTACGGAGCGCAATCCGCTGCCGGTCTGAAACGCGCTTGTTGAGCGTAGCTTGCCGTCCGCATGAACTAGCGCAATGCGGATGGCGGGCACGTGAGCTTGATAGATCGCGGCGTCACGAGCTTCGCAGCGAGCGGACCGAATTCGGCTACGAAGGCCCTATAGTCTTTCATCTGGGTGCTTCCACGCGCGGGCGCGATGAGCGTGGCTGAGCAGTTTGCGCCCTCCTCCGCTTGAATCGAGAGCGTCCTCTCCGAACGGAAATCGAATGCGCTGTAATACGTGGGATCGTAGACGTCGAAGAGCGCGCCTGCGTCCGTCAGCGGGATCGGCGTGCTGAGCGCAACATCGAATTCGTAGACCGGCCGTGCTGCCTGCATGTCAAAGCGCACGAGGACCGGCTCCTTCAGGGGAACCTTGGCGGTACCGCGCCAGGCGACCGTGAAGCTGTCGAAACGCTTGAGCGTCTCCAACGCCCGCTGCTGGAAGGCTGCCAGCTCATCCTCTTCCAAGATGCCGTTCTCATTCTTGTCGAACTCGAGAAGGTTCGAGCGGCGGAAGTCCTCATCGAACGTCCAGCGGTGCTTCACGAGCGTGACCGCGCCCTGCTCGACAACGAATACGACTTCGACGCTGATCCTGACGTGCGGATGCGCGGCAGCTGGCTGACCGAGGCCGCAGCTCGCAAATGCCAGGACTATCCACTGCACTAGGCGTCGCCAGGAGGGCCGTGCCACCGCTGCATTCTCCGATCTGCGTGAGAGGCACACTTGTGATCGGATAGCGGCGGGCCATTGCAACCCGGCTGTCACCCAGTGGTTAACCCGGCGTAGGCGATCGCAAGGCGCATGCTGGTCAGGATCTGTACCCGATCATCGCTTTAGGCGGGATTTGCACATCGACGAGCGTCATTTCGTCCACCTTCCCATGACCGTTATTGCAAATGCTTTGCAATTGCGTTATATGCTTTCATGCGGTCCCCTCAGGTTAAATTGCAACTCATTCTCACTTGTAACTGAGGCGCGACCAGCATACGCATAAATAGACGGGGCAATCGGTTCAGGAGTGAAAGAATGGTCGACCGCATAACGCGGCGGGCTTTGGCCGGATTGATGGGTGCAGCGGCAGTGGCCGCACTGACAGTCGCGCCAGCGGCGGCACAGGAGAAGTTCAAGGCCGTGACGACCTTCACGGTCATTGCGGACATCGCCCAGAACGTGGCGGGCGATGCGGCCATCGTGGAATCGATCACCAAGCCGGGTGCCGAGATCCACAACTACCAGCCGACGCCCGGCGATATTCAGCGGGCTCAAGGCGCGAAGCTGATCCTCTGGAATGGCCTCAACCTCGAACTGTGGTTCGAGAAGTTCTTCCATAATCTGAGGAACGTGCCAGGGGTGGTCGTCTCGAAGGGCGTGGAGCCGATGGGGATTTCGGAAGGCCCTTACTCCGGCAAGCCCAACCCGCACGCCTGGATGTCGCCGACGGCAGCGCTGATCTATGTCGACAACATCCGCGACGCCTTCGCGAAGTACGACCCGAAGAATGCCGAGACGTACAAGGCCAATGCAGAAGCGTACAAGGCGAAGATCAAAGCCGTCATCGATCCGATCAAGGCGGAGCTCGCCAAGGTTCCCGAAAACAAGCGCTGGCTTGTCTCCAGCGAAGGGGCCTTCTCCTATCTCACACGTGATTTCGGCCTGAAGGAACTCTATCTCTGGCCGATCAACGCCGACCAGCAGGGCACGCCCCAGCAGGTCCGCAAGGTGATCGACGCGGTGCGCAAGAATAAGATCTCGGTCGTGTTCTCGGAGAGCACCATTTCCTCTGCCCCCGCTGAGCAAGTGGCGCGTGAGACCGGCGCCAAGTACGGCGGCGTCCTCTACGTCGACTCGCTGACCGAAGCCGACGGTCCGGTTCCCACCTATCTCGATCTCTTGCGCGTTACCTCCGAGACAATTGCCAAAGGTCTCACGCAATGACTGCCCTCGTTCACAACCTTGGCCGCCCCGCATCTTCGGATGCGGGGTCAGGCATTGCGGTCAAGGGCGCAACGGTCACTTACCGCAACGGGCACACAGCTCTGCGCGATGCGAGCTTCAAGATCCCAACCGGCACGATTGCGGCGCTCGTAGGTGTCAACGGCTCCGGCAAATCGACGCTGTTCAAAGCGATCATGGGCTTCGTGCGGCTCGCAAAGGGTGACATTCGCGTGCTTGGCCTGCCCGTCGATGAGGCGCTGAAGAAAAATCTCATCGCCTATGTACCGCAGGCCGAGGAGGTCGACTGGAACTTCCCGGTTCTGGTCGAGGACGTGGTGATGATGGGCCGTTACGGCCACATGGGCATGATGCGCATTCCCCGGGCTGCCGATCACGAGGCGGTGGCGACCGCGCTTGCCCGCGTCAACATGAGCGATTTCCGCGAGCGACAGATCGGCGAGCTCTCGGGCGGTCAGAAAAAGCGCGTCTTTCTCGCGCGCGCACTTGCCCAGGACGGGCGTGTGATCCTTCTTGACGAGCCTTTCACCGGCGTCGACGTCAAGACCGAAGACCAGATCATCACTCTCCTTCGAGAGTTGCGCGACGAGGGTCGCGTCATGCTGGTCTCGACGCACAATCTCGGATCAGTGCCGGAGTTTTGCGACCGGACCATTCTGATCAAGGGCACGATTCTGGCCTACGGTCCGACCGTCGAAACATTCACGCAGGGCAACCTGGAAAAGGCTTTCGGCGGCGTTCTGCGCCACTTCGTCCTCAACGAGGCCCAGAGCGGGCGGCCCACGCCCGTGGGCGTTTTCACCGATGACGAGCGTCCGCTGATCCTGCAGGGCGGCAAGGCGACGGCGCGCGAACCCGACAAAGGGGACGGGGAGCCGGCGTGATGTCCATCCTCCTCGAGCCCTTCACCTACAGCTACATGCAGAACGCCATGTGGGTGTCGGCCCTGGTCGGCGGCGTCTGCGCGTTTCTCTCCTGCTACCTGATGCTCAAGGGCTGGTCGCTGATCGGGGACGCGCTCTCGCACTCGATCGTTCCCGGCGTCGCCGGTGCCTATATGCTCGGACTTCCCTTCTCCATCGGCGCCTTCTTTGCCGGCGCGCTCGCCGCCGCAGCCATGCTCTTCCTCAATCAGCGCACCAAGCTGAAGGAAGACGCCATCATCGGCCTGATCTTCTCGGCCTTCTTCGGCCTCGGGCTGTTCATGGTGTCAATCTCGCCGACCTCCGTGAACATTCAGACCATCGTGCTCGGCAACATTCTCGCCATCACGCCGGGCGACACGCTGCAGCTTGCCCTCATCGGCTTCATCTCGCTGGCCATCCTGCTCGTCAAATGGAAGGACCTGATGGTCACCTTCTTCGACGAGAGCCACGCCCGCTCCATCGGTCTCAATCCGACCGCGCTCAAGGTCATGTTCTTCACGCTGCTGTCGGCGTCGACAGTCGCCGCGCTACAGACAGTCGGCGCCTTCCTCGTCATCTGCATGGTGGTAACGCCAGGCGCGACCGCCTACCTGCTCACTGACCGCTTTCCGCGACTCCTTGTCATCGCTGTGGCGATCGGCACGGTCACCAGCTTCGTCGGCGCCTATGCCAGCTATTTCCTCGACGGCGCGACCGGCGGCATCATCGTCGTTCTGCAGACCGCAATCTTCCTCGTCGCGTTCATCTTCGCGCCGAAGCACGGCCTCCTCGCCGCGCGCCGGCGTGCTGCCGAGGCGCTGGAGGCAGGGCTATGAGCTTCGTCGGCACCCTTCTGACGCCCTTCCAGTTCGAGTTCATGGTCAATGCGCTGATCATCTCGGTGCTGGTAGCGATCCCGATGGCGCTGCTGTCCTGCTTCCTGGTGCTCAAGGGCTGGTCACTGATGGGCGATGCGATCTCGCACGCCGTCTTTCCAGGCGTCGTCATCGCCTACATCGTCGGTTTCCCTTATGCGGTCGGCGCCTTCATCGCTGGCATGTTCTGCGCCATTGCGACCGGTTTCCTGAAGGACAACAGCCGGATCAAGCAAGACACCGTTATGGGCGTCGTCTTCTCCGGCATGTTCGGTCTCGGCCTCGTGCTGTACGTCAAGATCCGGGCGGACGTGCATCTCGATCACATTCTGTTCGGTGACATGCTCGGCGTTTCCTGGCGCGACATCGGCGAGTCGGCCGTGATCGCTGCTGTCACGGCCGGCATCATCGGCATCAAGTGGCGGGATTTCCTGCTCCATTCTTTCGACCCGGCACAGGCGCGAGCAGTGGGCTTGCGCGTCAACCTGCTGCACTATGGCCTGCTCTGCCTGATCTCGCTGACCATCGTCGGCGCCCTGCAGGCGGTCGGTATCATTCTCGCCATCGCCATGCTGATTGCACCCGGCGCCATCGCATTTCTGCTCGCACGCAAATTCAGCGCCATGCTCATCATATCCGTGGTCGTTGCCATGGTCGGGTCATTTCTCGGCGTCTATCTATCGTTCTTCATCGACAGCGCACCGGCGCCGACCATCGTGCTCCTGCTTTCGATCATCTTCGTCCTGGCTTTCATCTACGCCACCCGCAAGGCAGCGCGGATCGAGGCTCGCGAAGCGACTTGAGACCTGCTGTGGGCGATGCTCGGCAAAAACCTTTCATATCGACGCTGGTCCGCCTTATCTTGAACTCGCGCACTTTCCAGCGGCTGATGGAACGCCTCGATACGCGTGAAGGCGTAAGGCAGGAGAATGCTCCGCCATTTCTCGAACCGACGCCTTCGCGCCCGAGCGACCGCCTTCTGCCGGAGAAAGACACACGTCCGCTCCGAAGCACAACGAATTGACCGGAGGCGCTTGTGCGGTCCTAGTGCCGATCGTGGATCGATCCGAGAAGGATTTGGCCTTCTTGCACCACGATCGTGGTTTCGACGGAAGTGCGCAGCCTCAGCGCATGATCCTTTGCGAGGGTGTAGGCGCGGCCATCGATGTCGACTCGAGAGACGTCAGCTGGCGTGTAAACGACGTGACGACCGGGCCTGCAGAGCATTTCCGCGCCTGCTTCTCCTACGCGCAGATCTATGGCGAAACGTGCGCGGTCGGCGATCAGGTTCACGACTTCGACAGGCCCCTGCTCGAGCACCGTGCGAATTGGCGTGGCACCGTCGTAGCGCTGGACTCGCATTGGCACGCGCAGGTCAATGTCGTGGTCGGGCGCTTTGAGCACGAGTCCCGCGCCTCTAATTACGATCTGCAAGCGCTCATAGCCCGTGTAGTCGGAGAACGGGCCTTCCTCGACAATAGCCGTACGGCCGAAATGCCAAGCGACGCCCATGTTCTCCCAACTGTCCCCGCCCTCTCGATCAATGACCACGAGCTCGCCTCGGCCGTTCTTCCAGGGAATGCGCCGATAGTCGTCTGGGGTGAGGAGTTTAACAACTAACATTCAGTGCCTTCTTGGTCCGAGGAGGCGCCCGTGTCGCGGGCAAGCTCGATTGCGCTTCGCGAAGTTACGCTCCGGTCTCGAGGATGAAGGTCACGATCTCGGGGAAGACCGTCAGCACGCCCAATGTGACGATGTCGGCACCCCCTCAAGCTCTCTTCATTTTGCCATCACGAGATCGGGGAGGAAGGTCACGATCTGGGGGAAGGCGACAAAGAGCGCAACGCACAGCAGGTCGGCGATGACGAACGGCCAGATGCCACGGAAGATCTGCTGCAGCGGAATATCCGGCCGAACTCCGGCGACGACGTAGCAGTTGAGGCCGACGGGCGGCGTCAGCAGGCCGATCTCCACCATCTTCACGACGATGATGCCGAACCAGATGGGATCGAACCCGAGTTTCACCATGAGCGGAAAGATGACCGGCAGCGTCAGCAGCAGCATGCCAATGCCATCCATGAACATGCCGAGCACGATGTAGAGCAGAATAACGCAGAGTAGGACCAAGTAGGGCGAAACACCGAGAGACAGTATCCAACCCGAAAATGCAGCCGAGATGCCGGCAAAGGCAAGGAAGCGCACAAAGATCAGGACGCCCCAGATGATCGAGAAGATCATCACGGCCAGCTTCGCGGTGTCTATCAACGAGGACAATAGCGCTTTCCCGCTCATAGTCCGCCTGGCCAACGCCATCACGAAAATAATGAACGCGCCGAGCGCACCGACTTCCGTCGGCGTTGCCCAGCCCGTGTACATTCCGCCGATGACCACGCCGATGACCAGAACGATCGGGAGGATCTCCGGCAACGTCGACCACCGCTCACTCCAGGGCACACCGACTACGGCCTCCCCAAGCTTCGGGTTGAGATAGAAGCGAACGAGGATAGCGGCAGCGTAGACCGCTGCAGATATCACTCCCGGGACAAACCCTGCGAGCAGGAGGCGACCGATGGATGTCTCGGTAATGATGCCGTAGACCACCATGATAGCCGACGGCGGGATCAGAGACGCGAGCGTTCCGCCGGCAGCGACTATAGCGGCCGCAAGACCGGGTTGATATTTGGAGCGCAGCAACTCGGGCAGAGCGATACGGCTAAAGACGGCTGCTGTAGCTGTACTGGCACCGGACACGGCGGCGAACCCCGCGGCAGCAAAGACCGTGGCGATGCCAAGACCGCCTGGGAGCCAGCCCAGCCAGGCGCGCGCGCAGCGATAGGCACCCTGCACGATACCCGCGTGATGCGCCAAGTGGCCGATCAGAATAAACAGCGGCAGAACCGAAAGCGCATAGCTGGTCGTGTCCGAATAGGGAATATGCCCTGCAATCCCAACCGCCTTGCTGAACCCGAGCAGTGCCCACAGGCCGCAGAAACCGACGATTCCCGCGGCCACAAAAATGCGCACACCCATCACGATGAGGAGCGCGAGCGCCGCCATCCCGATCAAACCGTATTGCACAGATGACATGAAACGAGGCCGCCGCTAATGGAGACTGGTACTGGATGTTGGTGGGATGTCTCCTGCCTCCTCCAGTGCCTGCTCGATGACATCGCGATGCACTGGGACGGCCACCGGAACAGCCGAAGGGCTTGCGATCAATCGGACGTAGGCGGCGGTCTCCAGGAGCAATCGCAGCCAGAGAATTGAGAAGCCGACCACCGGCACGAATTTCGATGGCCACGTCGGCCACTGCGTATTGATCGTCGAATCGCCGATATCCAAAGCATTCTCGAAGAAGTGCAGGACGCCCGGCCAGATCGCCGTGATCAAGGCGAGTGCGGAAACCGTAGTCAGCAGTTCCAAGATCCACTTTGCGCGGCCTTGGAACAAGTCGAGGAGAAGATTGACCCGGATGTGCCCGGCCGTCCGCCAACAGTAGGATATCGGCAGCAGCGCGTAGCAGGCCATAGTCAGCTCGACCACGTCGAGCTGGCCATAGAGCGGAAAGTTGAAGAGCGTGCGCGCGAAAATCTCGGCCACGCCCACCCACATCACGAAGAAGATGACAAGTCCGGCAACCACGACGGTCACGAACTCAACGACTGACAACAGCCGATCCAATGCAGCGAGCACAGAACCGCCGTGCCCTGAGCTCGGAGACTCGTCCATGGTGCGCCTCATGCTTGATGGAGAAAACACCCCCGGCGAGGGGGTGCGGCGGGGAGCTATTTGCCGAGTGCCTTCTTCGCCTTCTCCGCCTCGGCCAACACGAGGTCGAGCAACTCCTGCGCCGGGATGCCCTTGGCGGCCGTAGCTGCCACCCAGGCGCCCCAGACGGGCTTTGCTCCAATTTCGCCGAACTTCTTCAATTCCTCCGGCGGGTAGTTGATCTCGATCAGGCCGCGTTTTCTCCAGTCCGCAAGGTTTTTCGCATCAGTTGTCTTCTGCGCCTCCTTGAGAGCCTCGTAGGCCTTTGCCTTACCGCTTTGCATCAACTCCTTATAGCGAGCGGGCAACCCCTCAAGGGCGGACAGGCTGACTATCGTCGGGCAGTTGTTGGCCCCCGGCCCCAGGTTGTTGGTGTACCACTTCGAAATTTCCTCGAGCTTATAAGCCGCGAAAGCATACGTGTAAGGGAACGCAGCAGCTCGGAAGACTCCACGCTCAAGCGAATTGTAAACCTCGGGCGCCAGGACTGATGTTGGCACTGCGCCCAAATTCTTGAGCGCGTCACCGGTGCCGCCGAGCGCGCGCACGCGCATACCCTTGAAGTCTTCCATCTTCCTCGGCGGCTCACCGACACCCATCAGCTCCGACTGCGGCTGTATCACCGACATGAACGCCACGGCGTTCCATCGCTTGAACTCGGCGACGATGGCAGGGTGCTTGTAGACGACGTCGTGCACGCGATAGTGCACATCCGGATCGGCGAGCGGAAGGCCCGGAAGATCGAGAACGGTGAGCGCCGGATTCTTCCCTGGATGGTAACCGGTGCAGATCTGGGCCATCTCGAAGGCCCCGAGCTTGATATTGTCCAGGTTGTCGTTGGCTTTCGAAAGGGAGTCGCCGTAGTGGATCTTGATCTTGAACTTGCCGCCCGTTTCGCTATCGACGTGTTTGGCGAGCGCTTCGATACCAGCGGTGAAGGCCCGCGGCGGGCCCCAGACGGAAAGATTCCAGGATACTTCCGGATTGGCCGATTGCGCTTGCACCTGGGCCGAACCGAATGCGCCAGCGCCGAAGCACATGACGGCCGACAAGGTCAGTCTCGTAGCTCGAAGCATATGTTTCCTCCGTGTCCGTTTTTGTTTCGCCGGCATTGCCGCTGCCGATCAATTCGCGGAGTCGCTGGTCTACTGCCGGCGTTCTCCAAATCTCTCGATTGTATCCCCTCACTATGCCGACGGGCAGCCTGAGCACCTGCGTCAGCTATCCCTGGCCCAACTTGCGTTCACGACACCATCGCGGCTGATACCTGAACTGTCAAACGGTCTTCATTCCCACATGTAAAGCGCTCACTTGCCGAGGATAGCGTTGAGACTGGTCTTCACCTCGATCATGAATGGCTCGTCCGCGGCCAGTCCCTCCTGAAGCACCGCTCTAATGTCGGCGGTTCGGCTCAACACGCGCCCACGCATTCCGAAAGCAGCGGCAAGAGCGACGAAATCGGGATTCATCAGGTTCGTCGCCACCGCGCGGCCGGGAAACTCTCGCTCCTGATGGACGCGGATCGAGCCATAGCTGGCGTTGTTCGCGATGATGAAGAGAATGGGCAGTCGCCGCTCGACGGCAAGAATCATCTCATTGCCCGTCATGAGGAAACCACCGTCGCCGACCATGCAGACGACTTTAGACTTCGGCATACGAAGTTGTGCCGCAAGTGCGGACGGAACGCCGTACCCCATCGCACCCGCGAGCGGACTGAGCATCCGCTGCGGCGGCGCGTATCGTGCGTATCGATAGATGGGTACCGTGAAGGCACCGCCGTCGACACACAGGACGAGATTGTCCTTAGCCTGCTCCAGAGTTTCACGGACGACATCGCTGAACTCGATGCCATCAGATGGCTGCCGGCGAGGCCAGGCATTGTTCTCTTCGTACAGGCGCCGCAACGATCTCGACCATTGCGCAAAGTCGGGCGGGCCTTCCGGGCCGGCCGTTGCGATCTGATTGAGGAAGCTCGTCGCGTCACAGGCGAGCGAGATCGCCGGCGAGAAATTCCACGCGACCGTCTCGGTATCTGGGTAGCAGTGGATGAGTGTCTGATTGGGGACGGGCAGTCGCGGAAAGCTGTAGCCTTGCGTGGTGATATCACCCAAGCGCGTGCCGACTGCGAGGATCACGTCGCTGCGTTCGAGTTCCTTGAGGAGCAGAGAGGGATATCCGTGGCCGAGGTGGCCAAGGAACAGCGGGTGATGATTTGGAAAGAGGTCGTGCCGGCGCAGCGATACCGCGACGGGAATACGCCAGGTCTCGGTGAACTTGAGGAGCGCTTGCCTGCCTGCATCCGTTTCCAGTGCGCCGCCCGCGATCAGCAGCGGTCGCTTGGCGGAGCGTAGTGCCCGCACGACGGATGCCGTTTCATCGGCGGTAGGAATGACCTTGCCCGCCGAATAGACAACCCGCCGCGGCATCGTGACGGTTTGCTGCTGCACATCCTCCGGCAGGACAATCACGACAGGCCCCGGCGTACCATTCGTGGCAAGCCGCATTGCCTTCATGAAGGCTTCGGGAATCTGAGCAGGATCGGAAATCTCGCAGACCCACTTCGCGAGGGCGCCGTACATCTGCCGATAGTCGATTTCCTGGAACGCTGCGCGGCCGACATCCGCGCGCGCCACCTGCCCGATGATAACGAGCAGCGGTACGGCATCCTGTTGCGCGAGGTGCAAGGCAATCGTGGCGTTGCTGGCGCCCGGCCCTCGGCTCACCATCAATACGCCCGGCCGCCCCGTGAGGCGGCCATCCGTGCATGCCATGAAGCCCGCACCCGACTCATGTCTGCAGGACACGGTGTCGATCTGCGGAAAATCGTTGAATGCATCCAGCAGCCAGAGAAAACTCTCGCCAGGCACCATGAAGACGCGATCAACGCCGTTGTCGGCGAGTATCTGCAGGACCGCATGAGAAGCCGGGATCTTAGTGTCCGTCGTCATGCTCACTCGCCTCTCAATTGGTAGCGTCAGATGCCAGCGCACGCTCGAGCTTCTCGAGCTCCGCAGCATTGATGCCGTAGCTATGCTCGGCATCGGGGAACGTCCCTGCGACGACATCCGCGCAATAGCTCTGGAACGCACCGCTGATCTGAGGCGCAAGGTCGACGTAGCGCTTGGCGAAGCGCGGCGTGAACTGCTCGAAGAGCCCCAGCAGGTCGGCCGAGACGAGACCTTGTCCATCACAATGAACGCCGGCCCCGTAACTGATGGTCGGAACGCGCAGCCGCTCCGTAATCAAACGCGCGACTTCGCGCGGTACGCACTCGAGAATGACCGCGAAGGCGCCGGCGGCTTCCAAGGCCAATGCATCCTCGAGGAGGCGCGTGGCTGCGCCAGCATCGCCACCTTGCACCTTGAGGCCTCCGAGTTGGGCGGCACTTTGCGGCGTCAACCCGATATGCCCGATGACCGGAATGCCCGCGTTGTGTATGGCGGCAAGCGTCGGCACGATCGTGCGGCCGCCCTCGACCTTCACGGCATCCGCGCCCGCTTCCTTGAGGAAACGACCGGCATTCCGCAGCGCTTCCTCGATCGAGACCTGATACGACATGAAGGGCATGTCGGCGACGACCATGGCGCGCTTCGCGGCGCGAGACACCGCGCGCGTATGGTGGAGCATCTCGTCCAAGGTGACCGCCACTGTGCTGTCGTAGCCGAGCGCCGTCATCGCAAGGGAGTCGCCGACCAGGATGGTGTCGAGGCCGGCGCGGTCGGCCAGAAGCGCAATAGCATAGTCGTAGATGCTGAGCATCGTGATCTTCCGCTTCTCCTCCTTCTGCTTCTGGAGGTGAGCAGGCAAAACCTTCCTGACTGGATTCATTTGGATCTCCGGAGAGCGTTGAGGCTGCACCACATCGCTTGCGGTCAGCTCATGTAATGCCGGAAAAGCTCAGAATGACCGCCGATGTCCGACGCAGCGGCAGAGTGCACGATCGCGCCGTTCTTCAGGACGTAGGCATGATCGGCAATCTCGAGCGCCATCGTCTTCTGCTCCACGAGCAGAACCGAGATGCCGCTGCGGGCAAGCCCCGCGAGCGCGCCGAGGATCCGCTGAACCATCTGCGGCGCCAGCCCCAGCGACGGCTCGTCGAGCATGAGCAGCTTGGGAGCCATCATCAGTCCGCGCGACACGGCGAGCATCTGCTGCTCGCCGCCCGACAGCGAG
>JAEZAW010000223.1 GCA_023430315.1 Pseudomonadota bacterium | reverse complement strand
CAAACGAGGCGACTGACGAGCGATGGTCCGTCGCCCCGATGTGCCTCGTCGGCGATGTACTGGACCAGCCAGCCTTCTTCCTTGAACACGGCCTGGAAGCGCGCGTAGTCCCCATCGATGAACTTCGTGAGGTCGCCGCCAATCAGCACGCGACCCGACTGGGCCGTGCGGGCAACGTACTCCTTCCACTCGGGTGTCTCGGCGACCTTACGCAGCAGATCCTGATAGAAGGCCACAGCTTCGGCTGGCACCTTGCCCGGCAAGGACGCGATGCGCGGCTGCTGGAACTGATCGATGGCGATGCCTTGCGACCTGCAGGTCGGAATGTCCGACCAGGCTTGTGTCTCCGTGACTTTGGGGCCTGCCGCCAGCGTCTCTCGATTGAAGACGCAGAGCGGCCGAACCTTGCCCGCCTTCCAGTTGCCGACGGACTCGGCCGGGTTGTTGACGTGGCTGTCGAGGTGGCCACCCGAGAGCTGGACGTCGGCCTCACCGCCGGACTTGTACGGCACATAGATGATCTTCGCGCCAATCGCCTTGTCGAGCAGCTTGGTGATCAGCTCGTCGGAGTCTTTCGACTGCGCTCCCGCCATCTTCCATTGGCCACCCTTGGCCTTCACGGCTTCGACGAAACCCTTAGCATCCTTGATCGGGCTGTCGCCTTTCACCCAGATCATGAACTCGTCGAACACCATCGCGGCAATCGGCGTGAGGTCCCTGTGCGTGAACGCGACCTTGGCCGCGAGTGGCAGCACGTACATGTTGTGCGTGCCGAATACGAGCTTGTGTGGATCGCCCTCGGCAGATTTGGTGTAGACGTAGCCTTCGGCGCCGGAACCACCACCCTTGATCGTGACGATGATCGGCTGGCTCATGAGATTGTTCTTCTGAACGGCAGCCTGCACTGCGCGCGCGAAGATATCCGTGCCGCCGCCGGCCCCGGCCGTCACCACGAATTCGACGGCTTTTGAAGGCTTCCATTCCGCCAGCGCAACAGGTGCAGGCAGGAGCGCCATAGCGGCAGCAGCGAGGTATGCGAGCCTCTTCATCTGGTCTTCTCCCTAGATCAACATGCGCCGTGTTTCCCAGCGCTTGGATGTTGCATCTTGTCTGTCGGTATTGGCGTGTCAACCTGGATATGGGCTGCCCTGCCGCGCGAGAAGGGCGCAACGGCTCCAGTTCCCCCTGCTTACCAATGGCAGCGCTGAGGGATATGTTTCAGCAACGACAGAATTGGTATCGGCGCAGAGAGAGGAAATCACGGATATGAACGTAAAGGGAAAGAAGGCGCTTGTTTTCGGCGGCACCTCGGGTATCGGCCTTGCCACGTCAAAGCAGCTCGCAGCACTCGGCGCGACCGTCGTCGCCGTGAGCCGCAACCCGAGCCGAGCAGGCGACGTACCCAAGGGCATCACGCTCAAGCAGTGCGATGTTCTCGACCGCGATGCACTCAGCAAACTGTTCGAGGCGTACGCACCGTTCGATATCCTGGTCAGCGCCGCAACCGGCGGTACACGCGCGCGAGGCCCATTCCTCGAGATCGACATGGAAGGGTACAAGGCCTCGTTCGCCAAGCTCTGGGGCTATGCCAGCGTCTTACAGCTCGGCACGCCGCACATGAGCGCGGACGGCACGATCGTGCTGGTCAGCGGATCGCCGGCGCGCAAGTCGAAACCCGGACAGGTCGCGCTCGCATCTGTCGGCGGCGCGGTCAAGGCGCTGGTCAGGGCCGTCGCGCCGGAGGTCGCACAACGCCGCCTAAATGTTTTTTCGCCCGGAACGATCGACACGCCGATGTCGTCGCTGACGGGAGCCGAGCGCGAAGAGGCGTATCGCAAGCAGACCGCCAAGAACCTGATCCCGCGCGCCGGCACTGCCGATGAAGTCGCGCAGGGCATCCTCTTCGTCATTCAGAACGACTTCGTCACCGGCACGACAGTCGACGTCGATGGCGGCTGGCTGCTGTCCTGAGCGCAGCGCGCGGCCGAACCGATCATGGAGCAGGTCATGAGTGATGCACAGGATCTGCGCGGCCGTGTTTGCCTCGTGACAGGAGCGTCACGGGGCATCGGTCGTGCCATAGCACTCGCGCTGGCAGGTGCGGGCTGTGACGTCGCGATCAACTGCCGCTCGCGCATCGATGAGGCAAAGCGTGTCGCGGCGGATGTGACGGCATTGGGACGCCGCGCGACCGTCGTTCAAGCCGACGTCGCGCAAGCGTCTGCTGTCGCCGCCATGGTTGCCGAAATCAGCAGCGCGCTCGGGCCGATCGATATCCTGATCAACAATGCCGGCATTGGCGTGCATCGCGGCATCGATGATCTGACCGAGGCAGATTTCGACGAGATCATCGCCGTCAATCTGAAGTCGGCTTTTCTGTGCACGCAAGCTGTCCTGCCACATATGCGGGCGCAGAAGTGGGGCCGCATCGTCAACATTTCATCCGGCGCCGCGCGAGGCGCGGGCAGCATCGGGCTTCACTACAATGCTTCTAAGGCGGGCATGGAGGGACTGACGCGCGGCTATGCTGCGCGCTTGGCCAAGGAAGGCGTCACGGTCAACGCCGTTGCGCCGTCCTTGATCGAGACCGATATGATGCCTCTCTCTGCCGCGAATGCGGCTGCACGCATCCCTGTCGGGCGGCTTGGCCAATCGGAGGAGGTCGCTCAGGCGACGTTGATGGTCCTCAGCAATGCCTACATCACCGGCCAGACCATCCACCTCAACGGTGGCATGAGCTTCAATTGAACCCGCCACATCTGCTGGCAAGAGCACTGTGGATTCCCAGTGTCACCGTGACCTGATCGCTTCAATCTATACTCTTTCGGTACAGTTAATTCTTGAATTCTCGCCGCATTTATGAGCAACGTGGTCGCCTCGCACGAAGGGCCGTGTCCCCCGCATCGCTTGCGGTAGATCCCGGATCCGACGACGCCGATTGATCGCCGTCGCGACACGCGAGAACCGAAAATCGAAATCGGCTCGAAGGAGCGCGCTTTGTTAAAGGTCAGACCAATCGCGGCACTATGCGTGGCCGGCATGCTGGCGTTTGTTACCTCGGCGACGGTCGCGTCGGCGCAGGCGCCTGCGGAGGCGTCGCGGATCATCTCCATCGGCGGCGATATCACGGAGATCCTCTACGCCGTCGGTGCTGAAAAGCGGATCGTTGCGATCGACACGACCAGCCAATTTCCACCCGAGGCACTGAAGGAAAAAAAGAACGTCGGCTACATGCGCGCGCTCTCGACGGAGGGCGTGCTGTCGATCAACGCCGACCTGATCATCGCGTCCGATCGCGCGGGACCGCCGGAAGTCGTCAACGCTCTCAAGTCGACGCCCGTGAAATACATCGAGATAACCGACGATTTCAGCGCGAGCAGCATTTCCGGCAAGACGCGGCAGATTGCGCAGGCCGTTGGCCTCGAGACTGCGGGAAACAGCCTTGCGGCACGCATCGAGCGCGACTTCGACAAGCTCGCCGAGCTGCGCAAGCAGATCAAGAAGCCGATGCGCGTCCTCTTCGTCCTCAGTACGGCAAATGGACGGGTAACGGTCGGCGGCGGCCAGTCGAGTGCCGACGCCATCCTGAAGCTCGCCGGCGCCGAGAATGCCGCAGCGGCGGTTTCTGGTTACAAGCCGATCTCGGATGAAGCTCTCGTCGAAATCAAACCCGATGCCATCGTGACCATGCAGCGAACGGCCAGCGGCAGCCACGCCGCCGATCAGCTCGCCGCTATGAGGGGCTTGAGCGCGAGCCCGGCCGTTTTGCAGAAGCGCATCATCGAAATGGATGGCCTCTATCTGATCGGCTTCGGTCCGCGCGCGCCTGCGGCCGCACTGGACCTCATGCGCTGGCTCCATCCTGATCTGCCAATTACGCGAACCGGCCTTCATCAGTGATGCAGGACATGACCTCCCCAATGACGCGCACGACGCCACAGCGGCGCGAGCGCATTGGGTATCAGCTGATCTTTGCCTCGGTCGTGTTGTTGATCGCAGCCGCTCTGGTATCGCTGTCGTTCGGTGCGACCGGCATCACCTTGGGCGCGCTCGGCCGCGTACTCCACGCCTATGTGTACGGCGCGAGTGACGCGGCGGGCGTCACGGAGCAGCTCGTGCTTCTGGGCATCCGATTGCCGCGCACGATACTCGGAGCCTTCGTCGGCGCCGCCCTCGCCGTCAGCGGGGCGATGATGCAGGGCCTGTTTCGCAATCCGCTTGCCGATCCCGGCATCATCGGCGTGTCATCCGGCGCTACCCTGGCGGCGGTCGTCACCATCGCCTTCGGCAAGACATTTGCCGCACCCTGGATGACGGCCTTCGGCGTCTACGCCCTGCCGTTTGCAGCCTTTCTCGGCGGCTTCCTGACAACCACGCTGCTCGTCCTGATTGCGGGGCGGCGCGGTCAACTCATGGTTGGCACACTGCTGCTGGCGGGCATTGCCATTGGCGCCATGGCCGGGTCAGTCACGGGGCTCATCGCGTACGCGAGCGATGATCGGGAGCTGCGCGATCTCACACTCTGGTCGCTCGGCAGCCTATCCGGCGCCAGCTGGCCCAAGGTGATCGCCATACTGCCGTTCATGGCGGTCATTACCATCATGCTGCCGCGCGTGGTCAGAGCGCTCAATGGATTTCTGCTCGGCGAGGCGGAGGCCTTCCATCTCGGCATCGATGTCGAGCGCATGAAGTGGCTCATCGTCGTCGTGACAGCGGCCTGTGTCGGCGCTGCCGTCGCGGTTGCAGGTCTCGTCGGGTTCGTCGGCATTGTCGTGCCGCACTTCATCCGGCTCATCGCGGGACCTGACCATCGTATCGTCCTGCCGTGCAGCGCGCTGCTGGGTGGTGCTCTCCTGCTCTTCGCGGACGTGATTGCGCGCTTGGCTGTGAAGCCGGCGGAATTGCCGTTGGGCATCGTCATGGCGGCGATCGGCGCACCGGTATTTCTGCACCTCGTTCTGCGCCGCGGCGTCGGGGGCCTGGAGTAGGCCATGCTGGAAGCGCGAGAGCTCGTCCTCGAGCGGCGCGGCCGTCGGCTGCTGGACGGTATCGACCTTGTCGCTCCCGGTGACCGCGTCACAGCCATCATCGGGCCTAACGGTGCCGGGAAGTCCATGCTTCTGAAAGTGCTGGCGGGCGAATTGTCGCCGAGCGCCGGATCCGTTCGGCTGGATGGGCAAGAAATGCGCACGATCTCGGCTGCTGCGCTGGCGCGCCGCCGCGCGATGGTGCCGCAATCGACCAACCTCTCATTCCCGTTCACGGTCGTCGAAGTCGTGCGCCTCGGCGCCTCGGTGCCGGGCTTCGACGGCATCAAGACGCGCGCGCATGAGCTTGCGGATCAGTCATTGGAGACGGTCGGTCTCGGAGGATTCGCCGCTCGCCTCTACAACGAGCTCTCCGGCGGCGAGAAGCAGCGCGTTCATATCGCGCGAGCTCTATGCCAGCTCGATGCGGCCCATCGCGCGGACGGCGAAACGGCCATTCTCATGCTCGATGAGCCGACATCGAGCCTCGATCTCGCGCATCAGGTGCGGGTTCTGGACGAAGCGCGGCGACAGGCTGCCATCGGACGCGCCGTCCTCGTTGTCATTCACGATCTCAATCTCGCTGCTGCGTGGGCAGACGATATCGTGCTCCTCAGCGCCGGCCGCATTCGCGCGCGTGGAAAACCCGCTGAGATCTTCGACAATGAAATCCTGTCGGAGGCCTATGGCTGCGCGATCGAGGTCAACCGGACACCACCGCCGGGGGTGCCGTACATGCTCCCACACTTACTCGCGGCAGCTCAGCGCAACGGCGATGCTTCGTAAGCTCTACTTGCCCCACTCCTCGTGGTGCTTGCGGCAAGCGCCCTTGGTGCGCAACTGGATGCACATGCGTGCTCTGCCAGCTTTCAACGCCCCTCACAGGTGCCCGGCTAGCAGAGATCAGCGCGTGTCGAGCGGCAGCGCGCTCGAATGCTTGACTTGCCCGAGCGCGAAGCTCGACTCGATGTTGGCGATGCCGTCGATGCGCGTGAGCGTATCCTTCACGAAGCGCTCGTAGTCGGCGAGATCGCGCGGGACGACGCGGAGCAGATAGACACGCGGCCCCGTCATGAGGTAGCACTCGAGCACTTCGGGGCAGCGGCGGATGGCGTCCTCGAAGCGCTGGAGCTTGTCCTCCTGCTGGCGATCGAGCTTGATCGAGACGAACACGCTGACCGGCAGACCGACCTTCTTCTGGTCGAGCAGCGCCGCATAGCGACCGATGATGCCGGCGTCCTCCAGAATGCGCAGGCGGCGCGAGCAGGGACTGGCCGTGAGACCGACTTTCTCGGCCAGCTCCGCGACCGTCAGGCGACCATTTTCCTGGAGCGCCGCGAGGAGGCGGCGGTCGATCCGATCGAGCGCAATATTAGCTGATTCCGGCATTTCATAACTATTCCATGGCTGATCCAGCTAATTCATAGCCTCCGCGTGGCACACTTTGCAAACCCTCACCACGGCATCGGCGCTATTCTCGGTTAATCGCTCACGCCGCTTTTCCGAGGCCGCCATGCAGGACGTCAACCCAGAAGACCGCGCTGCCACGCTTGCCATGCTCCGCGAGCTGGAGCGCAAGGTGCTCTGGCTCTCGACGTACCTGATCCACCACGCCAACCACGAGGTGGACCGTGGCGATGGCCTCAAGGTCGGCGGCCACCAGGCATCATCGGCCTCGCTCGCGACGCTGATGACGGCGCTCTACTTTCATGTGCTGCGGCCAGAGGATCGCGTCGCCGTCAAGCCGCACGCGAGCCCGATCTTCCACGCTATCCAGTATCTGCTCGGCAACCAGACGCTCGAGAAGCTGCAGAACTTCCGCGCTTTTGGCGGCGCGCAGTCCTATCCCTCGCGCACCAAGGACAAAGCGGACGTCGATTTCTCGACCGGCTCCGTCGGCCTCGGCGTTGCGGCGACGGGCTTCGCGAGCCTCATCCAGGACTACGTACACGCCAAGGGCTGGAGCAAGGACTGGCCGAAGGGCCGCATGGTTGCGCTCATGGGCGACGCCGAATTCGATGAGGGCAACGTTCACGAGGCTCTGCTCGAGTATTGGAAGCACGGTCTCAAGAACTGCTGGTGGGTCGTCGACTACAATCGCCAGAGCCTCGACTCGGTCGTCTCCGACAAGCTCTTCATGAAGGTCGCGGGGATGTTCGAGAACCTCGGCTGGGAGGTCATCCTCATCAAGTACGGCAAGCTGCAGGAGGCGGCTTTCGCCGAACCCGGCGGCGAGCGCCTGCGCGACTGGATCGCGGACTGCCCTAACCAGCTCTATTCCGCGCTCGTCTTCGAGGGTGCCAAAGGCTGGCGCCGCCAGCTCGAAGCGGACTTCACCGGACACGCGGACACGCTTGCGATCATTCAGAAGCGGGATGACGCAACGCTCGCGCGCCTGATGACGAACCTCGGCGGGCACGACATGGAGAGCATCCTCGATGCCTTCGCGCGCGCGCCGGCGGACAAGCCCTGCTGCTTCATCGCCTACACGATCAAGGGCTTCGGGCTGCCCTTCCAGGGCC
>JAEZAW010000114.1 GCA_023430315.1 Pseudomonadota bacterium | reverse complement strand
ATCAGGCGGCGCGCTTCCTCGGGTGTCTCGACCCATACGAGGCTCGACTCGAGGCCGGTGAGCGGCACTGTCGTCAGCGGACCTGCGGGGCGGTGAAACTCGCTCGAGACATTGTCGTGCGGACGCGGGTGGTGGAAGCGGGTGGCGACGGCACTTTGCGGATAGGGGCTCGTGTGCGCCTCTATGCCGGCCTCGCGGCGGCAGAGGGAGCCGCGGCCATCGGCGCCGACGATCAGGCGGGCGGCGATCGTCGCACCGGAGCCGAGTCGCACCGTGATGCCGCTATTGTCCGATTGAAAATCTGGCGCGACCGTATCCTCGATCAACCGCAGGCCCGCCTGTCCGCGTGCCGCGGCGAGCAGCGCGGTGTTGAGCGCGGCATTGTCGATGTTGATGCCGAATTCGCTGAGCCCCAGCTCGTCCGCGCGAAAGAGTACCTCCGGCGCCCGCCAGATGCCGCCCGTGTCGTCGATCAGGCGCAAGCCGGTCATAGGCACCAACGCCGGTTCGAGCCGTGTCCCGAGGCCGAGATTGCGTAGCAACGCGACGCTGCCGGTGAATAGCGCGGTGGTGCGCGTATCACGCGCGGGATCCATGGCTGGGCCAACCGCGATCGTATCGAGGCCGGCCTGAGCCATGGCTATGGCCGCGACGAGCCCGGCCGGTCCGGTCCCGACTACGAGGACATCGCAGGTACACTTTGAAATAGGTCCCATGCCTCCCTTTTAGCGCGTACTCGCCGGGTTAAGGGAGCGCCGAGAAGCCGCGCCGGCCCCTTGCGCCGGGTCAAAGCGGCCGCGTGGCCAATGGTGCGACAGTCCGCGCCGGCCTTTTGGTTTGTCTGTGCCGGCCGTCAGTTTATAACCGCTCCAGGATGGAGCCCTCATCGGCGGCGGTGCTCGACGGGCCGTCCACCGGAATGACAAAGGGAAGCGGGATCCCAATGGACTACAGCGCGCATTTCTCGAAGGCCCTGGCCCAGCTCCGGGATGAAGGCCGCTATCGCGTGTTCGCCGATATCCGGCGCCGCCGCGGCGCATTCCCGGCTGCCGAGCGCTTCGGGGCCGAGGGCACGCGCGAGATCAAGGTCTGGTGCTCCAACGATTACCTCGGCATGGGTCAGCATCCGGCGGTCATCGCCGCCATGCACGAGGCCCTCGATACGGCAGGCGCCGGCTCGGGCGGCACGCGGAACATTTCCGGCACCACGCATTATCACGTCGAGCTCGAAGCGGAGATCGCGGATCTCCATGGCAAGGCGGCGGCGCTGCTCTTCACCTCGGCTTTCGTCGCCAACGAGGCCGCGCTCTCGATCCTGCAGAAGCTGCTGCCCGGCTGTGTGATCCTCTCGGATGAGAAGAACCATGCTTCGATGATTGCGGGCATCCGCAATGGCGGCGGACCGAAGCTCATCTGGAAGAACAACGATCTCGCGGATCTCGAAGCCAAGCTCGCTGCGCTGCCGCGCGAGACGCCGAAGATCATTGCTTTCGAGTCCGTCTACTCCATGGACGGCGTGATCGCACCGATCGGCGCCATCTGTGATCTCGCCGAGAAATACAACGCACTCACCTATCTCGATGAGGTCCATGCCGTCGGTCTTTACGGCCCGCGTGGCGGCGGCATTGCCGAGCGCGATGGCGTCATGGATCGCGTCGACATCATCAACGGCACGCTCGCCAAGGGCTTCGGTGTCATGGGCGGCTACATCGCCGGCTCGGCAGACATCTGCGATGCGATCCGCTCGTATGCGCCGGGCTTCATTTTCACGACGTCGCTGGCGCCGGCCATTGCCGCGGGGGCCACGGCCAGCATCCGTCATCTCAAGTCTTCGAACGTCGAGCGCACGCGCCATCAGGAGCGCGCCCGCACGGTCAACCGCCGGCTCAAGGCGGCGGGATTGCCGGTCATGGACAATCCCAGCCACATTGTGCCGGTGCTCGTCGGCAATCCCGTGCACTGCAAGGCTGTCAGCGACACGCTGCTCGATCGCTTTGCGATCTACGTCCAGCCGATCAACTACCCGACCGTGCCCCGCGGCACGGAGCGCCTGCGCATTACGCCGACGCCGGCGCATAGCGATGCCGATATCGATGGGCTGGTTGCGGCCCTCGGCACGCTCTGGACGGAGTGCGAGCTCGCCCGCGGCACCCACGTCGTCGCGGCCTGATCGGGCCTTTCTTCCTCGACTGGATGGCTGCTTCTCTCCCCGCCTGCTTGCTCCGGCAGGCAGGTGCGTGCTGTATTGCGGCGCAATGAAAGCGGAACGATCGTGAGCAATTGCCATGCAGGACAAGCCTTCCACGCCGCCCGACGGCGTTCACCTCGAGGATATCGAGGTTGGCCGAACCATCGAGTTCGGCCGCATCAGCGTGAGCAAGCAGGACATCATCACCTTCGCACGCGCCTACGATCCCCAGCCCATGCACATCGACGAGGAGGCCGCCAAGGCGAGCATCGTCGGTCGCTTGTGCGCTTCCGGCTTTCACTCGTGCGCGATCATGATGCGCATGCTGGCTGACGGCCTGCTCAACAAGGGTTGGACGTCGCTCGGCTCGCCCGGCGTCGATGAGTGCAAGTGGCTGAAGCCGCTGTTCCCGGACCAAGTGCTCACCGGACGTGTCATCTGCTCGGAGAAGCGGGCGCTCGCATCGCGGCCCGAGGTGGGTCTCCTCAAGGTCAAGTTCGAGATGCTGAACGAGGCTGGCGAGGTCATCATGACCTGGGACAGCAATCACCTCGTCAAGGTGCGCAATCCCGGTCCGAAGACCGGCGGCAAGGGCGAGACGCGGCCGCCGCTCGAGAGCGTGTGGGACGGTCCCGAAGGTCCGCCACCGGATCCGACGCGCAACTTCTTCGAGGATCGCCAGATCGGTGAGATCTACGAGCTTGGCTCGCACACGTTCACGAAGGACGAGATCATTACCTTCGCGAAGCAGTTCGATCCGCAGCCTTTCCACCTCGACGAGGAGGCAGGACGCAAATCGCTGTTTGGTGGCCTCAGCGCTTCGGGCTGGCATACGGCAGCGATCTGGATCCGCCACTTCGTGGCATATCGCCAGAAGATCGAGCGCGAGATCCGCGCGGCAGGGGCCCCCGTTGCGCGCTATGGACCGTCGCCCGGCTTTCGCAACCTGCGCTGGCTGAAACCTGTTTACCCTGGCGATACTTTGACGTTCCGGGGCCGGACAGCGGCCAAGATCGATCTGAAGTCCCGTCCGGATCGTGGTATTCTCCAGACGGACTCGCAGGCGCGGAACCAGCGAGGCGAGATCGTCTTTAATATCCGCGGGCAGATCCTCGCGGAGCGACGCGAGCCCTACAAGCCCTGAGGCGCTATGGCCCGTTGCGTATGCCACGCTTCGGCCATGACGACCGGCCAGGGTCGGACCGCAAGTTGGCGAATCGGTCCGGATGCCCCATATGATTGGGGAATGCCATTCGAGTGGGATGCAGGCCGATGCGCGAGCAGAAGAGGGGCGTCACCATGGCAAGCAGCAGACTGATCGTTGGGCGCAGCCGGATTGTCACCGCTGCGCTCGGATGTGGTTTTGCTGTTATTCTCGGCGCTTGGGCCTGGAGTTCTGCGAGCCCGGACCGTCTGCTCGAGCGCAGTTATGCGCGGGTTGCGCCGCAGGGCACGATTTTCCTCGATGATGCCGGGGCCGACGCTTCGGCACTTTCTGTGACCCCCGCGAAAGTGACCGCTGCTGCGCCTGCGCAAGGGCCGCAACTCGTAGTGGACGGCGAGCCGGTGCCCTCGGGCATTCTCAGCGAGCCGTTGGCCGCCGGTGATCGGGTACAATTCAGCAATGCCCAATCCGAGATGCGGTCGGTTGAAGTGCGTGAGGTCGCCGATGTGGCTGCACCGGTCGTCGGCATGCCGGGTATGCGGCTGCAACTGGTGACAGCGCGTTCACTGGATCGCCGCCGGCCCGAGACGCTTCGGCTGATCTTCGCCGTTCGCGAAGCTGGCCGTGAGACGGGACCGGCGAAGGTGGTGCCGATCTCGGCGCCGGCGACGGACAAGGTTCTCTGATCGCTCCATCGGAACGGCCCACTCGGAGGCACGCATCATCATGCTGCGTCTGAGGCACTTCGCGCTGTGTCCGTTCTCGCGCTCGATCCGTCTGGTGCTTCAGGAGCTCAATCTCCCGCACGAGCTCGTCGCCGAGAGCGCTGATGCAGCGGTGCCCGGTGCTCAGGGGCTGGCTCTTCCGGCTGATCTTCCACTCCTCGAACTCGAGGAGGGTGGCGTCGTCGCCGGCGCTTATGCCATCAGCGAGTATCTCGACGAGCTTGTCGGGCGTGGCGTGATCGATACCCGTGGCCCGCGGCCCTTTCCGGGCTCGGGCGAGGACCGTGCGGAGGCACGCCGCCTCGTCGACTGGTTCCATCGCCGGCTCGATCGGGAGGTCACGCAGCAGCTCCTGGCCGCCAAAGCCTGGCCGCGACTGCTCTCCGGGGCACCCGCCGGCGCGCCGAGTTCTGCCGCGCTCAGGACGGCACACGCCAAGCTGCGCCAGCATCTCGACTATGTCGGCTATCTGGCGGACACGCGGCGTTGGCTCGCAGGCGATGCGCCGAGCTTTGCCGACCTCGCAGCGGCGGCGCATCTGTCCGTGCTGGACTATCTCGCCGAGGTTCCCTGGGAGAGCGCGCCGAGTGCCAAGGTCTGGTACGCGCGTGTGAAGTCGCGACCTGCGTTCCGCCCGCTGCTCGCCGACCGGCTCACCGCGCTGCCGCCGCCGACGCACTATGCGGATCTGGATTTTTGAGTAGTGGATGGGCAACTTACGTGGCGTGACGGCCACCTGGCAGGGCGCCGGCAGTGGATTTTCGAGCCGGGTCTTGCCAATGGGGCATCCCCCATGCGACCACCCTGCCCACGGACGCGACCCGAGATTCGGCCTGATTCCAAGCCGCTCAATCGCATGTGATGCGTCACATACCCCGTCCACAGAATGATAGGAGCCATACGCAATGGCATCCTCCCGTGACTTGTTTGCCAAGCTTGAGGCCGAGTTGACCGAAAAACCCCTGCGCGCCCGCAAGAACGGCGATGCGTCCGACGACTATGGCGCTGATCTCATTGAAGTCCTCGAAGGCCTCGAGCCCGTGCGCCGCCGCCCCGGCATGTACATCGGCGGCACGGACGAGAAGGCCCTGCACCACCTCTTCGCCGAGGTGATCGACAACTCCATGGACGAGGCCGTCGCTGGGCACGCGACGTGGATCGAGGTGCGCCTCGATGCCGATGGCTTCCTGACCGTCAACGACAACGGCCGCGGCATTCCGATCGACCCGCATCCGAAGTTCAAGAACAAGTCGGCGCTTGAAGTCGTCATGTGCACACTGCACGCGGGCGGCAAGTTCGACAGCAAGGCCTATCAGACCTCGGGCGGCCTGCACGGTGTCGGTGTGTCCGTCGTCAACGCGCTCTCCGATCATCTCGAAGTGGAGGTCGCGCGCGGCCAGCAGCTCTATCGCATGATCTTCAGCCGCGGCATTCCGCAGACCAAGCTGGAACAGCTCGGCTCGATCAAGAACCGGCGCGGGACCAAGGTCCGCTTCCATCCGGACGAGCAGATCTTTGGCAAGGGTGCGACGTTCAAGCCGGCGCGCCTGCTCAAGATGGCGCGCTCGAAGGCTTATCTCTTCGGCGGTGTCGAGATCCGCTGGTCGGGCGATCCCTCGCTCTTCAAGGACGACACGCCTGCCGAGGCGACGTTCCACTTTCCTGGTGGGCTCAAGGACTATCTGACCGCCTCGATCGATGGTCAAACGCGTGTGACGAAGGACATTTTCGCGGGCCGCATCGAGAAGAAGGAAGGGCACGGCTCCGTCGAGTGGGCTATGTGCTGGGTTAGCGACGAGGACGGCTTCCTCAACTCCTACTGCAATACCGTGCCGACGCCCGAGGGCGGCACGCACGAGCAGGGCCTGCGCAATGCGCTGACGAAGGGCCTGCGCGCCTATGGCGAACTCACCGGCAACAAGAAGTCGGCCCAGATCACGGCTGAGGACATTCTCGGCACATCGGCCGGGATGCTCTCGGTCTTCATTCGTGAGCCCGAGTTCCAGGGCCAGACCAAGGACCGCCTCGCGACGCAGGAAGCGGCGCGCATCGTCGAGAGCGCCCTGCGCGATGCCTTCGATCATTGGCTCGCCGACAGTCCGCAGCAGGCGACTCGCCTCCTCGAGTGGACCGTCGACCAGGCCGAGGACCGCCTCAAGCGTCGCCGCGAGAAGGAGATTGGCCGCCAGAACGCAACGCGCAAGCTGCGCCTTCCCGGCAAGCTCATCGACTGCTCCAGCACGAGCGGCGACACCGAGATCTTCCTTGTTGAGGGCGATTCAGCCGGTGGCTCGGCCAAGCAGGCGCGCAATCCAAAGACGCAGGCCGTGCTGCCGTTGCGCGGCAAGATTCTCAACGTCGCGAACGCCACGTCGGCGAAGCTGTCACAGAACCAGCTTCTCACCGATCTGGTGACGGCGCTGGGCGTCGGCACGGGCACGAAGTACCGCGACGAGGACCTGCGCTACGACCGCGTGATCGTGATGACGGACGCCGATGTCGACGGCGCGCATATCGCGTCGCTGCTGATCACGTTCTTCTATCAGGAGATGCCGGAGCTGGTGGCGAACGGTCACCTCCATCTGGCCGTGCCGCCGCTCTACCGCCTCACGCAGGGCGGCAAGGTGGCCTATGCGCGTGACGATAGCCACAAGGACCAGCTCATGGAGAGCGAGTTCAAGGGGCGCGGCAAGGTCGACATCACCCGCTTCAAAGGCCTTGGAGAGATGGACTTCAAGGACCTGAAAGTGACGACCATGGACCCAACGAAGCGCATCCTGCTGCGCGTCGAGGTGGTCGAGGACGACAAGACAGCCGTTACGGATGCAGTGAACGCACTTATGGGATCGAAGCCGGAGTTGCGCTTCCGCTTCATCCAGGAACGGGCTGCTTTTGCCAAGGATCTGGATATCTGAGGGCGCTTCCCGATCACCGGTTCAGTTTCCGGCCCTAAACTCAAGATTGCGCCGAAGCTGCACAAAAGTGCAGCCATTCGCTCCGACACCCGCCACAATCCCGATGCAAGGGATGGCACGTCATGACCGCGCAGGCGATACCCCCTCAAGGCCACGCGCCGCCGCCACCGGCAGCGCCCCGGCCGCCGCGTGCGCCGCGCCGCCCGCCGCGGCGGAGCTTGTGGTCGCTTTTATTGACCACGGCCATCTACGCAGTGCTCGCTGTCGTCTTCGTCGGTATCGCGGCGGCGACCTTCCTGATGGTGGCGCCGCCGGTCGACATCACTCGTGAACGCGTGACGGCCGAATTCCGCGCCCGCACGGGCTACGTGCTCGAGCTCAACGGCACGACGTCGATCCATCTGCTTCCGACGCCCTCGATCGAGTTTCGCGATGTCGTCGTTGCGACCGCCGAGGAAGGTGGTGCGCCAGTACTCAGAGCCGAGGCTGTCGAGGTCGAAGCTCAGATATTGCCGCTGCTCTGGGGCCGTGTGCTGCCTGAGCGCGTTCACGTGAGGCGTCCGCAGCTCGATCTGGTCGTGGCGCAGGATGGCCGGCGCCGGTGGCTCAAGGCTGAGCAGGGTGAGGCGAGATC
>JAEZAW010000116.1 GCA_023430315.1 Pseudomonadota bacterium | reverse complement strand
GCCTCGGTCTGGTCGATCGGGCACCGCAACATGCAATCAGCCGCGCGCCATCCCGAGACCGGCGAGCTTTGGGTGGTGGACCATGGCGCACGCGGCGGCGACGAGATCAACATCGCGCGCAAAGGCCTGAACTACGGCTGGCCCGTGATCACCTATGGACGCGACTATTCGGGCGCCGCGATCGGCGAGGGCGCGCGCAAGGCCGGCATGGAGCAGCCGATCTACTACTGGGATCCCTCGATCGCGCCTGCCGGCGGCGCGTTCTACACCGGCACGCTCTTTCCACAGTGGCGCGGCAATCTGCTCGTCGGCGGCCTCGCCGCGCGCCAGCTCGCGCGACTGGTTCTCGATGGCGAGAGGGTCGTTGCCGAGGAAAGGTTGCTGGTCGACCTCGGCGCGCGCATTCGCGACGGCCGTGTCGGCCCCGACGGTGCCGTCTGGGTCCTCACCGATCAGCCGAACGGCGAGGTCCTGCGCCTCGCGCCGGGCTGACTGCTCTGCGCTGCCGCGAAATTGGCCTTATTGCGAATACACTTTCCACGAAATACGCGCTGAGCGGCGTGGAAGACTGCGCCGCCCACGTGCGATCATGGGACGTTTTGAATGCTTCGTGCGCGGAGTCCCTCGGCGCACACCTCACGAACCCATACGGCACCGGACGGCAGCGCTCACGCCGCAGGGCGCGACTTGATCCGGCGCCACCATGGACTAAAGTGCGGCGGGCGTTCAGACGGACGTTGAGGTAGGCGTTCTTCAGGCCGACTTTGTCGCGGCAGCACATTACAAGGATTTGGTTCGATGCTTGGCCCCATGACCTACCTCGACGCGGCCGAGATCGCGATCGCCCTGATCTCGGGGCTGCTCGCCATGTACCGCGGCCTCACGCGCGAGCTGCTGTCGATCAGCTCCTGGATCGCCGCGCTGGCCGCCGCCGTGTACTTCGTCTTCTACCACAAGAGCACGGCCGAGCAGATCGCGCAGCAGTTCCAGGCCCCGGTCGCCGTCGCGCAGATCGTGGTCGGCGGCATCATCTTCCTGATCGTGCTCATCATCGTGCATCTGATCACGTCGCGGCTCTCGGATACCATCCTCGACAGCCGCGTCGGCATGATCGACCGCATTCTCGGGCTCGCCTTCGGCGCCGCCCGCGGCTTCATCATCTTCGTGATCCTCTACATGTTCTACGTGAAGTTCTTCGCGCCCGACCCCAACACGCAGGCGGCCTGGATCCGCGAGTCGGCCTCGCTGCCGTATCTCGAATCGGTCGGGCTGACGCTCGAGCAGTTCCTGCTGCGCGTCCTGCCGGAGGACGGCACCTTCCCGACCACGACGCCCCGCGGCGGGCAGCCGGGCTGAGCCCGGCTTACGCTCCGGATACGTAGACGCGCTGGAAGCGCGGGCCGAGGCGCGTCAGCACCTCGTAGCCGATCGTGCCCGAGCTGTCGGCGAGATCGTCGATCTGGACGTGGCGGCCGATCAGCTCCGCCCAGGCGCCGCGCTGCGCATGCGCGGGCGGGATGTCGGTCACGTCGATGGTCACCACATCCATGGAGACCCGGCCGACGATCGGCGCTGGATAGCCGCCGACATAAGCCGGGGGCGGCGGACGTCCGATCGGGCCGCTTATCGAGCGCAGAAAGCCGTCGGCATACCCCGAGGCGATGGGCGCGAGACGCGAGGGTCGCGTCAGCGTGTAGGTCGCGCCGTAACCGACGGTATCGTTGGCCGCGGCCTCGCGAATCTGCAGGATACGCGCCTCGACGCGCACGACCTTCGCCGCCGGATTGGGCCGGCCCTCGATGGCCCGCCCGCCGTAGAGCGCGATGCCCGCGCGCACGAGGTCATAGCGATAGTCGCCGCCGAGCAGTATGCCGGCCGAATTGGCGAGGCTCGCCGGCGCCGCCGGGAGCTTCGCGCGCAACGCATCGAAGAGCGCCTTCTGCCGCGCATTCATCGGCGAGCCCGGCGTATCGCCACAGGCGAGATGGCTCATGACGAGCGCCACCGGAAATGCCTCGAACGGCGCCGGATCTCCGGCGAGCGCCTCGACCTCGGCCACTGTCAGGCCGAGCCGGTTCATGCCGGTGTCGATGTGCACCGCGGCCGGCAGGCGCGTCCCTGACGCGCGCGCATAAGCCGCCCATTCCTGGATCTCGGGAAGGCTGCCGAGCACTGGTCGCAGCCCGTATGTGGGGTAGAGCGGCGCCGTGCCCGGCATGAGCCCGTCGAGGACGTAGGCCGTCGCCGCCGGCAGCGCGACCTTGACACGCCGCCCCTCGGTCAATGTCGCGACGAAGAACGTCCGGCAGCCGGCCTCCCAGAGCGCCCGGACGACGGGCTCGATACCCATGCCATAGGCATCGGCCTTGACGACGCCGGCGCATTCCGCACCGCGCGCCACTGCCGCAAGCCAGCGCCAATTCGCCTGGATTCCCGCGAGATCAACGGTCAGTAGTCCGCGCGCCGCAGCGCTGATGGCGCCCGGATCAGTCGCGGGTGGGGCAACGGGAACAGACAAACCTCGTCTCTTTCTTACTCATGCCGCTCGGGCAGATACTGATCGTGCGCGAGATCCCCGAACCGCGTGTACTGACCCTCGAAGGCCAGCGTGACCGTGCCGACCGGACCGTGGCGCTGCTTACCGATGATAGCCTCGGCTTTGCCGCTGACCATCTGCATTTTTTCCATCCAGGTCTGGAACTCGGCCGTGCCCTCGCTCGGCTTGGTGCGCTCCACGTAGTACTCTTCACGATAAACGAACATGACGACGTCCGCGTCCTGCTCGATCGAGCCCGATTCGCGCAGGTCCGAAAGCTGCGGCCTCTTGTCCTCACGCTGCTCCACCTGACGCGAGAGCTGGGAGAGGGCGATGATCGGCACGTTCAGCTCCTTGGCGAGCGCCTTGAGGCCGGTCGTGATCTCCGTCACCTCCTGCACACGGCCTTCCGACGAGCGTTTCGCCGATCCGGTCAGAAGCTGGAGGTAGTCCACGATCAACAGGCCGAGGCCGCGCTGGCGCTTGAGCTTGCGCGCCCGCGCCGCGAGCTGCGCGATGGAAATACCGCCCGTCTGGTCGATGAACAGCGGCAATGTGGACATCTGCTGAGAGACCTGAACGAGGCGCTTGAACTCGGCCTCGTTGATCATGCCGCGGCGGATCTTCTCCGAGGAGATCTCGGCCTGCTCGGCGAGAATACGCGTCGCGAGCTGCTCGGCCGACATTTCGAGCGAGAAGAAGCCGACGATGGCACCATCGAGCACCTTCTCGGTGCCGTCCGGCTGCTTCTCGGCCTTGTAGTTCTTGGCGACATTGAAGGCGATGTTCGTTGCCAGCGCCGTCTTGCCCATGGACGGACGGCCAGCGAGGATGATCAGGTCGGAGGACTGGAGGCCACCCATCTTCCCATCGAGGTCCCGAAGACCCGTCGAGATGCCGGAGAGGCCGCCCTCGCGCTGGTAGGCGTTGTTCGCCATCTCGATGGCGTGCGTGAGCGCCGATCCGAAGCCGACAAAGCCCTGGCCGTACTTCCCCGTCTCCGCGAGACTGAAGAGGCGTCCCTCGGCATCCTCGATCTGCTCTTCGGGCGGGAAGTCTATCGGCGCATCATAGGCCGAGTTGACCATGTCCTCGCCGATGAGAATGAGCTGGCGGCGGATGGCGAGGTCGTAAACCGTACGGCCATACTCGTAGGCGTTGATGATCGTCGTCGCGTTCGCCGCGAGGCGCCCGAGATACTGCGGCACGGTGAGGCCGGGCTCGATCGGCGGCGCCGTCTCGAAATACGTGCGCAGCGTCACCGGCGTCGCCGGACGGCCCGCAGCAATGAGCTTGCCCGCCGTCTCGAAGATCTGCTGGTGCAGCGGATCGAAGAAGTGGTGCGCATCGAGAAAGCTCGACACGCGCTCGTGGGCATCATTGTTCACGAGGATGGCACCGAGCAGAGCCTGCTCGGCATCGAGATTGTGCGGGGCCGCGCGGAGCGGCATGACCTCGGCATCGGCCTTGGTGGCGCCGGTGGCGAGACTGAGGAGATCAGGGGCAGTGCGGGCGTTGTTCATGCGCGCGAAGATCGCCGATTCGGGGCTCGCCGGGGCCTGGCAAGGGCCTTTGGCCAGGGAGACTCCACGCTTTGCACAGACGTGCATAGGCTAGGCGAAGCGCCGCTTGCCGTGCGACCGAATCGCCGACACACGAATTGTAGTGGCATGCTATGGCAGGGGCGAGGCGCCGCCGGTTGTAGCTGCTGCGCCTATCCCATTCATCGAGGATTGACACCATGACCGCCGCCAACCCCCGCATTGCCCGCGCGCTGATCTCGGTGAGCGACAAGCGCGGTGTGGTCGAGCTGGCCGAGCGCCTCGCGGCGACGGGCGTCGAGATCCTGTCCACCGGCGGCACTGCCAGCGCGCTCAAGGCCGCCGGCATCCGCGTCAAGGACGTGGCCGATCACACGGGCTTTCCGGAGATGATGGACGGGCGCCTCAAGACGCTGCATCCGAAAGTACACGGGGGCCTGCTCGCCATCCGCGGCGATGCCGCGCACGAGGCGGCCGCCAAGACGCATGGCATCGCGCCGATCGACCTGCTCGTCGTCAATCTCTATCCCTTCGAGGCGACGGTCGCGAAGGGGGCCTCGCTCGAGGATTGCATCGAGAATATCGACATCGGCGGTCCCGCCATGATCCGCGCCGCAGCCAAGAATCATGCGGGCGTGACGGTCGTCGTGGATCCCGATGACTATGACCGCCTGCTCAACGAGATGAGCGCCAACGGCTGCGCGACGACACTTGAGTTCCGCCGCCTGCTCGCCGCCAAGGCGTTCGCGCGCACGGCCGCCTATGACGGTGCGATCTCGAACCACCTCGGCGCATTGTTCGAGGGTGGCGAAGCCGCCAAGACTGGCTTCGGCCCGACTTTCACGATCCAGGGTCGCAAGGCGCAGAACCTGCGCTATGGCGAGAATGCCCATCAGCGCGCGGCCTTCTATGTCATCCCGCCTGTCGAAGCGGGCACGATCTCGGCCGCCCGCCAAGTCCAGGGCAAGGAGCTGTCATATAACAACATCGCCGATACGGATGCTGCACTCGAATGCGTGAAGCAGTTCGCCGATCCCGCCTGCGTCATCGTCAAGCACGCCAATCCCTGCGGCGTCTCTGAGGCCGCGAACATTTCCGACGCCTATGACCGCGCCTTCGAGACAGACACCGAGTCCGCTTTCGGCGGCATCATCGCGTTCAATCAGCAGCTCGACGCCGCAACGGCCTCGCGCATCGTCGAGCGTCAGTTTGTCGAAGTGATCATCGCGCCGAGCGTGGCGACCGGCGTCGAGGCGATCGTCGCGGCGAAGAAGAACGTCCGCTTGCTCGTATGTGGCGAATGGCCCGCGACCACGTCGCCGCGCCTCGATCTCAAGAAGATCGCCGGCGGCCTGCTCGTTCAGGATGCGGACCTTGCGCTCCTCGACGGGACACATGTCGCGAGCAAACGCCAGCCGACCGAGCAGGAGATGGCCGACCTGCTCTTCACCTGGAAGGTCGCGAAGTTCGTGAAGTCGAATGCCATTGTCTACGGCCGCGACAGGCGCACGATCGGCGTCGGCGCCGGCCAGATGAGCCGCGTGAATTCAGCCCGCATTGCCGTCATCAAGGCCGAGCAGGCGGGCCTCGATGTGAAAGGCTCGGTCGTTGCGTCGGATGCCTTTTTCCCCTTTGCCGACGGGCTCATCGCGGCGGCGGAAGCGGGCGTGACCGCGGTTATCCAGCCCGGCGGCTCGATGCGCGACCGCGAGGTCATTGCCGCCGCCGACGAACGCGGACTCGCCATGGTCTTCACGGGGCTTCGTCACTTCCGCCACTGAGGCGACCGTGGCCAACATCACGATCGGACCACTGCACACGCCGGACTGGGACAAGGTGCGCGTGTGGCTGAAGCAGGCCGAGATCCAGGCATGGTGGGGTGGACTCGCGGCTGCCGAGGCCGAGATCGCGATCGCAGCCGATAGTCCCTCGGCCATCTGCCGCCTGATCCTCGCCGATGCCATGCCTATCGGCTATGGCCATGCGCTCGACGCCGACATCGTACGCAGCGGCCACGCCGACGGTCTGCCGGCTGGCGCCTACATGGTCTCGCTCTTCATCGCCGATCCTGCGCACCGCCAGCGCGGCGCCGGCGAGATGGCACTCGCAGCGCTGACGCGCGAGGTGTTCGCGTCGACGCTTGCGCCTGCCACCGCGACGCTCGTCCCTGTGCGCTATGAGGCGGCCGTGCGCGCCGCCGAACGCGCGGGGTATGCATGGATCGGCGTGCGCGATGATGGCGCGAGCGGCCAGAGCTGGCTGATGATGCGCGAGCGGCCTTAGCTCACGACCCGACCGACGAATGGCAGCTCGCGGAAACGGCTCGCGAGATCCATGCCATAGCCGACCACGAAATACGGCGGGCAATCGAACGCGACATAGTCCGCCTGGATGGCCACGGACCGGCGCACCTTCTTGTCCAGAAGGACACAGGTGATCACGCGCTTGGCGCCCCGCGCCGCGATGAGGTCCTTGGCGAAGGCTAGCGTGCGGCCCGTATCGAGAATGTCATCGACGAGCAGCACGTCGCGCTCGGAGACATCGAGTGTCATATCGCGAAGGATATCGACCTGTCCAACGGACTTCGTGCCGTCGCGGTAGCTGGAAACGGCAAGAAAATCCACCTCGGGCGCGAGGCCCGCGTGGTGCAGGCCGCGCAGCAGGTCGCTCGCGAACACGAAGCTGCCCGTGAGGATCGGCACGACGAGCAGCCGGTCGAGGTTCAGCCCTGCTATTGTCCCGGCCAGCTCGGCAATACGGCCAGCAATGGCGTCGGCCGTGTAGATTACCTCGATGGCTTCGGCTCCTGGGGCACTGTCAGGCATGTATTTCGCTCACACTATGCAAACTCATGGTTGCAGTCGGACCGCCGCGAGGTATAGCAGGCTCATGACGCCAATGCGATGCGCGGCGCCGGGGGCGCTGCGGCGCGCGACCGCATCTGACTGGGAGGGGGCCCCATTACCGTGCCACATTCCTTGTTGATTGATCCCGCCACAGGGCCGCCCCGCGCGGCCGACAATGCGCGCGGCAACGCAGACATGGGCGGCCGCATGGGGAATTCGGAGTGATCAGGCTCCAGAACGTCGGATTGAGATACGGACGCGGCGAGAATGTGCTGCGCGATGTCTCGTTCCACCTCGAACCCGGCTCCTTCCACTTCCTCACCGGGCCATCGGGCGCCGGTAAGACCTCGCTGTTGCGGCTCCTGTTTCTCTCACTGAGGCCAACGAGCGGCACATTGGAACTCTTCAATCAGAATGCCAGCCGCGCCGACACAGCACGTCGCTCGGAACTACGGCGTCGCATCGGCATTGTGTTCCAGGATTTCCGCCTGCTCGATCATCTCTCGACGTGGGAGAACGTCGCGCTGCCGCTGCGCGTCGTCGGCCGGCGTCTCGACGAATACCGCGAGGACGTGACCGATCTCCTGCAGTGGGTCGGGCTTGGCGAGCGGATGCACGCCAACCCCTCGGTGCTTTCGGGCGGCGAGAAGCAGCGCGCAGCGATCGCACGCGCCGTGATCGGCAAGCCAGAGCTGCTGCTTGCCGACGAGCCGACCGGCAACGTCGATCCGCAGATGGCGCGCCGCCTCTTGCGCCTGTTCGTGGAGTTGAACCGCCTCGGCACGTCCGTCGTGATCGCCACGCACGACCATCAACTCATGCGGCAATACAGAGCGCCGCGCCTGGAGCTGAGCGAAGGCCATGTCCGGATCGTATGACAGGCCGACGTGGCCACGCGGACGGCCACAGGCCCCGCCGCGCCAGTACGACGATGTCGACGATTACGCGACGCCGACCGGCCCGCCGCAGCCGGATGACTTTACGCAACCGCTGGAGTTCGGCACGCCGGTGCACGAGCGTGCCGGGGCGACCGCCTTTCCTCCCGTCGATATGGCTTCGATCCAGATCAACTCCTCGATCGTGCCCGCCGGCACCGTGACCGGCACGTCGCTGACGCTCGTCGTGACGATCATGTGCTTCCTCGCCTGCCTCACGGCCGGCGCCGTCTACATGATCAACCAGTCGGCCTCGGCTTGGCTGCGCAATGTCTCGAGCGAAGTCACGGTTCAGTTGGAGCCGCGCGAGAATGTCGACACCGAGCGCGTGCTGCGCGATCTCACGGTGTACCTCGCCGGCCAGCATGGCGTGCGCGGCGTCAGGCCGCTCAGTCTCGAGAGCGCGGCGGAGCTGCTCGAGCCGTGGCTCGGCAAATCCGAGGCCCTGAAGGAGCTGCCGGTACCGCGCCTGATCGCGCTGGAGCTCGACCGCAACGCGCCGCCCGATCTCGATCGGCTTCGCACCGGGCTCAGCGAGCAGTTCAAGAGCGTGACCCTTGATGATCATCGCCACTGGCAGCAGCAGATTCGCGCCGTGACCCGATCGCTGGCCTTGGGCGGGATCGCCATCCTCGTCCTTGTCGGCGCCGCGACCATGGCCATCATCATCTCCGCGACGCGCAGCGCTATGGCCTCGAACCGCGAGATCGTGGAGGTGCTCCACTTCGTCGGCGCCACCGACCGATTCATCGCCCGTGAGTTCGAGACGCAGTTCCTTCGCCTCGGCATCCGCGCAGGCTTCGTCGGCGCCGTATGCGCCATGACGATCTTCTTCACGATGCCGTGGATCACCGATCTTCTCGGCGGGGGCGCGCTGACCGTGGCGGAGTTCCGGCGCCTGATCGGTGCCGGCACGCTGGACGTTCTCGGTTATCTCGTGCTGGTCCTGGTCGTGCTCATTATTGCTGTGCTGTGCATGTTCACCTCGCGGCTCAGCGTCAAGCGCATCCTGCACAGCCAGCACTGAGATCGTGCTGAGACAACCACTGATTGCCGCATCCGACGCCCGCGCGTTGACAGGCGCCGGTATGTGGGCACAAATCCGCTTCGCGCGCGGCACCCGGCGCCCGCGCCTGGAGCATGAAGCGCTCAGCGTGCTTCGCACCCGCACTCCAGGGGGAGCATCCGGAATCAGCCGATGAAGCGGCTCGTCTATGCCCTGTTGAGCCTTATCGTTGCCGGCCTCGTCGGCGGCTTCATCGCATTTGCCGTCAGCACCACGCACGTGGATGAGCCGACGGGGCAGCGCGCCGATGCCATCGTCGTGGTTACGGGCGGCGAGGATCGCATCAGTGCCGCTCTCGGCCTGTTGCGCCAGGGGAGTGGCCGCCGCCTGCTCATCTCGGGCGTCAATCCACGCACGAGCACCGCCGCTATCCGCGATCAGACGGGCGAACGTCGCCAGCTCTTCGAGTGCTGCGTCGACATCGGACGCGAGGCGAGCGACACGATCGGCAATGC
>JAEZAW010000092.1 GCA_023430315.1 Pseudomonadota bacterium | reverse complement strand
CCCCCGATCGGGGTGTGGGGCCGAGGCCCCACTCGCGCCGAAGGCGCGACCATCTCAGCTCGCGAACGCCCGCCAGGCGAGCAGTGCGCCGCCGAGGATGATCGCGATCTCGAGAATGAGCATGTGGAACTGCGCTGAAAAGCGCCGGATCATCCACTTCGCAGTAAGCGTGCCCGGCGTCGCCATGATGCCGATGATGAGCGCGACAAAGATGAGCTTGAGATTGAGCGCGCCGAAGCCGGCGAACACGCCCGTCTTCACGAAGCCCAGCAGGAACGAGATCGCCGCGTCCGTCGCGATGACCTGCGTGCCGACGAGGCCCGTCGACATGAGCATCGAGAGGAGCATGACGCCCGCGCCCGAGGTTCCGCCCATGATGAGTCCGTAGGGCGCCGCGGCATAGGCGAGCCCGCGCTCGCTGAGTCTCAGCTTCAAGTGCTCGAAGATGCGGCGCACTGGGACGAGCACGACGAGCATGATGCCGATGAGGATCTCGGCGCCCTTTCCGCTGAGCAGCGTGTAACCCCACGCGCTGAGCGCCGCGAATGGGAACGCGATGAGCGTGACGATGATGGTTTTGCGCGTATCGAGGGACTCGCGGAAAGCCGCGACGCGGGTGAGGTTGGTGATGATGGCGCTGAGGCCGATGACGGGCACAACCGCCGGTGCACCGATCATGGGCACGAGCACCAGCGGCATGAGCAGGCCCGTGCCGTAGCCAGCAAGCCCGCCGATAATCTGCGCGCCGAAGGCTGTTACGGCGATGACGGCAAGCTCAGCCAGCGTCAGGTCGGCAAGCATGGTCAACAGCCTCGCGGCGTGCTTGTGGGCATGGGAATAACGCGTGTGAGGGCGAACTCTTCCGTTCGCAGTGACTAGACAAGCCGGCTCTGCTCGATCGCGGCGTTGATGAAGCTTGCGAAGAGCGGGTGCGGCTCGAAGGGGCGGGACTTGAGCTCGGGGTGATACTGCACGCCGACGAACCAGGGATGATCCGGAATCTCGACCGTCTCGGGCAGCAGACCGTCGGGCGACATGCCGGCAAAGCGCAGGCCCACGGACTCGAGGCGCTCGCGATAGCGCGTGTTGACCTCGTAGCGATGGCGATGACGCTCGTGGATGTCATTGGAGCCGTAGATGCGTGCGATGCGGCTGCCCTCGGCGAGCTTGGCTTCGTAGGCGCCGAGCCGCATGGTGCCGCCGAGATCGCCGTTGGCCTTGCGGCTCTCCAGCTCGTTGCCGCGCATCCACTCCGTCATGAGGCCGACGACGGGCTCGTTGGTCGAGCCGAACTCGGTCGAGCTTGCGCCCTTGACGCCGACGAGGCTGCGCGCGGCTTCGATGCACGCCATCTGCATGCCAAAGCAGATGCCGAAGTAGGGGACGCCGCGCTCGCGCGCGAACTTCGCCGCGAGGATCTTGCCTTCCGAGCCGCGCTCGCCAAAGCCGCCCGGCACGAGAATGCCGTGCACGCCTTCGAGATAGGGCGCGGGATCCTGATGCTCGAAGACCTCGCTCTCGATCCACTCGAGCTTCACGGCGACCTTGTTCGCGATGCCGCCGTGCACGAGCGCCTCGATGAGCGACTTGTAGGCATCCTTGAGGCCCGTGTACTTGCCGACGATGGCGATCGTCACGCTGCCTTCGGGATTGGCGATGGTGCGGGAGATGTTCTCCCACTGCTCGAGGCGCGGCGCCGGCGCACCTTCGATGCCGAAGGCAGCAAGCACTTCGCGATCGAGGCCTTCGCGGTGATAGGCGAGCGGCACGTCGTAGATGGAGGCGACGTCGAGCGCCTGGATGACGGCACTTTCGCGCACGTTGCAGAAGAGCGCGATCTTGCGCCGCTCGGAGGGCGGCACGTCGCGGTCGCTGCGGCAGAGCAGGATATCCGGCTGGATGCCGATTGAGCGCAGCTCCTTGACGGAGTGCTGCGTTGGCTTCGTCTTAAGCTCGCCGGCCGAGGGAATGTACGGCATCAGCGTCAGGTGGATGTAGACCGAGTGCCCGCGCGGAAGCTCGTTGCCGAGCTGGCGGATGGCCTCGAAGAACGGGAGGCCCTCGATGTCGCCGACCGTGCCGCCGATCTCGACGAGCACGAAATCGACGTCGTCATTCCCCGAGACGACGAAGCTCTTGATGGCATCCGTGACGTGCGGAATGACCTGGACGGTCCCGCCGAGGTAATCACCACGCCGCTCGCGGGCGAGGATGTCCTGATAGATGCGACCGGTTGTGATGTTGTCGGTCTTGCGCGCCGGCACGCCGGTGAAGCGCTCGTAGTGGCCGAGATCGAGATCGGTCTCGGCGCCGTCGTCAGTAACGAAAACCTCTCCATGCTGATACGGGCTCATCGTGCCCGGATCGACATTGAGGTAGGGGTCCAGCTTTCTGAGCCGGACTCGATAGCCACGGGCCTGCAGGAGCGCTCCGAGAGCCGCCGAAGCGAGCCCTTTTCCGAGCGAGGAGACCACGCCGCCGGTAATGAAGATGTACCGCGCCATGGGCTTTTACCTTACTCGCTTTCCACATGATTCGGGCCGGCGTTCATGACACCGGCCCTGTCCATCCACAGCTCACACTAAAAACGTCTGCGACCACAGGTGGTCGCGACAGTGTGTTCTTCGATCTTGGCTAGCGGTTCGACGGCACGGCAGGAAGCGACTGCTTGCCCTGCTGGAGGCTGTCGAGCAATCCGCCGCCACCCGTTGCCGGCGCCGATCCACCCGTTGCCGGTGCCGCAGGTGCGCCCGTGCCAGGAACCGCGGGAGCTGTTGCCGCCGGTCGGTCGAGCGGCGAGGCTCCGCGTCGGTTGTGCTGGGCGATCAGTGTGAGGCTGATCGATGTGACGAAGAATGCTGCGGCGAGGCCCGCCGTCACGCGCGTCAGCATGTTGGCAGTGCCCCGGCCGGTCATGAAGCCGCCGGCGCCACCGCCGCTGCCGATCCCGAGCGCGCCGCCTTCCGAGCGCTGCAGCAGGACGACCGCGCAGAGCGCCGCGGCGATCATCAGGTGTATGACCAGCAGAACCGTTGCCATAACTTGAATGCCTCGTTTTCGTGCGCCCGCGCCGCAGGCCACCTTAATGCCCGATAGCCGCAGGCCACCTTAATGCCCGATATAGGAAACGGAGGGCCGGCGGCCAAATCCCGGGGGCGAATTCCGGGGGGTGGTCTACACCATGTCGACGGGAACTGCCACCACCTCTGCTGCGGCCTATTGGGGCTTATTGCAGGGGAGCGAGGGCTGCCCCGCCGCTCTCGATCGCCTGAGGCGGTCGCGGTGCCGGGCGATAGGCGTCATCAGTCTTTGGTTGCTGCTTTTTCTTTGCCGGTGCCTTCTTGGGTTCGGTGGCCTCTGCAGGCGGCTTTGCGGCCTTCACGCTCGCCTTCTGGGGCGGGGCCGACTTCTTCTCGGCGTCCTTCGCAGCTGCCGGCTTTGCGGCTGGCGCCTTTGCGACGGGGGCCTTCGCGGCAGGGGCGTTCGGCGCCGGAGTCTTCGGTACTGTCATGGTTGCTGCGGCCGCTGGGCGCTTCTGAGCCGGCGCCCGCTGCGGCAGGGCCACGCCACCTGCGCTGCCCTCGACAGTCGCCTCTCCAGGGGCGGGAATTTCCTCCTCGCCGCCCTCGATCGTGGTCGGCAGCGTGATCCGCGACTTGGCGAGGCCGCAGCGGAAATTGAGCTGCTCCTCGACCTCGAGCAGCGTTTCAATGCGCTGGAGGCGTGCGAGCGGGAGATTGGCACGCGCCCACTCCGGACCGCGCGCCATGTCCGCGGCAGCGCCTTCATTGCGGAGCGTGTCGAGCTGTGTCTGAAGCTGCTCGCATGCCGGCGCGTCGAGCGGCACGGCGGCAGCGGGAGAGATGCCGCCCAGTGGAAATGCGAGCACCAGGGCGAGCTTCGCCCCGAAGCTCGATCGAAACACGTTCATTCGCACTTACCCCGCACATTGGCCCGCACTTGTCGGCATGGGCGTCTCTACGCGTAGGCGGCGATGATCCCGAGGAAATCCGCCGCCTTCAGACTGGCGCCGCCGACAAGGGCGCCGTTCACGTTCGCGACGGCCATCAGCTCCTTCGCATTCGACGCCTTCACCGAGCCGCCATAGAGAATTCGCATGGCTTTGCCTTCGCTCGCGAACCGCGCCGCGAGAGCCGTCCGGATGGCGCCATGCACCTCTGCGACATCGGCCGCAGTCGGTGTCAGGCCGGTGCCGATGGCCCATACGGGCTCGTAGGCGACGATCGTGTCCGTGGCGCGGCAGGCCTCGGGGAGCGATCCGGCGAGCTGGCGCGTGACGACGGCAAGGGTCTGGCCGGCCTGGCGTTCGGCCGCCGTTTCCCCGACGCAGACGATGGCGATAAGCCCGGCGCGGTGGGCGGCCTCGGCCTTGGCCCGGACCGCGGCATCGCCCTCGCCATGATCTGTGCGCCGCTCGGAGTGACCGACGATCACGGCGGAGGCACCGGCATCCCTAAGCATTTCCGCCGAGATATCGCCCGTGTGGGCGCCGCTCGCCTTGGCGTGGCAGTCCTGGCCGCCGACGGCAATGCGCGATCCCTTGAGTGTGGCGGCGAGCTTCGCGACCAGCGTTGCCGGTGGGCAGATGAGGACGTCCGCGGCCTCGGTGCCGAGCCCTTTGGCCATGGCTTCGGCTTCGGCAAGAGAGGCAGTGAGGCCGTTCATTTTCCAGTTGCCCGCCACGAGTGGCCGAATCGCATTTTCCGTCATGATGTCCTCGCTGCCCGCACGCGTGGTTGCCGCCATGCCTATCGCGGGGCTTCCGCAGTTTCAACCCCGACGGCAAGGCCGCGTCCGGACTTCAGCCAAGCGCTTGCACTGCAACGAAATCCGCTCCGCCCGGCGTGGAAAGTGGACGCTTTCGCGCACACAGCCTATATGGACAGCAATCCGACCTGAGCGCCGAGGCGCGCTGCCCCATCAACAAGGATCGCTGAGACTATGCTGGAAGCACTGAGGCGCGGCGCCAAAGGTATCTTCGTCCAGGCGCTCATCCTTCTCCTGGTGGTTGCCTTTGCCGTCTGGGGCATAGCCGACGTCTTCACGGGCCGCGGCCAGACCTCGCTCGCGCGGGTCGGCAAGACCGAGATCTCGCAGGATCAGTTCCAGCAGGCGCTCCAGCTCGAGATCGGCGTGCTCTCGCGCCAGTTCGGGCGACGCCTCACCGTCGAGCAGGCGCGCCAATTCGGTATCGATCAGCGCGTGATCTCGAACCTCATCGGCAAGACGGCGATCGACACGCATGCGCGCGAGCTTGGCCTTTATCTCTCGGATGCCACCATTGCCGAAGCCATCCGCAATGATCCGACCTTCCAGGGTGCCGGCGGGCAGTTCGATCGCAACTACTTCACTGAGCTCCTGCGCCAGAACGGTCTCAGCGAGCAACGCTACTTTGCCGAGCGGCGTGCCGATGAAGTGCGCGAGCAGCTCACCGAGACGCTCGCCGCCGGTAACGTACCACCAGACTATCTGCTCCAGGTTCTGCATCGCTACCAGGGCGAGACGCGCACGATCGCGCATATGACGCTCAATCCCGAAGCGTCCGCCAAGATCGAGGCGCCGGACGAGGCCAAGCTCAAGGCCTACTACGAGCAGAACAAGCGCCGCTTCGTTGCGCCCGAGTTCCGAAAAGTGCCGCTCATCCTCCTGACCGAAGCCGACGTGCGCAAGCAGGTCGCGGTCAGCGACGAAGAGATGAAGGCGATGTACGAGCGCGAGAAGGACACCTTCGCGACGCCGGAGCGCCGGCGCATTCAGCAGATTTCCTTCTCCGATCGCGCAGCCGCCGAGAAGGCGTACGCTGCGCTCAAAGCCGCGCCGTCGTTTGAAGAAGGGCTCAAAGCCCTCGAGCTCAAGGAGGCCGATCTCGGCAATCTCACCAAATCCGAGATGATTGATCCGGCCATTGCCGCCGCTGCTTTCAAGCTCGAGAAGGGCCAGATCTCCGAGCCGGTTACGGGCACGTTCTCGACGGTGCTGGTCCGCGTTGCAGATATCACGCCCGGCAAGCAGGCCACGTTCGACGAGGTCAAGGCGCAGATCCGCGACCGCATTGCCGGCGAGCGCGTCAATCGCGAGATGCAGGATGTGCACGACCGTGTCGACGACGCGCGTGCTGGTGGCGGCAGCCTGAAGGAGATTGCCGAAAAGCTCAAAGTGCCTTTCATCGAGATCGAGGCGACGGACAAGCAGGGCATGACGCCCGACGGCAAGCCAGCGCTCGAGAATCCCGATGCGCAGCGCATTCTCGCCTCCGCTTTCGAAGGCGGCAGCGGTCTCGATCGCGAGGCCATCGAGCTGACGGACGGCGGCTATGCGTGGGTGGATGTGGCCGGTGTCACGCCGGAGCGTCAGAAGCCCTTCGAGGAAGTGCAGGAGGCGGTCAAGACGGCTTGGATCGAAGGTGAGCGTCGTACGGCGCTCAATGCGGCCGGCCAGAAGATTGTCGAGCGTGTCGACAAGGGCGAGGCGCTGGAGGACATCGCCAAGGAGCTCGGCATCGAGGTCAAGCTCGCCCAACCGGTGACGCGCAGCCAGCAGGTGGATGGCCTGACGCGTGCAGCCGTGCAGCGTGCATTCTCGCTGGCGCGGGGTACGGCGGCGGCTGTCGAGAGCGCGGATGGCAAGTCACGCACGATCATCGTCGTGCGCGCTATCGTCGATCCGCCGACAGCGACGCCCGAGCAGCTGACAAAGCTGCGCCAGGAGCTGTCGCGCCAGTATCAGGGCGACGCCATCATGGCTTACGTGAATGCGCTTCAGACGCGCCTCGGCTACAGCATCAACCAGACGGTCTACCGGCGCGCCATGGGTCTCGAAACGACGCAATAGGGGAGATGCGGGACGCCTAGATCGAGAAGCTCGTGCCGCAGCCGCAGGCGGCGGTGGCATTCGGGTTCTGGATCTTGAACGAGGCCCCGATCAGCTCGTCGACGAAGTCGATCTCCGAGCCTTCCATGTAGCCGACCGACATCTCGTCGATTAGCACGACCGCGCCAGCGCGCTCGATGACGAGATCATCGGGCTCGCGCCCGGACACGAGATCGAACTTGTACTGGAAGCCCGAGCAGCCGCCACCCTCGACGCTCACGCGAAGCGCCTCGGCGCCCGGCTCGCCGGCCACGATCTCCGCGATCCGCTGGGCAGCCCGCTCGGTCAATCCAACCCGCGGGCGATCCTCTACCATGGTCATGAACAGGGCTCCTCGCGTGCTCTACGCCTGCTTTCAGGGCCTCCTGGCCCAGGCAGACTCGACGCGGATACTTGATAAATAAATAGGATTTGCACCGCCGATGTCAAACGGCCGCGCTGGGACTATCATAGGGTGAATCGAGGAGCAGCCATGCGTCCGGCCGGTTGGCCGGGCAGCTTGGGGGCAGAGGTGGCCAACGTGGACGGCATCGGTCAGGGTGCATCAGGCGGGGCAGGCGCGCCGCGGCGGCCTGGGGCTCGGCACGTCGCGGCCTGGGCGCTGGACGCCGCTCTGAGCCGTGGGCGCGCCACATCCGAGCCGTCCTGCACCTATCGGACGCCTTTCCAGCGCGACCGTGACCGCATTGTCCACGCAACGGCTTTTCGGCGTCTCACATACAAGACGCAGGTCTTTCTGCATCACGAGGGCGATCATTTCCGCACGCGGCTGACGCATTCGCTCGAGGTCGCCCAGATTGCGCGCTCCATGGCCCGCCAGCTCGAGCTGGATGAAGATCTGGCCGAGGCGTTGTCGCTCGCTCATGACGTCGGCCATCCACCCTTTGGTCATGCTGGCGAGCGGGCACTCGATGCAGCCATGCGCGATTGGGGCGGGTTTGATCACAACGCGCACAGCCTGCGCATGGTGACGAGCCTGGAGCGTCGCTACGCCCATTTCGACGGCCTCAATCTGACATTCGAGACACTCGAAGGCCTCGCCAAGCACAATGGCCCGCTGATCGGCCCGCACGCGCCGGAGAATTCGGCCGAGCGCCATCGCGAGCTTTTGGATCTCATCGGTGCACTGGGTCTGACGAAAGCTCTCGATCTCGATCTCTTCGCGCCGGCCGAAGCACAGGTCGCTGCCATTGCCGACGATATCGCCTACACGAACCACGACATCGACGATGCGCTCCGTGCCGGTCTCATCAGCCTCGCCGATCTCGAAAGCGCGCCCATGGCCGGACCGTTCGTCACGGCGGCGCGCGCCGTACTCAACGGCACATCGACCGCCCGGGATGACGTCGATCGCGATCGCCGCCTCTTCTACGAAGTGAACCGACGCATGATCACGGTCATGGTCGATGACGTCGTTATGGAGACGCGCGCGCGCATTGAGTCACTCGGAATCAAGAGCCCTGACGATGTCCGCAACGCCAGCGTCCCCATCGTCGCCTTTCCGGAGCGGCAACGCGCCGAGCTCGACGCCCTCAAGAAATTCCTGTTCGTGCGTGTTTACCGTGCGCCGCGCGTTATGCGGGTCATGCACAAAGCCGAGCAGGTGGTCACGGCCCTCTTCGACCGCTACATGAAGAGCCCGGCCGACCTGCCGGGTGGGCGTGGGGAGGCCATTCTAGGCCTCGATCCGGCCGGTCGGGCACGCCGCGTGGCCGATTTCATTGCCGGTATGACCGATCGCTTTGCCCTTGCCGAGTACGCGCGCCTGTTTGACGACACCATTGATTTGCATTAGCTGCCGCCATGCTATGACGCTGGCAGAAGGCTAATTGCCGAAGTCTGGGCGTCGCCCCATCCGAGGAAACATCATGACCGTGCTCGCCGAGGTCGAGGCGCAGATTGCCGACGCATTGAAGAGACTGCAGCAGGCAGGCCGCCTGCCGGCCGAGCTTGCGCTCGGCGCCGTCGAGGTGGAGCCGACCAAGGATCCGCGCCACGGCGATCTCGCGACGAACGCCGCCATGGTGCTCGCAAAGCCCGCGCGCATGAAGCCGCGCGACATCTCCGATGCGCTCGTTGCGGAGCTGTCGGCTCTTCCTGGTTTTGTGAAGGTCGAAGTCGCCGGCCCTGGATTCGTCAATATCAGCCTCGCGCCCGCGCATTGGCAGTCGGTGATCGCGGATGTGCGCAAGGCCGGCGCGCGCTACGGCGCTTCGAACATGGGCAAGGGCGAACGCCTGCTCGTCGAGTACGTCTCGGCGAATCCGACGGGTCCAATGCACGTCGGGCACGGTCGCGGTGCCGTGTTTGGAGATTCGCTCTCCAACCTGCTCGCATTCGCCGGCTACGCCGTGACGCGCGAGTATTACGTCAATGATGCCGGCGCGCAGGTGGACGTACTCGCACGCTCGGCCTTCCTGCGCTATCGCGAGGCGCTTGGGCAGGACATTGGAGAAATTCCGGCTGGGTTATATCCCGGCGATTATCTGAAGCCCGTTGGCACCGCGCTTGCGAGGGAGCACGGCGACGCACTGCTCAAAAAGGCCAACGACGAGAGCGCGTGGCTGCCGATCGTGCGCGCGAAGGCCATCGAGATGATGCTCGTCATGATCAAGGAGGATCTGGCCGCGCTCGATATCCGACACGAGGTTTTCTTCTCCGAGCGCTCACTCACCGAAGCAGGCAAGGACGAGATCGCCCAGACCATTTCGGAGTTGAGAGCAAAAGGTCTGGTCTTCGAGGGGCGGCTCGAGCGGCCCAAGGGCCACGATGCCGACGATTGGGAAGATCGCGAGCAGACGCTTTTCAAGTCGACGGACTTTGGCGACGACGTCGATCGCGCGCTCATGAAGTCGGATGGCAGCTACACCTATTTCGCCGGCGACATGGCTTATCACCACAACAAGCTGGCGCGCGGCTACCGGCATCTGATCAACGTGTTCGGTGCCGATCACACGGGCTACATCAAGCGCATGCAGGCGACGGTCGCTGCGCTCTCGGATGGAAAGGCCGATCTCGACATCAAGGTGTGCCAGCTCGTGCGGCTCCTGCGCGGCGGCGAGCCCGTGAAGATGTCGAAGCGCGCGGGCACCTTTGTCACGCTGCGGGAAGTGGTCGATGAAGTTGGCAGCGATCCCATCCGCTTCATGATGCTCTATCGCAAGAACGATGCCGCCCTCGATTTCGATCTCGCCAAGGTAGTCGAGAAGTCGAAAGACAACCCGGTGTTCTACGTCCAATACGCGCACGCCCGGGCGTACTCGATCTTCCGCAACGCCGCGGAAGCATTCTCTGGACTTGGGGTTAGCGACAGCGACGTGACAGGAGCGGATACATCCTTGCTGACCGATGAGGGTGAGCTCGACCTACTTCGTCGGCTGGCCTTATTTCCGCGTACGGCAGAGGGGGCGGCACGGGCTCACGAGCCGCACCGTGTGGCATTCTATCTCTCTGATTTGGCGTCGGCATTTCACGCGCAGTGGACGCGAGGCAATGATTCGCCACATTTGCGATTTATCCAGGCTAACGACCGGAAGCTTACCGCTGCGCGCCTCGCTCTGGTGGGGGCTTGTGCACAAGTAATCGCGACGGGGCTGGCGATCCTCGGGGTGCACGCTCCGACTGAAATGCGCTAGCCTGTGATTCGACGTGATGAAACGCGGCATACGCGGCACAGATTGAGCGGGTTGATGGACGCGCGGGCAGTTCCGGCACAGCGGGAAACCTGAAGGGGGTATCTCGATGGCACGGCAGAACAATATTCCCAAGGGTGCGGGTCCGCACCTGAGGACGCCGCACGCCGCGCATGATCCGTCAGCGCCAGCACAGGGCTACGGCAGCGCCTATCCGAACCAGTACGACACGCCCGAGAACGGTGACCAGTCCGGCAGCGCGCAACGTGACATCTTCAGCGCGCTCAGGCCCGAGTCGCCGAGCCTCGCCTCGCGCTTCGAGCCGTTTGCGCCGCCCGCCGCGTCCGGTGGCCGGCCCCAGACCCAAAGCCACTATGGCCGCCACCAGCAACCGCAGTTCGGCGAGCCGGAAGGTCAGCCCTATACTGCGCCGGCTTATGGCAGCCAGCACACCCACGATCCCTATGGCCGGCCGCTGCCGGGTGGCTATGGCGCGGGGGCGGAGCAAGATCAGCAGTATTTCGGTCAGCAGCCTCAGCACTACGGCCAGCAAACCCAGCACGGCTACGCGCCGCAGGGTCAGCAATACGGCCATGAAGAGGCCTATTCCTACGACGATCCCTATCGCCCGAATGCAGCCGATCCCTATGGCGGAACGCAGCAGGGCGTCGATGGCGGCTACTACGAAGACGACTACATCGACGAACCGGAGATCAGGACGCGGCGCGGACCGCGCGCGATCGTCGTAGTCGGCGCCCTCATTGGTGCGATCGTGCTCGGCGGCGGCTTGGCCTATGGCTACAAGGCCATGACCAGTGGCGGCCGCGGCGGCGACAAGCTGCCCGTTCTGCGCGCCGACACGGCGCCGGCCAAGGCCCAGCCGACCGACCCCGGCGGCAAGCAGGTGGCCCACACGGATAAGAAGATCCTGAACCGGTTGGCCGAGAATGGTGGGCCTGCGCGTCCGGTGCCGGTCTCCATCCTGCCGGCAGCGCCGGAGCGCGAGGCTGCGGAAGGCCCACGCCGAGTGCCGACGATGGTCGTCAATCGCGACGGAACGATTACGTCGAGCGGTGCGAGCTCGCCATCAGCGCCGCCGCCTGCGAGTGGCGTGCCCGGTCTGGTGCTCGAAGGTTTTGGTGGTGCTCGCGCGCCTGCCCCGCCGCAGCGTGAGGCCGCAGTACCGCCACCTCCCCCCGCACAGCCACAGCCTCAAGCGCGTGCCATGACCGTCGAGCCGGCCGCACCCCCGCCTCAGCCGCGCCGTGTGGCGTCCGCGCCGCCGACAGCAGCCATCGAGCCGCCGCCCGTCGCCGTCGCGCCGCCTGAGCCCAGGCGTCCGGTGCCCACGCGCCAGGCAGCTATTTCACCGCCTCCGGCACCCGCGCCTGCAGCGCGTGCCCCTGGGGCGCCGTCGCTGGGCTACGTTGCGGTTGTCTCGTCGCGCCAGTCCCATATGGATGCGTTGAAAGCCCTGGCCGATATCCAGCAGAAGCATCCGGGCATTCTTCAGGGCCGCGCGGCTGATGTTCGCGAGGCAAACCTCGGCGATAAGGGCATCTGGTACCGCGTCGTCGTGGGGCCGCCCGGCTCGCAGGAGACGGCGAGCTCTGTCTGCGGCGAGTACAAGAAGCTCGGCTACACCGGCTGCTGGGTCTCGCCTTACTGATCAAGTGCCACGGGCTTGTTGGATCAAGTGCCGCGGCCTGCTGGGAAGAGGTGCTATCGCCTCCAAGCGTGGTGCTATGGCCGCGGGCGAGCCTGCTGCGGCCTTCCCGCGCGTCTCTACAAGTCATAAAAGACGGGGGTGCGGGGGTGTCCCCCGGTTGGGGTTACAGGGGCTAGCCCCTGTTCGCGCCAAAGGCGCGATCATTCACCCAGCAGTTCGCATGCGGAGCGCTTTCATCACCGGTCTTGCGGGCGCGACTCTGCTCGATCCCGAGCGGTCCTTCCTCGCGTCGACGCGGCCGGCGGGCGTCATCCTCTTCGCGCGCAATTGCGTGGCGCACGATCAGATCCGCCGTCTCGTTAGCGACAGCCTCGACGCCATCGGAAGCGCCGATACGCTCGTTCTGATCGACCAGGAGGGCGGGCGCGTGCAGCGCTTGAGGCCGCCTCTCGGGCGAACACTGCCGGCGGCTGCGGCGTTCGGTACGCTCTATGCGCGTGATTCCTCCGAAGCTGGTCGCCTTGCCTTTCTGGTGAGTCGGCAGAATGCGGAAGACCTGCGCGCGCTCGGCATCAATACGAACTGCGCGCCGGTCCTGGACGTGCCGGTGCCCGGTGCGCACGATGTCATCGGCAACCGTGCCTACGGCGCGACGCCGGCCCAGGTGGCGGCGCTCGGCGCGGAGGTCGCGGCAGGGCTGATGGCTGGCGGCGTGCTGCCTGTCATGAAGCACATTCCCGGGCATGGTCGCGCCGGTGCCGACAGCCATCATAATCTGCCGGTCGTGGATACGCCGCGTGCAACGCTCGAAGCGACGGACTTCGCGCCTTTCCGCGAACTCGCCCATCTGCCAGCAGCCATGACGGCGCACGTGCTCTTCACCGACATCGACCGCGAGCACCCGGCCAGCACCTCTCCGACCCTGACGCGAGACATCATCCGCGGGACGATCGGTTTCGACGGTCTTCTGATGAGTGACGATGTGAGCATGAAGGCGCTCGGTGGACCGCTCGGCGAACGGGCCCGGGCTGTGCTCGCAGCAGGCTCGGATGTGGTGCTCCATTGCAATGGCTACATGGCCGAGATGGAGGCCGTTGCAGCGGAATGCCCCGTGATTTCAGGATCTTCGCAGAAGCGCTTGGACGCGGCGTTGGCTGTGTTGCAACAGCATGAGCCCTTCGAGCCACAGCTCGCGGAAGCCGCCATTTCGCGCGCGCTGTCCGTGACCGCATGAATCAGTTAAACGTCCCTGTGGATAAGGGCTGGATAACCCAGCCTGCCCGCCCGAGCGCGATCTATTTTGATCGAAGCGCTCTTGTGGTGATCCAAGTCGAGAATCGCGCTCTAAACTTATGATGTAGAGCATGATTCACGCTTCAGATGGATCGCGAAGCGATGCCATCTGAAACGATCATGCTCTAGGGTGTCAAACGACGGCCATGATGGACGGCGGCACGGGCGAAGCGAGTGCAAGCCTCGAGGAATGGGGCGATCCGGAACGCGGGGACATGCCCGCGCCCGGCGAGGCCTTCGTCGTCGATCTCGAAGGCTTCGAGGGACCGCTCGATCTGCTGCTGGCGCTCGCGCGCACGCAGAAAGTCGACCTCGCTCGCATCTCGATCGATACGCTGGTCAGCCAGTACCTCGCCTATATCCGCGAGGCGCAGGCGCTCCGCCTCGAATTGGCGGCGGACTATCTGGTCATGGCGGCCTGGCTCGCCTTCCTGAAGTCCCGTCTGCTGATCCCGCGCGACGACACGGCCGACGATGGCCCCTCGGGCGAAGAGCTGGCGGCGCGCCTCGCCTTCCGTCTCATGCGGCTCGAGGCCATGCGCAATGCCGCCGCACAGCTCCTGACGCGCAAGCGTCTCGACCGCGATATCTTCCCACGCGGAATGCCCGAGGGCGTGAAGACCATTCGCACGCGCGAGCATTCGGCCGAGATCTACGACCTGCTCAAGGCTTATGCCGAGCAGCGTCAGCGCACCACGGTCAGGCGTGCGCACGTGGTCAAGCGGCGGACTGTGTGGTCCATCAAGGATGCGCGCCAGCGCCTGGAGACGCTGGTCGGGCGTTCCTCCGGCTCGTGGGTGCAGCTCGATTTCTTCCTCGGGCAGTTCCTGCCGTCGCCGGAGCTTGGCCGCACGGCGCTCGCAAGCTCCTTCGGCGCGACGCTCGAAATGGCGCGCGAAGGCCAGATCGAGATCCGGCAAGCTGGACCATTCGCGCCGATCTATCTCAGGCGCAAGGGCGTGGATGCCGAGTGGGAGCGGCTGGACGTCGGAGGCGCGCGAGGCGTGAACTGACTGCGCCGCGGAACGAACCGGCGAGGAACAACGGGGGCGAGACATGGTTCCACCCAAACTGAGTATCGCACCGGACAGTGAGATGACGAGTAACGAGAAAAGAGAGCCTGGCCCTGACGCCTCCGAGGTGCGCCCGCCTGCATCGGAGCGTACGGGCCCGCCGTTGCGTCCGCTGCCCGCGAACATCGCGGCTCTGCCTTCGGCTGATCGCCGCGAGAAACTGCGCGTGCTGGAAGCTCTGTTGTTCGCTGCTTCCGAGCCGCTCGATGAGCAGCATCTCGCGAGCCATCTCGCCCAAGGTGACGACGTTGTTGCGCTCCTCACCGAGCTGCAGGGCTTCTATGCCTCGCGTGGCATCAATCTCGTGCGCGTGGCCGGCAAGTGGGCCTTCCGTACGGCCGACGATCTCTCCTTCCTGCTCGAGAGGCACGCGAAAGAGGAGCGCAAGCTCTCCAAGGCGGCGCTCGAAACGCTCGCCATCATCGCCTATCACCAGCCGGTGACGCGTGCCGAGATCGAGGAGATCCGCGGCGTGCAGACTTCCAAGGGCACGCTCGATGTGCTGCTGGAGACGGGGTGGATACGCCCACGTGGTCGCCGCCGCGCGCCGGGCAAGCCCATCACCTACGGCACGACCGAGACGTTCCTCAGCCACTTCAATCTTGACACGGTGAAGGATCTGCCGGGGCTGCAGGAGCTCAAGGGCGCAGGGCTCTTGGACTCGAACCTACCGCCCGACTTCAAAGTGCCCGAGCCGACCGACATCGCTGCCCTCATGCCGGACGAATTGCCGCTCGAAGACGACGCCGATGCGGCGCAGGAAGAGTTGGACCTCGACTTGCCCGAAGATGAGGAAGGCGATACGGGGGAAGCGGACCGCACCTGAAGACGCTCCCTTAGAAGTTTTCCAGAGTGCGGCCGATCGAGGTGACGGTTGGTCTTCAAGACATTGCTCGGACGAGGCGGGCCGCGCGCGCAGGCCAGCGGCAAAGCAGCAGACGCGAGCGCCGGGCACGCTTCCATGCGTGCGGCGACGACGTTCGCAGCGCGGCTGACCTTCGAGGGTATCGAGCGCACATTCGATGACACTGTCGCACTGGCGGGCGTCAGTCTCGACATTGCGCCCGGTGAAGTCGTATGCCTGCTCGGGCCTTCGGGCTGCGGGAAGACGACGCTGCTCCGCATTGCCGCCGGCATCGAGCGTCCGACTGGCGGTCGTGTGCTCATCAACGATCAGGAAGTGGCGGGACCACAGCGCTTCGTGCCGCCGGAGGAGCGCAATGTCGGGCTCATGTTTCAGGACTTCGCGCTCTTCCCGCACCTGACGATCCTGGAGAACGTCGCTTTCGGCCTGAAGCAGCTCCCTGCCGCCGAGGCACGACGCGAGGCATTGGCGCTGCTCGCACGCGTCGGTCTCGAGCATTATGCCGACCAGCACCCGCACATTCTTTCCGGCGGTGAGCAGCAGCGCGTGGCGCTTGCCCGCGCACTCGTCCCGCGTCCTGCCGTCATGCTCATGGACGAACCCTTCTCCGGCCTCGACATCCAGCTCCGCGAGCGCCTGCAGGAAGGCACGCTCGAGCTCCTGCGCGAGACGCGTGCGACGAGCATGATCGTGACGCATCATCCCGAGGAGGCCATGCGGCTCGGCGATCGCATTGCCGTCATGCGCGCAGGCCGCATCGTGCAGATCGGCGGCGCCGAGGATCTCTACCGCCAGCCCGTCGATCTCTTCGTCGCTCGCCTCTTCTCCGAGATCAACGAGATCCCCTGGCCTGTAGCATCAGGCGTGCTCACGACGCCGCTCGGCACGTTTCCCGCGCCCGCCATTTCCGAAGGCACCAAGGCCGTGCTCTGCATCCGTCAGCGCGCGATCAAGCTGCTGCCCGAGGGACAGGGACATCCCGCACGCGCACGCCACGTGCGCTTTCTCGGCGATGCCGCGCTCGTCGAGATGGCCGTGCAGGGTTTCGACGCACCGATCAAGGCGCTCGTGCACGAGAGCGAGGTGCCCGCGCGCGGCCGCGACATAGGCGTGGAGATCGACCCGCAGCGCGTGCTCGTTTTCGCCGCGGAGACTTAGACCTTTCCACCGCCGTGTCCCCCGATGCCATTCCGCTCGCCCACAGTCCGCGCTGTCGCCGCTTTGTCGGTGACCCAGCTCATTGGCTGGGGCGCCACGTTCTGGTTGCCCGCGGTCACAGGGCCTGCGATGGCCAGCGACTTGGGGCTGGCGCTCCCCATGATCATGGCAGGACCGACAGTCATGCTTGTCGTCATGGCCATGGTGTCCTGGCCGCTGAGCGGCATCTTCGAGCGCCACGGTGCACGTCCGATCATGGCGTTAGGATCACCGCTCGGCGCAGCCGGCCTGCTGGTTATGGGGCTGGCCAACGGACCCGAGGCCTATCTCCTATCGTGGATCATTCTCGGTTTCGCCGGTGCCAGCATGTTGACGACACCAGCGCAGATCGCGGTGGCCGAGATCGCTGGCGACAAAGCGCGCCAGGCCCTCGGCGTGCTGATCCTGGCTGGTGGGCTGACATCAACCATCATGTGGCCGCTGACAGGCCTTCTGCAGGCTCAATGGGGCTGGCGCACGACGACGCTGCTCTATGCCGCGCTCATGCTGCTTGTCTGCACGCCACTGCATTGGGCAACGCTAGCCCGCCGTCCCAGGGAAAAGTCCGCCGCAAAGACGACGACCGAGCCCGCCCCCATTG
>JAEZAW010000088.1 GCA_023430315.1 Pseudomonadota bacterium | reverse complement strand
CCCTGCTGAACGAGAGCCTTTCCGGCGGCAACGGCGCCTTCGAGGGCCAAGTCGTCAAAGGCAAGATCACGGCGATCGAGAAGGATCTCGCCGTCATCGACGTCGGCCTCAAGATGGAAGGCCGCGTTGCACTCAAGGAATTCGGCGCCTCCGGCCGCAACAGCGAGCTGAAGATCGGCGACGAGGTCGAGGTCTACCTGGAGCGCGTCGAGAATGCGCTCGGCGAAGCCGTGCTGTCGCGCGACAAGGCGCGCCGCGAAGAGAGCTGGACCCGCCTCGAGAAGAAGTTCGAGGCCGGCGAGAAGGTCGAAGGCGTCATCTTCAACAAGGTCAAGGGCGGCTTCACCGTCGACCTCGACGGCGCCGTGGCGTTCCTTCCGGGATCGCAGGTTGACATCCGTCCCGTGCGCGACATCGGCCCGCTGATGAACGTGCCGACGCAGTTCCAGATCCTCAAGATGGACCGTCGCCGCGGCAACATCGTCGTCTCGCGCCGCTCGGTGCTCGAGGAGACGCGGGCCGAGCAGCGGACCGAGATCGTCGCTCGCCTCGCCGAGGGTCAGGTCATCGACGGCGTGGTCAAGAACATCACCGACTACGGTGCGTTCATTGACCTCGGCGGCATCGACGGCCTGCTGCACGTCACCGACATGGCATGGCGCCGCGTCAATCATCCGAGCGATGTCGTCAATGTCGGCGACACCGTGAAGGTGCAGATCATCCGCATCAACCCGGATACGCAGCGCATCAGCCTCGGCATGAAGCAGCTGCAGAACGATCCCTGGCAGGGCATCGAGGCGAAGTATCCGGTCGGCGCGCGCTTCTCCGGCACGATTACGAACATCGCTGACTACGGCGCGTTCGTGGAGCTTGAGCCGGGCGTCGAAGGCCTGATCCACGTCTCGGAAATGAGCTGGACCAAGAAGAACACGCACCCCGGCAAGATCGTCTCGACGAGCCAGCAGGTAGATGTGCAGGTTCTCGAAGTCGATCCCAACAAGCGCCGCATCAGCCTCGGACTGAAGCAGACCCAGGAAAATCCGTGGGACGGCTTCCTCACGACGCACCCGAAGGGTTCGATCGTCGAAGGCCCGGTGCGCAACATCACCGAGTTCGGCCTGTTCATCGGCCTCGATGGTGGCGTCGACGGCATGGTCCATCTCTCCGACCTCGACTGGAACAAGTCGGGCGACGAGGCTATCAAGGACTACAAGAAGGGCGACAACGTCAAAGCTGTCGTGCTCGACGTCGACAGCGCCAAGGAGCGCATCTCGCTCGGCATCAAGCAGGTCGCCGGCGACCCGCTTGACACGATCGCCAAGTTCAAGAAGGGCGATCCCGTCACTTGCGAAGTCATCGCCGTCGAGGCGAATGGCATCCAGGTACGCATTGCCGAGAGCGACATCACGACCTACGTCAAGCGTTCGGACCTTTCGCGCGACCGCTCGGAGCAGCGGCCTGAGCGGTTCAACGTCGGCGACAAGGTCGATGCCGCGGTGATCAGCGTCGACAAGACGACGCGGCGCATCCAGGTCTCGATCAAGGCCCTGGAGATCGCAGAGGAGAAGCAGGCGGTCGCCCAGTATGGCTCGACCGACTCGGGCGCTTCGCTCGGCGATATCTTCAAGGCTGCCCTGAAGCGCCGCGAGGGTGGCGACGAAGGCGAGAAGCAGTAAGCTGTAGCTCGACAAGGGCGCCGCGGACGTGCCACGTTCGCGGCGCCTTTTTGCTGGGCGCAGTTCTGTAACAGCGCAGGAGAAGTACGGGTGAGTGCCGAGCCGCACGTCCGTGTGCATCCCGCGATCGAGAGTATCGACGCCGCCGTCTGGGACGCGCTCGCGAACCCGGACCCGGCCACGCTCAATCCTTTTACGACACACGCGTTTCTGCTGGCACTGGAGCGCTCAGGGACGGTCGGTCGCCGCACGGGCTGGTCGCCGTGCCATCTCGCGCTGGAGCAGAATGGCGCGATCACGGGCGTCGCGCCCTGCTATCTCAAGAGCCACAGCAAGGGCGAGTACATCTTCGACTATGGCTGGGCCGAGGCCTACGAACGTGCGGGCGGAAGCTACTATCCCAAGCTCCAGATTGCCGTGCCGTTCACGCCGGTGCCCGGTCGACGCTTCATGGTCGGCACGGCAGAGGGTGCCGAGGCGCGCGAACGGCTGCTGCTCGCCGGCGCCATCGCGCTCGCCAAGGAAGCCGATGCCTCGTCGGTGCACGCGACCTTCACGACGGAAGAGGAATGGTCGCGCATCGGCGCGGACAAAACATGGCTCCAGCGCACGGACCAGCAGTTCCACTGGCAGAATGCCGACTATGCGACGTTCGACGATTTTCTCGCGAGCCTCGCCTCACGCAAGCGCAAAGCCGTGCGCAAGGAACGCGCGGAGGCACAAGGCATTCCGGGCCTCACCATCGAGCACATTACGGGCCGGGATATCACAGAGGCGCATTGGGATGCGTTCTTCGAGTTCTACATGGAGACGGGCAGCCGCAAGTGGGGTCGGCCCTATCTCAATCGCAAGTTCTACTCGCTGCTCGGTGAGGCCATGGCCGACCGCTGTCTCCTCGTGATGGCGCGACGTGGGGACAAGTACGTTGCGGGCGCGCTCAATCTGATCGGCGGCGACTGCCTTTATGGTCGCTACTGGGGTGCGATCGAGCATCACCCCTGCCTGCACTTCGAGCTCTGCTACTATCAGGCCATCGAGATCGCGATCGCAATGAAGATCGCGCGTGTCGAGGCTGGCGCGCAGGGCGAGCACAAGCTTGCGCGTGGCTACATGCCGACGCCGACCTATTCCGTGCATTGGATTGCCGATCCGGGCTTCCGCAAAGCCGTCGCCCGCTATCTCGTAGAAGAACGGGACTACATGGCACAGCAGCGGCTCGCGCTCGCCGAGTATGGCCCTTATAGAAAAGCTGCTTGCGACTGATCTGGTCGCCGCGACGCATTGGAAGTGCAGGAGGAATGCAATGACCATCTCGACGATCGGCTTCATCGGTCTCGGTGTCATGGGCGAAGCCATGTGCCGGAACCTCGCCCGCAAGGGCTCGTGGAAGGTCATCGCCTTCGATCAGCGCCAGGAGCCGTTGGAGCGCCTCAAGGCCGACAATGTCGGGATCGCGACGTCGCTGCGCGGTCTCGCCCAGGCGGCGGATCTGATCCTCATGTGCCTGCCGGGCGGGCGCGAGGTCGAGATCGTCACCGAGGGCGCCTCGGGGCTCGTCGCACTCATGCGTCCCGGTCAGACGCTGGTCGATATGTCGACGGCACCACCAGCACTCATGCGCAAGCTCGCGGCCGATCTTGCCGCCAAGGGTGCGGACTTCGCTGATGCGCCGATCGCCCGCACGCGCCGCGCCGCAGTCGACGGCACGCTCTCGATCATGGTTGGCGGCTCATCCGAGGTGTTCACGCGACTGAAGCCGATCCTCGAGACCATGGGCAACGAGATCACGCACTGCGGCGATGTCGGTTCGGGGCAGGTGGTCAAGATCATGAACAACATGGTCGTGTTCGAGACGACCATGGCCGTAGCGGAGGCGATCTCGATCGCGGAAGCCTCAGGCGTCGACGGCAAGCTGCTGCTCGAGACCATGTCGAAGGGTTCCGCCGACAGCTTCGTTCTGCGCAATCACGGCATGAAGCACCTTCTCCCACAGGACTACCCGACAGGCGCCTTCTCGGTGCGCTATGCGCAGAAGGATCTCTCCTACGCGCGCGAGCTCGCGAAGGCGGCCGGCATCAAGGCGCGCGGCGCCGATCTCGTGGCAACGCTATTCGACGAGGCCATCATGGCTGGCGATGGCGATCGCTATACGCCCGTCATCCGTAAAGTCATGAAGGATGACAAGGGCGGAGGGGCATAAACCTTTCTACCCCTCAAGAGCGACCAGCGAGACCACCTCCTCTGCGAAAACTCCGGTTGACGCCGTTCGTGACGGGGCGCAGCGTCCGCCGGAACACACTAGGGGGCGCCCCATATGACCGACCATCGCTCCGCGGATCCGCGCGCCGTGCACTCGGCCGTGCAGTTTCTGATGGCGCTGCATTTCATCAACTGGATCGGCTTTGCCGGCTGGAATGCGCTGCTCCACAACTACACGATCGAGGCCGCGGGGTTCGGTTGGTTCGAGGCCGGTCTGACGCAGACCGTGCGCGAGATCCCGGGCTTCCTCGCCTTCACCGTGGCCTTTTGGCTGATGATCGTGCGCGAGCAGGTGCTCGGCTACGTGGCGCTCGTCCTGCTCGGCATCGGCGTTGCCCTGACCGGCTCCAATCCGACGCTCATGGGCGTACTGATGTCGACGTTCATCATGTCGGTCGGCTTCCACTACTTCGAGACCGTCAACACGTCGCTGCAACTCCAGCTCCTGCCCAAGGCACAGGCGCCGTCTCTGATCGGTCGTATCGTGAGTGCGGGCGCATCGGCGCAGTTCATCGCCTACGGCAGCCTCGCCATCGTGTGGTGGCTCGGCTGGCGCAACTACCAGGCGCTTTACGCGATCATCGGCTTGACGTGCGCCTGCCTGACCGTCGCCGCCATGCTCTACTTCAAGCGCTTCGAAGGGCCGGTGCGCCAGCGTCCTGGGCTCGTCGTGCGCAAGCGCTACGGCCTCTACTACGCGCTGACGTTCATGAGCGGTGCGCGTCGGCAGCTCTTCTTCGCCTTCGGCGGCTTTCTGCTGGTCAAGAAGTTCGGCTACTCGGTCGCCGACATGGCGATGCTGATGCTGGTGACATCGTCGTCGAACACATTCTTCGCACCACGGCTCGGCCGGCTCGTGCAGTCCTGGGGCGAGCGCAACACGATCATGCTCGAGAACTCGGTGCTGA
>JAEZAW010000034.1 GCA_023430315.1 Pseudomonadota bacterium | reverse complement strand
CGGCGCTCAACATCTCGAACGACGATTTCATCCGCACGACCGAGCCGCGCCACTACGCGGCCTGTCAGGCGCTGTGGAGTCGCATGGCCGATGCCGGCGATATCTATCTCGACAGCTATGGCGGCTGGTACTCCGTGCGCCAGGAAGCGTTCTTCAAGGAAAGCGAGACGACTGTCGGTCCGGACGGCGTGCGTCGCGAGCCGCTCGGCTCGCCCGTCGAGTGGACGGAGGAGAAAACCTATCGCATCCGGCTCTCGGCCTACGGCGACAAGCTGCTCGCGCACTACGAGGCCAATCCGGAGTTCATCCTCCCGCTCGAGCGGCGCAATGAGGTGATCAGCTTCGTCAAGAGCGGGCTAGAGGACCTGTCCGTCTCGCGCGCGACACTCGACTGGGGCGTTCCGGTGCCGGGCGATCCGACGCACGTCATGTACGTGTGGATCGACGCGCTGACGAACTACATCACTGCTGCCGGCTATCCGGATGTGGGCTCGCCGCGCTTCTCGACCTTCTGGCCGGCTGACGTGCACGTCGTCGGTAAGGATATTCTGCGCTTTCACGCCATCTACTGGCCAGCCTTCCTGATGTCGGCGGGCGTTGCCGTGCCACAGCGCGTTTTTGCGCACGGCCTGCTGCTCAGCCGCGGCGAGAAGATGTCGAAGTCGGTCGGAAACGTGATCGATCCCTTCGAGATGGCGCGCGAGTTCGGCGTCGACCAGATGCGCTATTTCGCCATGCGCGAAGTGGCCTTCGGTCAGGACGGCAACTACACGCGCGAGTCGATCATCAATCGCATCAACGCCGATCTCGCCAACGATCTCGGCAATCTCGCACAGCGCTCGCTGTCGATGATTGCCAAGAATTGCGATGGCAAGGTACCGGAGCCGGGCGCCTTCACGCCGGAAGACAATGCGCTGCTCGCCGCTGCTGACGATATGGTCGTCAAGGCGCGCGAGGCTCTGCGTGTTCAGGCCGTGAACCGCTATCTCGATGCGGTGTGGACCGTGGTCGGCGATGCGAACCGCTATTTCGCGGCGGAGGAACCTTGGGCCAAGCGCAAGACCGATCCGGCGCGCATGGCGACGATCCTCTATGTCACCGCGGAAGTCGTGCGGCAGGTCGCCATCCTCGCCCAGCCAACGACGCCCACGGCGGCGAGCCACCTGCTCGACCTGCTCGCGCAGCCGGCAGAGGGTCGCCTCTTCACGGCATTGGGTGCGCAGTCGCGTCTTGCACCCGGCCTCGCACTCCCCGCCCCAACCGGCGCCTTCCCGCGCTATGTCGATCCGGCGGAGGCTGCCGAAGCGCCGAAGCCGAAAGGCAAGGCCAAGAGCTGAGGACCGAAAGCACCGACACGATGCTCGTCGATCACCACTGCCATCTCAATTTTCCAGACCTTGCGCGCAATCTCGAGGATATCGTTGCGCGCGCGAAGGCGGTGGGCGTCGGTCGGTTCGTCACCATCTCGATGCTGGTCCGCAATTTCGACGTCTATCGCGAGATCGCCGAAACTCATCCGGAGATCTTTTTCACGGTCGGCACGCATCCGCACCGGGCTCACGAAGAACTCGACATTCCCGTTGCCGAGATCGTGCGCCTCGCGCAGCATCCGAAGTGCGTGGGCATCGGCGAAGCGGGGCTCGACTACTTCTACGACAAGTCGCCGCGACCAGCGCAGCGCGAAGGCTTCATCAAGCACATTGCGGCGGCGCGCGAGAGCGGTCTGCCACTCGTCATTCATTCCCGTGACGCGGACGATGATACGGCTGCGATCCTCGAGGAGGAAATGCAGCGCGGCGCCTTCACGGCCGTCCTGCACTGCTTCACGGGCGGCGCCGATCTCGCGCGGCGCGCGGTGACCATAGGCCTCTACGTATCGTTCTCGGGCGTCATCACGTTCAAGAAGAACGATGCACTCCGCGCCATTGCAGCAGAAGTCCCCATGGACCGCGTCCTCGTCGAGACGGACGCGCCGTTCCTCGCGCCGGAGCCGTTCCGGGGAAAGCTCAATGAGCCGTCCTACGTCGTGCACACGGCCGCGGCACTGGCCCGCGTCAAAGGCGTGACGGAGGCCGAGATCGCCGCCGCAACGACCGAAAATTTCTATCGCCTGTACGCGAAGACGCCACGTACGGTCGCGGAAGGCGTCGCTGCCAAGAGTCCCGCAGCATGAGCGGCAAGCTGACACTCCTCGGCACGGGCTCGTCCGGCGGTGTGCCGCGGCTCGGCAACAACTGGGGCGCTTGCGACCCCTCGAACCCGAAGAACCGGCGCCGGCGGTGCGCCGCTCTCATCGAGCGCATTGCCGGGCGCGGCCGAACGCGCGTTCTGGTCGATACGCCGCCTGATCTACGCGAGCAGCTTCTCGATGCCAACGTCGACACCATCGATGGCGCGCTCTTCACGCACGACCATGCCGATCACACGCACGGCATCGATGATCTAAGGATGCTCGCCTATAACGCCAAGCGGCGCGTCGATGTGCATTTCGACGTGGCGACGCGCACTTCGCTCTACGAGCGCTTCGGCTACTGCTTCGAAAGTCCGCCGGGCAGCATGTACGCGCCGATCCTCAACGCGCACGTGATCGATCCACCTAATGCCGTGCGGATCAATGGCAGTGCCGGACCCATCGATGGCATTCCCGTCCTCCAGGCGCACGGCGATGCCTTCTCGCTCGGCTTTCGCTTCGGCGACATCGCCTACTCACCGGACATCAGCGGACTTTCAACGGAGGCGCAGGAGCAGTTGCGCAACCTCGATCTCTGGGTCGTGGACGCGCTGCGCTACATTCCGCATCCGAGCCATTTCACCGTCGCGCAGGCGCTCGAATGGATCGAGATCCTGAAGCCGAAGCGCGCCATTCTCACGCACCTCCACGTCGATCTCGACTATGCGACCTTGAAGCGTGAGCTGCCGCCCCATGTCGAGCCAGCCTATGACGGCATGAGCGTGCATTTCGACTGGTGATGACGGCCCGCGCAGTCGGATCGGCGTTGGCCCGCCTCAGCCTTTGCCGCGCGTCTCGGTATTGTGCGGGCGCGCGTGCTCCTCAAGATACTCGATCATGGCGCCTGCCACATCGACTCCCGTAGCCTGCTCCATGCCCTCGATACCCGGCGAGGAATTCACCTCCAGCACGAGCGGGCCACGCTTCGAACGCAGCATGTCCACGGCCGCGACGTTGAGACCGAGTGCCTCCGTCGACTTGAGCGCTGTCTGAATTTCCTCGGGCGAGAGCGTAACGACCTCCGCCTTGCCGCCGCGATGCAGGTTCGATCGGAAATCGCCCTTGCGACCGACACGCCGCATGGCTGCCACGACACGCTTGCCGACGACGAGCGCCCTGACGTCCGTGCCCATGGCCTCCTGGATGAACTCCTGCACGAGGATATCGACATTAGCCGCACTGAAGGCCTCTATTGTGGATTTAGCGGACGCTTCCGTCTCGGCGAGGATCACGCCCATGCCCTGCGTGCCCTCCAGCAGCTTGATGACGACGGGGACGCCGCCGACTTCCGCCAGGACATCGCCCGCCTTGCGGGGACCATGGGCGAATGCCGTCGAAGGAAGGCCGACACCGGCGCGCGCCAGGAGCTGCAGCGCGCGCAGCTTATCTCGCGAACGACCTATCGCCACGCTCTCGTTGAGCGAGAACACGCCCTGCACCTCGAACTGGCGCACGACCGCCAGCCCGTAGTGCGTAATGGACGCGCCGATCCGCGGAATGACGGCATCGTAGAGGGGGAGCGTCTTGCCGCCGAAGCGCAGAAGCGCATTGTTCGACGTGATGTTCATGTGCACGTGGAGCGTATTGATGACGTCGATATCGTGCCCGCGCGTGCGCGCCGCCTCGACGATCCGCCGATGCGAATAGAGGCCGGGATTGCGCGCCAACATGACGAGCTTCATCAAATGCGCTCCAAGGGAGGGCGGAGGCTGCGACCGGCAAACCCCTGCGGCGTGAGACACTGCCGGCGGAGCGTGCCAGTGAGCTGATCTATGCTCAGGGTGAGACATACCACGCGAGCGCCGGGCGTAAAGCGCACCGAGCGTTGGTGCGCCCTCGCGGGCTGCATGGGGACCGAATTTGGGGAGCGTTAGCGGGTCTCGGAGGGCGTCGCGACGAGTGATGCAGCACCCTCGGCCTCGTCGGCGGCGGGATCAATGGCGGCGTGCATTAGCATGGCTCCGCCGAAGCTCAAGGCGGCGACGGTAACAAGGCAGATCAGCACGCGCAGCAGCAGAGACCGCCCCGAGATAACACTGCGGGACTGGCCGTCGACGACGGTATCGTTCATGAGCGTTCCCACGAAGCGCACAAAGTTGAGGATGGCGCTTTCGGCCTTCCATTCGCACTTCGAATCAGGCTTGATCAAGGCATCTCTGCATCGCGAATCACGACGCTCGTTCGACGTAGCGTTGAAGCCACATGCGGCCTCCGCTACCGCTTGGCCAGACGCGGGCCGAGGATCAGGATAGCCAGCAGCGGAACGACGAGCCCGATGCCGAAAACCACGGCGACGAGGGCCGTCAGCTCGCCGTACTGCCCCCGGTCGACCTGAAAGATCAGATTCAGATATTTGGTCTGAAGCGAGCCGGCCACGAGCGCGAGGTTCATCAGCGAGGCCATGAGGGCAAACCACGTGGCGCGATGCCCGGGAGGCGCATTGACGGCCACCAGTGTCAGCAGCGGGATCATGCTCACCTGGGCAAGCGGCGACTGAGCGGCCGCATCGATGAGCGCGATCGAGCGCGCGCCCGTGCCGAGGACGCGCTCGGTCCATTCGTAGGCGCCGGTCACGAGGATCAGATTTGGAATGGCAAGAAGCCCGCCGATGATCGTCAGCCAGAGCAGGACGCGCACGACGGGCTGGCGCGTCACGGCATCGGCGAGCAGCCAGGCCGCAGCGAGGCCGATGGCTGCACCGATCTGCTGGAGGACGCCGAAGAACGCTTGGTCGAAGCCCAGCACGTCGATGCTGAACCAAGTGTAGCCCTGCCCGACCGATGGCGTCGCGCGGAAGACGAAGATGATGATCGCGGCGATAGCTATGTGCCGTCGGGCCTCGGCAGGTACGTGCGCGATCACGCGCTTCAGCATCGCGACGATGATCGCGATCGAAATGAGAAAGACAATCTCCTGCGCCGCCGGCAATCCGAGAAGCGCGATTACCGTCACACCCACACCGAAAGCAAGCCCGCCGCCGAGAATGCGCCAGTCGATGTCGCGGGTCTCGCTCGTCTCGAGGCGCACGAGAAGGGCTCCGGTGGTCGAGATCACAGGAATGACGAGGCCGATGAGAAAGACCGTGGCGTAGCCAAGATGCTGCGCGAGGAAGCCCGAGAGCCCCGCCACGGCGAAGATCCCGAGCGACAGCGCGAGACGGCCGAGCACCTGCACCATACCGAGATCGCGCGTGACGTCCTGCTCTGGCCGCGGCGTGCCATCCGCCTCGACCCGGCTCACGACCTCGGTGCTCATGGCATCCGCTACCACGTCCTGGAGAACGACGCCCGTAACGATGGTGAGCTGCGCCGCGACGTAGATCGTATTCGGATGGATGCTTGGGAACGTGCTGGCAGCCGCGCCGGCGAGCAGCAGGAGCCCCAGGCCGATGAGCGCGGCGCCGATGAACACGTATATGCGACGCTGCGAGCCAAGGAGCGGCACGGCATCGACGAGCTCGCCGAAGACCATCTTCACAGCCCAAGGCAATCCGAGCCAGACGGCGAGCGAAGCGAGATCGGCCGGCGTGAGCGTCAGCGCCGACTTCACCCAGAAGTCCTGTGCCACCGCCGTGATGCCAAGCGCACCATAGGCGAAGTAGATCATCAGCAGCGGCAGATAGTGCCAGCGCATGGCGCGGATCGGCGTCAGCAACGCCGCTTCGAGCTGCGCGCGCACATAGCTCTTCGGCGCCGGCTCGGCCTTGTCCGCTTGAGTGGCTGTCTCCTGAGCCATGCTAAGAGGTGCCGCCGTCGAGCAGTGCCAGCCACTCGTCTTCGCTCAGCACCGTGACGCCGAACTCGCGCGCCTTGTCGAGCTTCGAGCCGGCTTCAGCACCGGCAACGACGTAATCAGTCTTCTTCGAGACCGAGCCTGCAACCTTGGCGCCGGCGCGCTCGGCCCGTGCCTTCGCCTCGTTCCGTGACATCTTCTCGAGTGTGCCTGTGAAGACGACAGTCTTGTCGGTGACGGCGGATGCGATGGTCGCCTGCCGCACATACGGCTGGACCTCGATCTCGGCGAGCAGATCGTCGACGACCTCCCGGTTATGCGGCTCGTCGAAGAAGTCGATCAGCGAGTCCGCGACCACTTCGCCGATCCCGTTCAGGCCCGCGAAGGCGCGGTAGTCATCTCCCGGCATTTCGCCGGCTGCCGCGCGCGCTGTTTCGATGAACGTGGCTACGTCGGTGAATGCGCGCTCCAACGCCTCGGCAACGCCCGTACGCACGCCTTTGATGCCCGCGATGGCCTCGTCGAACGTTGCGGCCTCACCGTCGAACAGATCCTTGCGGCTGCGCGATGCCATGGCCTGCATGAGCGTCTCGGCCGTTTTCGGGCCAATGCCCTTCGCCGTCACGAGACGCCGATAGTTCGCCCCTGGGCGCGCCTTCGACGCGAGGTCCACCTGATCCCGGAACGCATCATACCTGCCGAAGGCGCGCGCGATGTCCCGCGCCGTGGTCTCGCCGACATGGCGAATGCCGAGCGCAAAGAGGAAACGCTCGAGACCTATGCGGCGGCGTGCCTCGATGGCACGGAATAAGTTCTGAGTGGACTTTTCGCCGAAGCCCTCGCGTTCGGAGAGCGGGCTGTCGCTTTTCGCGTCGCGCTTGGCGAGCGTGAAGATATCGGCGGGCGCGCGGATGAGACCCTCTTCATAGAAGAGCTCGATACGCTCACGTCCCAGGCCCTCGATATCGAAAGCCAGACGGGACACGAAGTGCCGCAGCCGCTCCTTGGCCTGCGCGGGGCAGATGAGTCCGCCTGTGCAGCGGCGGACAGCTTCGGCGTCGCCACCTTCCTCACCTTCGTCGCGCGCCGCATGACTGCCGCAGACGGGGCAGGTGTGCGGAAACTTGTAAGGCTTGGTGTGCGGCGGGCGCTGATCGAGAACAACACTCACCACCTGCGGGATGACGTCGCCGGCGCGCTGCACGACGACGGTGTCGCCGACGCGGATGTCCTTGCGCTTGATCTCGTCCTCGTTGTGCAGCGTCGCGTTCGAGACGACGACACCGCCCACTGTCACCGGTTGCAGCTTGGCGACCGGCGTCAGCGCGCCCGTGCGCCCGACCTGGATCTCGATGTCGTGCAGCACGGTCGTCGCCTGCTCGGCCGCGAACTTGTGCGCGGTCGCCCAGCGTGGGCTGCGCGAGACGAAACCGAGGCGCTCCTGGTAGTCGAGGCGGTCGACCTTGTAGACGACGCCGTCGATGTCGTAGCCGAGGCGCGCACGGTCGATGTTGATGGCGTCGTAGAAGGCGATGAGCGCGTCCACGCTCGTGCAGCGTTCCATGCGCGGGTTGACCGGCAGCCCCCATTTCGCGAACGCCTGCACCACATCGTACTGCGTCTTGGCGGGCAGGGACGAAGCAGCTCCCCAGGTGTAGGCGAAAAAGCGGAGCGGCCGTTTCGCGGTGATCCCCGCATCGAGCTGGCGCAGCGAGCCCGCAGCCGCATTGCGCGGATTGGCGAATACCTTGGCCCCCGCTTCTGCCTGCGCTGCATTGAGCCGGCGGAAATCCTCGGTGCCGAGATAGATCTCGCCGCGCACCTCGATCACATCCGGCACGCCGGCGCCCTTGAGCACGTGAGGGATCTCGCGGACCGTGCGGATATTCGCGGTGACATCCTCGCCCTCGATGCCGTCACCGCGCGTTGCCGCGCGCACGAGCTGGCCGTCCTCGTAGCGGATGGAGATGGAGAGGCCGTCGATCTTGGGCTCGGCCGTGAAGACGATCGGATCGTTGGCAGGAAGCGCGAGAAAACGGCGCACGCGCTCGACGAACTCGGCGACATCCTCGCGCGCGAAGGAATTGCCGAGCGAGAGCATCGGTACGTCGTGGCGCACCTTGCCGAAGGCCTCGATCGGCGCCGCCCCGACGCGCTGCGTCGGACTGTCGGCCCCCACGAGATCTGGGAATTGCGTCTCGATCGCCGTCAGGCGGACGCGTAGCGCGTCATACTCGGCATCGGAGATCGTCGGCGCGTCCTGCTGGTAATAAAGCTGATCGTGATGCGCGATCTCGGCCGCGATCTTTTTGTGCTCCGCCGCGGCCTGGCGATGCGACAGCTTCTCTGGAGGAAGCGGCTTGGCGGACTTCTTGCTCATGGCCGCCAAAATAGCCGCATACGTGCCAGTCTCGCCAGCCTCACGACTGACTGACACAAGTCCGTTACTGCGAGACTTACTGGAGCCCAGCGCCCATGGGGCGCGCGATGCTGCCCGTCGGCGTCTCGTTGGGCGGCGTGCGCCGCACAATCGGAACGTCCTTAGCCGGCGGCTTGGCTGCAGGCGGCTTCGCCGGAGGCGCGTTCTTGGGGTTCGTATTTACCGGCTGCGCAGGCTGGCCGACCGGCTTGACGGTGACCTGCTTCCACTGCTGGCCCACCCAGCTTCCCTCGGTCGCCTCGGGCTTCAGGCCGTGCTTCTGCAGCAGCGCATACGCGTCCTTGTACCACTGGGACTGCGGGAAGTTGTGGCCGAGGACGGCGGCGGAGGCCTGGGCCTCGTGCTGGATGCCCAGCGCCATGTACGTCTCCGTGAGGCGCATGAGCGCCTCCTCGACGTGAGCCGTCGTCTGATGCTCGGACACCACCGTCTTGAAGCGGTTGATGGCGGCGACATAGTTGGCGCGCTGGAGATAGTAGCGGCCAACCGTCATCTCGTTGCCAGCGAGCGCATCCTCACCGATGCGGATGCGGTTCTCAGCCTGACGCGCGTAAGGGCTCTCCGGATAGCGCGTCATGAGCGTCTTGAGCTCGGCGATCGCCTTGCGGGTTGCCACCTGATCGCGCTGAGGATCCTTGATCTCGTCGAAGTGCGACGAGGCGATGATGTGATGTGCGAGCGCCGCGTCCTTCGTGCCCGGATGCATGACGACGTACCGCTGCGCAGCGGCGACAGCCTCCGGATACTTGCCGGACTTGTAGTAGGCGTAGGCCGCGAGCACCATCGAGCGACGCGCTTCCTGCGCGTAAGGATGATGGCGGTCGATCTCTTCGAATTTCTTCGCCGCGGACTCGTTGCGTCCGTTGGCGAGCATCGCGTCGGCCTCGGCGTACATCTTGCCGGGCGGATCGGGATTCAGCGCTTTGAGCGCTTCGGTGTTGGACGACGAGCAGCCGGCGAGCGACAGTCCAATCAGCAACGCGAGAGTGCCGATCTTGCGGCCGTGCCCCCCGGCGATCTGCGGCTTTTGCATTCCATCGTCCTCACGGTGTCGGTTCGCATCATGCTCGATGCGATCCGCGCCCGCCCCACTCATCCCATCCAAACGACACCGCGAACGTGCCGTGTCGACTCACCTAGCATGGCGCACCGTCTGCGGGCCACTCATGCTGATAGGCGCTGAAGCCTAGTCCACCGATATGGCGCTGATGCGGCAGCGCGCCCGTAAAGTGCCGGGCGCGCGTCGATTTTTAGTTCCTGTTGGCAGCGAACTGGACCGCCGCCAAGCCGAGCGAAGCGTCGTAGCCAGCAACGTGCGGCGTCTCGCGCACCATCGGCGCGTGAACCACTGTCCAGGCATCTGCGTCAGCGAACAGCGCCTTGAGAACCGTCGCGTTGAGTCGATGACCACCACGCACGGAGCGGTACGAAGCCAAGAGCGGCGCGCCGGCCAGTGCGAGATCGCCGACCGCATCCAGCATCTTGTGGCGCACGAACTCCTGCGGATAGCGCAGGCCTTCCGGGTTCATAACCCGGTCCTCACCGATCGCGACAGTGTTTTCAAGAGAGGCGCCGAGCGCGAGGCCGGACTTCCAGAGCATTTCCACGTCGCGCATGAAGCCGAACGTGCGAGCGCGGCACAGTTCCTGACGGAAAGCGCCGGGGCTAAGATCCAGCGACATGCGCTGGCGGCCAATGACGGGGCTGTCGAAGTTGATCTCGACATCGAGATGGAAGCTCGAGTGCGGCGTCAGCTCGCCCCAGCAGTCGCCTTCCTGAACCCGGATCGGCTTCAGGACCTTGATGAACTTACGTGGCGTCGCGAGCTCGCGGACGCCGACCTCATCGATGGCATCGACGAAAGCGGCAGCGCTTCCGTCCATGATCGGCACTTCTTTGTTGTCGATTTCGATGAAGCAGTTGTCGACGCAAAGACCGCGAAGCGCCGAGAGGAGGTGCTCCACGGTTCCGACGGTGACCCCCCGGTCATCCCCGATTACCGTGCAGAGGGTCAGGTTGCGCACCGCCCTCACGTCAGCCTCGATCTGGGAGATGATTCGCCCCCGTTTCGAGACAATGAAACAAATTCCAGTGTCGGCCGGAGCCGGATGTATCACCACTGAAACTGGCGCCCCGCTATGCACCCCCGTGCCGGACACCTCGATCTCGCGCGCAACCGTTGTCTGGCGTGCACCGATGAATCGCTTCGACATGTAGCGCCGTCCCTCGATCCCCTTTCGGCTCTCAAATCGTAGCCAGCCAATTGGAGCTGAACTACAGGAAGAGAGAGCCCCCCAAGATCGTATCCAGTCGCTTGCCTACGCCACCACTTCCCGGGTGAGGCTGTTTTTGATTGCCCCGCAAGCGTTCCGGAACCCGTCTTAATCACGACGATAACGTGATGCGCGTCGCGTTAACAAGTCACGCTTTCTTACCAAATGTTGCCGAGGCGCCTCACCCTCTTACGCGTTGAAATATAACAGCTTTACGACGTCGTCCCGGTGCGTTTCTTCGAGTTTTCCACAAACACTGAGCAAGGAGCAGCTTGGTGGCTTGAGTGTGTCGCTTTTGTGATTCGCGCTTCGAAGCCTATGCCAAGCTGCCCAATTTGAGCGCAGCACTTTGTATATGCCAGGATTCCAGACGTGGTGGCCGGACACACCCGCGTGCGCCTCAGCCCCTTCGGCCTTTACCGCCACCAACCAACCGATGCAGGAGACCACCGCGCGGCGGCTCCGGCGGCGATGCCGGGGGCTCGAAAGGTTGTGCACGCGACTGCTGCCCGGAGTACATCGGCGCCTTGGCGGCATACTCGCGCTGCCCGACCGGCGGAAACTCGTCCACGGATGGCATGCGCCGATAATCGTCGTCCGCAGCGCGACGCGGCGGCGCCATGGCCTCCCCGCGATTCGCCGGTGCAGCTGAACTGCCGTGCCCCGGTCCGCCACTCTCCTCGATCACGACTCCGCCGGGCGCGCGCCACAACTCGCGGCGCGGCGCGGCTGGCGGTGCCGTGCGCTCCTCCGGCTCGTAGTAGCCGGCGTGCGGGTTCAGATCTTCGGGGTTGAACCGGCGACGAGAGTGATCACCCGCCGTCGGCACCGCCGATGCGACAGGCGCCGCAGGCCCGTGCATTGACGACGAAGAGTTCGTCGGAGATTGCGTCGACGCCTGCTTCGCCTGCGCCGCCTGCCGCGCTTCAGCGGCCGACATACCGGATGCGACGATCGCGATTCGCATCGTGTTGGTCATGTTGTCGTCGAACGAGGCGCCGACGATGATATTCGCGTCCTCGTCGACTTCCTCGCGCACTCGGGTCGCGGCTTCATCGACCTCGAAGAGCGTCATATCGCGGCCGCCGATGATCGACAGAAGCACGCCTCTGGCACCGCTCAGCGAGAGATCATCGATCAGCGGATTGGCGAGCGCCATCTCGGCGGCCTTGCGCGCGCGTCCCTCGCCTTTGGCTTCGCCGGTCCCCATCATCGCCGTGCCCATGCCGCGCATGATCACTTGCACGTCGGCAAAATCGAGATTGATCAGGCCGTCCTTCATGATCAGGTCGACAATGCACGCGACACCGGCGTGCAGCACCTTGTCGGCGAGAATAAAGGCCTCCGCGAACGTCGTCTTCTCGTTCGCAATACGGAAAAGGTTTTGATTCGGAATCACGATGAGCGTGTCGACCGAGGTCTTGAGCTCGGCGATGCCGGCCTCCGCGACGCGCATCCGCCGCGCGCCCTCGAAGTGGAAGGGCTTGGTGACGATCGCGACCGTGAGAAGCCCCATGTCACGGGCCGTGCGCGCGATCTCGGCCGCCGCGCCAGTGCCGGTGCCGCCGCCCATGCCGGCGGCGATGAAGGCCATGTGGGCGCCCTTGAGCGACTTGGTGATCTCTTCCTTGGCTTCCTCGGCCGCGGCAAGGCCGATCTCGGGCCGCGATCCCGCCCCAAGCCCCTGGGTGAGATTCACGCCGAGCTGGATACGGTGCTCCGCGCCTGACGAAGCAAGGGCCTGCGCATCGGTATTGGCGACGATGTATTCGACGTCCTGCAGGCCGGACGCGATCATGTTGTTGATGGCATTGCCGCCCGCACCGCCAACCCCGATCACCTTGATGATGGGGCGCATTTCGTTGAAAGCCGGTGTCTGCGGACCTGTGCTCATCAATGCCTCGTGTCCGTCCTGACCTCGTTCGCCTTGCGGGACTCAGCCCTTGGCACGACTCAACCAGCTACCGATCCAGCTCACGTAGCCGCTTCCGCGCCAACCGCGCAGCCCGCCCGTCCTCGCAGCGAAGTGCTGCTGCAGCGAATCACCGATCAACCCGCTCACTGTCGCGAACGCGGGGCCAAGCATGTCGGCGGACATTCCCTCGATCGGACTTGGCCGGCCCACGCGCACCGTGCTTCCACGCGCCGCAGCCGCCATGCCTCCCGAAGCTTCCCCCATACTGCCCCAAACGCTGTCGATCCCCTCGAGGCCGGCCCCACCGCCGGTCAGCACGACGCGCTCCAGGATGCTCCTGTCGAGCTTCGCCGCAAGAACCCGCTCCTGGACCAGCGCCGCGATACCGTGAATCCGCGGCTCGATCAGCGAACGCAACTCTGCCCGAGAGATCCGAGCCGTCGCCTCGTCCGCGCCATCGCTGACGGAGAACGAGAACGACTCATGATCGTTCGAGCGCGCCGGCAGCAGTGTGCCATAAAGCGTTTTGATTCGCTCGGCTTCCGTCACCGGCGTGCCCAGGCGTCGGGCGATATCAAAGGTTACGAGCTGCGCGCCGACCGGCAGAACCTCGGCCATGGCGAGTCGGCCGCCGGCAAAGGCCGCAATCGACGTCACACCAGCACCGATATCGATGACGAGCACGCCGAGCTGGCGCTCCTCCTCCGTGCTGACAGCCATGGCGCTTGCGTAGGGTGTAGCCGCAAGCTGATGCGGCTCGAGATAGCAGCGCTCGACGACGGCGAGCAGATTCTGCAGCGGCCCGTCGTCGGCCGTGACCGCGACGAGGTCGGCGCTCAGCTCGTTCCCCGCCATGCCGCGCGGATCGGCGACGCCCTCGGCAC
>JAEZAW010000013.1 GCA_023430315.1 Pseudomonadota bacterium | reverse complement strand
GTCTTGGGAAGCACGATGTCGGCCCACTCCGCCGTGGGCGTCATCTGGTGGGCGGCGACGGCGACGAAGTCGAGTGAGCGCAAAGCAGCAATGGTTCGCCGCGTGTCGGGATAGGTCACCAGAATATTGACGCCACTGGCATAGAGGGCCCGCACGGGATGCGGCTTGCCTGTCAGCATGGCCTCGATCACGGTCGGGTTGTGGCAGGCGGTCTGCCAGCCGCGCGGGCCAGCCCAGAGCGGGAAACGGTCGGCGCCGATCGTGCGTGCCTCGACATCGGCGGGGAGCCGGTGCTCCGGGCGGTGGAGCAGATCGAGATAGTTGGAGAAGCCCTTGGGCGTGCGCTGGCGCAGATTTCCGCCGGGCCGGTCGATGTTCCCCGAAATGGCTGCGAGCGCATGGAAGGCTCGGAATGTCTGCACGCCGTTGCTGGCGGCGTCGATCCCGTGCCCCGACACGAAGGTCGATGGACCATCGGCATACATGCGGGTGGCATCGACGATGAGTTGTGCCGGAACGCCCGTCATTCTTTCAGCCGTTGCCGGCGGAAACTGTGCGGCCCGCTCCGCCAGCGCTTCGAAGCCGTGACAGTGCTCGTGCACGAATGGGCGGTCGTAAAGCTCGTCACGGATCAGCACGTGCATCATCGCCAGTGCGATTGCGGCGTCCGTGCCGACGCGCGGGCTCATCCAGATGTCTGCAAGGTCCGCGGCCGTCGTGCGCTTGGGATCGATCACGATCATGCGGGCACCGCGCTTCTTCGCGGCTTTCAGCTTCGCCCACTCGACAGGATCGGCGATCTGCGCGTTGCGGCCCACGATCAAGGCGCAGCGCGTATTGTCGATATCTTCGCCGCGAACGATCGGCAGGCCTGAGATCTTCGCCGATAGAGCCCGGCAGCCGCCGCACAGATCCTGATTGATCATCCAGTTCGGCGAGCCGATGGAGCGCAGCGTGAGCGCCGTGACGATCGAGCGGCTGAACGCAGCGCCGCTCGTGGCGCCGACGATGGCTTCAGGTCCATAGGTGCGGCGGACTTCGGCGAGGCGATCGGCAATTTCGTCGAGAGCCTCATCCCACGAGATGCGCGCCCACTTGCCTTCGCCGCGCGCGCCGACGCGGCGGTGCGGGTAGAGCAGCCTGTTGGGATTGTAGGTCAGGCCGGGTGCCCCCCGGATGCCCTTGATGCAGAATGCACCTGCCGAATGGGGGCTGGCGGGATTGGGCGCGTAGTTGACGACCTTGCCGTCTTTGACGGTGGCGAGCGCGCCGCAGTAGGCCGAGCATTCCCAGCAGGTGGTCGTATAGACGCCGTCTGCAACGGCCTCGGCGGATTGTCCTGAGGTCATGTTCGCCTCCAAGCTTGGGCGAACAGTTTGCCGGGGCGTCAGGTTGACGGCAAGGTGCAATGCACAGGAGTATTTCAGTTCGTCGTATCGGGCATGTCTCCCGGCTACTGGTGCGCGAAGAGCGTGTGGCCGGCCGTCGGGACATCCGCCATTAGAATGGAACCGCTGTCCGACTCCGTGATGAAGAGCGTGCGTCCGTTCGGGCCGCCGAAGGCGACATTGGTGACGGCGAGATCGGCACACGATTGCAGCCGGCCGACAGGCTCGCCGAGACGATCGATGAGCCACACGGCCCCGAGGCCCACGTGCGCGATGGCGAGGCCGCCGGTCTCGTCGAGCGCCATGCCGTCCGGACCGCCGCCGCCAGACAGGTTGATATAGGCACCCACTTTCGATGTTGTCCCGTCAGCGTGCAGCGGCAGGCGCCAGATCTGGTTGGCTCTCGTAACGGCAACGAAAAGCGTCTTCTCGTCGCGCGAGAGAGCGAGTCCGTTCGGACTGGGCACCCTGTCGATCAGGCAATCGAGATGACCGTTGGCAGTAAGTCGGTAGACACGTCCGGTCGGGTCCTGCAGGCCCGTCTGCCCCTGGTCGGTGAAGTAGAGATCGCCATTGCGCGCGAAGGTGAGATCGTTGGTCCCCTTGAAACCTTCTCTGCGCACGTTCTCGATCACCGGTGTCACCGCGCCGCTCTGCGGATCGAGCTGCATCACACCGCGGCGATGATCGGCAATGAAAATGCGGCCGTCCTTGTGGATGGCCAGCCCGTTCGGCCATCCATCATATTCCGCAACGACGCTCCAGGCGCCCTCGGGCGTCACCCGCAGAATGCGGCCATAGGGAATGTCGGTCACATAGAGATTGCCGAGCCGATCGAAGGCCGGGCCTTCGATGAAGGAATGCAGATGATCGTTTCCTTTGCCGAACGACCAGCCCGATACGCGCCCTTTCATCCGCAGATGATCCGGTAGCCTGGAAAAAACGCGCGTCTCGATGCGCGGCGGAGCTGCATTCAGCACGTCTAACCTCCCTCGGATATCTTAGCTTTGGGCAGCTGGCCGAGCACGTAGTCGGTGCTCACGTCGCCGGCGAACAGCGAGCGACCGCAAACGACGATGCGGCCATCGCTTGCATGATGGGTGTTGCTGCGCACCAGAAGCGCCGAGTTCTCCGGTAGCTCCAGCAGGCGTGCGACCCGCGGCGTAGCGATCTCTGCCGTCAACGAGACGCTGATTGCTGGTATGGCCTCGCCAATGATCTCGCCAACAAAAGCATGTACGGCGCGCGTGGCCAGCATCTCGCCGGTGACCTTCTCGCCGATCTCCTTCGGCATATAGCGGATCTCGAGGCAGACCGGGCGGCCTTCGATGATGCGCAGGCGCTCGAGCTTGAAGATGAGCGTTTCAGGCTCCACGCCGAGCTCCGCGGCGACCGCTGCCGGTGCCGGCGTCACCTCCAACACCGGAGATCTGTAAGTAACGACACGCCCGGTCTGCGCCACCTGCTGCTCGAAGGAGAGCGAATAGCGCGAGTCGATCGGCGAACGGACGCCGACCCGATCCGCAACGAAGCTGCCGCGCCCGACATGGCGCACGATCAGCCCCTCGAAGACCAGTTTGTCGAGAGCGTGCCGGACAGTGGAGCGGGTTGTCCCGTACTCCTTTGCCAGCTCCGCCTCGGACCAGATCCTGTCGCCCACCGACATCTTGCCCCCCGCAATGGCGGCACGAATCCTCTCCTGGATGCGGACGTAGAGGGGCGTAAAGCGTTCGCCGGAGGGTGGTGAAGGGTCCATACGGGGGAGACCATATTCCCAAGATGACTAGACGACTAGACAATACAGGCTAGGTCGTGCACTATCAAGTTAAGGGACCAGCTAGGTCAAGGCTGGCGAGACAATGCGAGAGTGAGGAAACGTGGGTTCGGCATCGTCGGCTGCGAGATCGGGGCGTGAAGTCTCCGGGCAGAAAGCGTCGGGAGCTGCCAAGGGCGGCGCCGCGCGTCTGCTCCTCAGCGGCTACGGTCTCTCGATACTCTCTGTCATTGTCGTCCTCCTGATTTGGCAGTGGGGCTCGACACGAACGTCGGGGCTGCTGTTGCCCCCGCCCAGTGCGGTGCTCGGCAAGTTTCTGGATCCCGTATGGTTCGCCGCGCTGATGCGCGCGCTGAGCCAGTCGCTTGTGCAACTCGCTCTCGGCTTCGCCCTAACTCTGATCATCGCCGTGCCGCTCGGCATGGTCATCGGGCGCTACCGCGTACTGCGGGAGATGTTTGAGCCCGTCATCAACGCCATCTACGCCATCCCGCCCGTCGCCTTCGTACCCTTCCTGGTGATCTGGTTCGGGCTGTTCTTCGAGGCGCGCGTCGCACTCGTATTCTTGATGAGCTTTTTTGACGTGCTCGTCGTCATCATTGCCGGCGCGCGCGATGTGCGCAGGCCGCTGATCGATGTCGGTCGGTCCTTCGGTGCGTCCAGACTGCAGCAGCTGCGCCTGATCGTCCTGCCTTCACTGCTTCCGTTCTTCATTGCTGCGCTGCGCGTGGGATCGGCGCGCGCGATCAACGGCATGATCACGGCCGAGCTGTTCTTCGCGGCTGTGAACCTCGGCGCAATGATGAAGCGATCGACGCAGCAGTTCGACACGGCGGCTGTGTTGTCGATCGTCCTGCTTATTTGCCTGCTTGGCCTGATCGCCCAGTCGCTCGTTGCGCTGATTGAACGTCGGCTCGTCCACTGGCACGTGAGGGACTGAGCCATGTCGGACAAACTGCGCCGCATCGTATTCGGCAGCCTCGGCTTCGGGATCGTGCTGCTCATCTGGGAAATTGCTGGCCGGAAGCTCGGCAATGCGCTCTTCGCGCCGCCGAGCGCCGTCGCTCTCGAGTATGTCGATCTCATCCGTCAAGGCGATATGCTGCGCCAGCTCACCGGCTCGCTGCAGCAAATGGTGGTCGGCTTCGGTGCGGCCTGCGTCATCGGCATGCCGCTTGGCGTCGCGATGGGCCGCTCGCGCGCGGCAGATGCTGTGGCGCGCCCCTGGGTCAGCATGTTCGTCGTCACTTCGACCGCGACTCTCGTTCCTCTCTTCATCCTCATTCTCGGAACCGGTTTCGCGTTGCGCGTCACGATCGTCTTCCTCTCCTGCGTCTGGTACATCGCGCTGACGGCCTACAACGGCGCGCGCGGTGTCAGCCCCATGCAGATTGCCGTCGCGCGCTCCTTCGGCGCTGGCGTCCTGCAGACCTTCTGGAAAGTGACGCTGCCGGCCATCTATCCGTATCTCCTGACCGGTGCGCGCATCGGCCTGGTTCATGCTATCCGCGCGATGGTGCTGGCCGAGATGTTCGTGATCATCGGCTATGGCGGGCTCATTCATCGCGCTGGCTTGCAGGTGGATACGGCGCCGACGCTCGCCCTGCTCATTACTTTGATGATCGTCAGCCTCCTCCTCAACGGGCTGCTGGGTTTGGCTGGTCGCCTTCTCGCGCCCTGGTATGAGCAACAACGAGTCACGACATGACGCTCGCCGAACCAACAAGTCGCGCCGTAGCTGCCGCGCCCAGTTCTTCAACGAAGCTCGCAATCCGCGACGTCACGAAGATCTATCGACGTGGCGGAAAGGAGATGACGGCTCTTGAGAACTTCTCGCTCGACATTGCGGAGCTGGAGTTCCTTGTGCTGCTTGGCCCCTCGGGCTGCGGCAAGTCCACGCTGCTGCGCATCATCGATGGCATCGAGACCTGCAATAGCGGTCAGGTGATCCTCGACGGCAAGGACGTGACGAACACCACGGGCGATGGCCGTGGGATGGTGTTCCAGAGCTTCGAGCTGTTCCCTTGGCGCACAGTGCTCGCCAACGTGGCTTTCGGTCTGGAGGTCACCGGCGTCGGCAAGGCCGAGCGCCTGGCTGTCGCGCAGGAATACGTCGATCTCGTCGGTCTGTCCGGCTTCGAGAATGCCTATCCGCACGAGCTTTCAGGTGGCATGCAGCAGCGCGTCGGCATCGCGCGTGCGCTCGCCATCAAGCCCTCCGTTCTGCTCATGGACGAGCCCTATGGTGCGCTCGATGTGCAGACGCGCGACCTCCTGCAGGATGAACTGCTCAACATCTGGGAGAAGCAGCGCAAGACTGTCATCTTCGTCACGCACTCCATCGAGGAGGCGCTGTACCTCGCCGACAGGATTGTCGTGATGACACCGCGCCCAGGCCGGATCGAGCAGATCATCGACGTGCCTTTCCCTCGCCCGCGCCGGGACACGCTGAAGAGCACGCCGGAATTCCTGGAGATGCGCCGGAGCATTTGGTCGACCCTGCGCAAAGGCGCACACGTCTAAGCCAAAGCTACGGTGTGAAAGAACATAACGACTAAGGAAGGAAACCACATGACGATGACACGCCGCGAATGGCTTCAGCTCGCCGCCGCCAACAGCTTGGGTCTGGCCGGAAGTCTGGCGCTGCCAGGCACCGCCGCCTTCGCGCAGCAGAAGCGCTCGATGAAACTGATCATTCAGGGCTTCAGCCTCGCGATCCATATTCCCGAAGTCATGGCGATCCGGGATGGCATGCAGGAGCTCGGCTATGCGGAATCGAAGATCGATCGCATCGAGTCCATGCAAGTGATCACGCAATCGATTGTCGCGAGCTCGGCCGAGGCCGGAGACGCTGATGTCGTTTCGGCTATCGCTTCGACGGAGGCGGGCGCTGACGTGCGCCTTATCGGCCTCGTCTACAACAGCACGAGCCAGGTGTTCGTCGTCAATGCCGACAAGATCAAGAGCTACGCGGATTTCAAGGACCAGAGCAATGCAATTGCTTTGAACTCCCGCGGCGACTTCATCTATGTGCTGCTCAGCGGCGTGCTCGGGCAGCACAACATCAACATCAACGACACGACCATCGTCGAAATGGGTGGTTCCGGCTCACGCATGCGCGCGCTGCTCGCAGGGCGAGTCGCCGCCGTGCCGGTGCATTTCGATCAGGCGGAAGGCATCGTGAAGCAGGGCAACTACAAGGTGCTCATCGAGCCGTGGAAGGCCTACAAGCACTTCTTTGGCGAGGCTTGGCTGGTCCCCGGTGCCTGGGCGGACGATAAAGACAACCAGCGCATCGCGGTCGACCTCAACAAGGCGATGATCACGTCCTTCCGTCGCACGAACGCCGACTACGAGTATTTCGCGAAGGGCTTCCGTAAGTACGCAACGGTGCCCAAGGCCGCAGAAGTGACGGATGATGTTCTGAAGCCGATCTGGGGGAAGCTCTCGAAGGAGATCAACGCCTGGCCGAACGACGGCGGCTTCAAGCGTGAGTATTTCCAGGAGCTGCTGCCGGTTTACCGTCAGGCAGGCGCGATCAAGGGCACACCCGATCTGAGTAAGGTCATTCAGACGAAGTACGTCGATCAGGCACTGCAGGAACTCGGCTGATAAATCGCCCGCCGCGGTGACGGCCACGGCGGGCAGTTCGCCTCAACGCTAAAGGTGCGCAATGACCGAAGTGAGAGTGTTGTCTGCATCAGGGCAGATTGGTTCGGGCTTCCTGGAATCATCCTTCGAGCGTGGTATTTCGCTCGAGCCCCACGTGATCGCGTGCGATGGCGGCTCGACTGACGCCGGCCCGTCTCATCTCGGGAGCGGCAAGCCGCATTTCTCTCGCGAGGGTACGAAGCGCGACCTGCGCCTCATGATGCTCGGTCGTAACAAGCTCGACGTTCCGCTCATCGTCGGCTCATGCGGCTTCGGCGGCGGCGACGATGGCGTCAACTGGATGCGCGATATCGCACTGGAGATCGCGAAAGAAGAGGGCCTCACGTTCAAGCTGGCGCTCGTGCGCTCCGAGCAGGACAAGTCCTATCTCAAGAAGCGCCTCCGCGAGGGCCGTATTTCCCCGCTGAACCCCGCTCCGCCGATCAGCGACGAGGTTATCGATCGCAGCACGCACATCGTCGGCATGATGGGCCATGAGCCGATCGCCGACGCGATCGACAAAGGCGCGCAGGTCGTTCTTTGCGGCCGCGCATCGGATACCTCTCTCTTCGCCAGCGTCCCCCTGATGAAGGGCGCCGATGCTGGTGCGGCCTGGCACGCCGCCAAGATCCTCGAATGCGGCACCGCGTGCGTTGTCCAGCGCAAGCGGCCCGACAGCCTCTTTGCCTGGATCCGCGACGACCATTTCGATATCGAGCCCATGGACATGGAGGTTGCTTGCTCTCCGCAGAGCGTTGCCTCCCACACTCTCTACGAGAACGGCGACCCCTTCCTGATCACCGAGCCGAATGGCGTGATCGACTCGCTGCACTCGCGCTACGAAGCGCTGAACGATCGCGCGGTGCGGGTCTACAATTCGAAGTTCCGCCCCTCGAATTCGACGACGATCAAGCTCGAAGGCGCCGAGCTCGGCGGCTATCAGGCCCTCATCATTGGCGGCGTACGCGAACCCTTCATTCTGCGTCAGCTCGACTCCTGGCTCGACGCCATGCGCGAAAAGTTCAAAGTGCGCGTTCAGGAGATGTTCGCCGGCAAGGTCGGCCCCGAAGATTACGACATCCACGTCCGCGTCTACGGACGCGATGGCGTCATGGGCGCGTTAGAGCCACTCAGGCATCAGATCGGTCACGAGGTTGGCCTGGTGTTCACGATCACCACGGCCGACGAGGCGATCACAGACTCGATCGCCAAGACCTTCGCCCACTTCGCCGTCCACTACCCCATCCCGGAATGGCGCGGTCTGATCACCGGCATCGCTTACCCGATGGCGCCGACGCACGTGAACCGCGGCGCGGTCTATCGCTTCAACCTCAACCACGTCGTCGTGCCGGACAATCCGCTCGAGATGTTCCGCACCGAATTCCTGGAGGTATGATCATGGCCAAGCTTGGCGATCTCGCCCGTTTGATCCGCTCCAAGAACGCGGGTCCCTTCACCTTGACCTTCGACGTCATGTTCGAGACCGATGAGAACTATCGCCGCGTCTGCAAATCCAAGGTGCTGACGCGCGAGAGCTTCGCGAACCTCTATCGTGTTTCGCCGAATGAAGTGCTGTTCTTCGAGCACGACGCCGCCAAGGCGATCAAGATCTCGATCCCGCGTCCCGCGATCCAGGGTTCGCGCGACTGCGGCGACATCTACGGGGGACAGCAGCACGGTCCGCTCGTCGAACTCGAGATCCCCGACTGAGCGAAACGGATCAGGCGACCAATGGAGGACACCGCATGAGCACGCGCGACGCCGCCAAACTCCTGGCCGACGCCTACCGCTCGGGAGCGCTGTTGGACGCCCTGCCTGAAGCCTCGCGTCCGGCAACGATCGACGATGGATACGACATCCAGGATCTGCTGATTGAGGAGATCGGCGGACGCACTGCTGGATGGAAGCTCGGCCTCGGCAGTCACAAGGCAAAGAAGACATTCGGCATCGGTCGGTCCCTTGCGGGGCGCATCCTGTCCGATCAGCTTTACCGCAACGGTGCTATCATCCCGCTGCCCAATGCGGCTCCCGTGGTGATCGAGTTTGAAATCGCCTTCGTGCTCAATCGGGATGTGCTGCCGGACACACATATTGCCGATCCACTCTCCGTCGTCGGCGAGACGCGCGTTGCATTCGAGATCGTCCTGGCGCGCTTTCGCGATCGCCGCGCTGTCGGTTGGCCGAGCTTTGCTGCGGACAACTCCGGCTTCCAAGCACTGGTGCTCGGCGAGACCGTATCCACGAACGAAGTCGGCAAGGTCGTCGACAGCCTTTCCATCGAGGTGGATGGCGCACCCCGCGCTGGCGCAGCCCGCGGCGAGGACGAAACCGTGCCGTCTGCATCTCTGGCGGATCTCATCGCAATAGCTCGCGAGCGCGGCTTCGCTCTGCCGAAGGGCAGCATCATTTCCACCGGCAGCGCCTCCGTGCCCTTTGAGGTCGCCGCGCCCGCCACCATTGCTGCGAAGTATCTCGATCGAACGCTGAGCTTCTCGATCCGCTCGCCCTGATGTTGTAAAAGCCGGGTAGGTCTCTCATGAGTTCAAAGCGCCTCAATCCCGACCGGCTGCGTGATTTCGCCAAGGCGGTCTACATCGAAGCCGGCATGCCGGAAGATGATGCTTGGCTTTGCGCCGACACGTTGGTGCAGGCCGACCTCTGGGGGCATCAGTCTCATGGTGTCATGCGGCTCTCATGGTACGAGGCCCGATTACGCGCTGGCGTATGTGCGGCGGTCGCGAAGCCCGAGATCGTGGTCGATGGCGGTGCGCTGGCGGTCCTAGATGGCCACGAAGGCATGGGGCAGGTATTGGCTGCCAAAGCCGCGACGGAAGCCATCGCGCGAGCCAAGAAGCATGGCATCGGTGCCGTCGCCGTTCGCAATTCCAACCATTTCGGCACAGCGCTCTACTTCACACTCATGGCTGCGCGTGCGAATTGCGTCGGCTTTCTCTGCACGAACGCAAGTCCGGCCATGGCACCTTGGGGAGGACGCAAGAAGGCTTTGGGAAATAATCCCTGGTCTTGGGCTTGCCCGGCTGGCTCTCTCGACCCGATGGTGCTCGACATCGCCAACACTGCCGTGGCACGCGGCAAGATCTACCTAGCGCGTCAGAAGGGCCAGACCATCCCCGAGGGTTGGGCCATCGACTCCGAGGGCAACCCGACGATCGATCCGCAAAAGGCCATCGACGGCGTCATCCAGCCGATGGCCGGACACAAGGGCTATGCCATCTCGGTGATCATGGACATGCTTTCAGGTGTGCTGACGGGGAGCGCGTTCGGCGAAGGCGTGCATGGGCCCTATCAAGCCAAGCACCGCAGTGGCGCCGGCCACTTCATGATCGCTATCGACATCGCCGCCCTTCAACCCGTCTCGGAATTCAACCGCCGCATCGAGGAGATGATCGCTGGGCTGAAGAGTGTGCCACTGGCTCCGGGATCCACGGAGATTTACTACCCCGGCGAGATCGAGGCTCGGAACGATCGCCGGAACAGGAGTGAAGGTCTGGACCTGCCGGAAGATACGCTGACCGATTTGGATAACCTCGCTAAGCGCCAGAAGACACTGACCGAGCTGCTATCGCGCTGCGCGATCTGAGCCGCGCAGCGCTCAATAGTCAACGATAACGACCACGGTATCTCTATATGTCCCTGGCGGTGGCGTCGCCTGGGGGCCGACCCTGCCGTAAACCGTATGAGATTGGACGATTCCGCTTCCGGTTCCCAGAGCCATTGCGCCTTCGATATCTCCCCACGGTTGGTCGCGCTGAGGGTTCTGATAAAGGCCGTAGGAAATCTTGTCCGTTCCGTTGGACATCTTTCTGGCTGTCGGCGCACCTTCATCTCCTCCGTTGAGCCTGATTGCGTAAGTCGTCGCAGGCGTGCAGGTGACGGAAACGGCGCCGACCGCATCGATATTGCTGATCAAAGCGCTGTGCGAACCAAAATTGACCGGCGTCGTGCTCACCACACATTTTGGAGCCACCGTACCGCTCACGGTGAAGCTGACGGCACCGCCCGACGATCCCGGTGCCGAGCAATCATTGTCGTTCGCCATGCGATAGCGAATATCGACATCGTTTCCTGTGAAATCCGAGGTATAGGTCGTCGCTTCGGCTGTCGATTGGCCGCCGAACACGCGGCCGTAGATCGCGCGATTGTTAGAGGCCGAGCCATTGCTGTCGAGATTCACGGCGATCGACACTGGCGGGTACGCAGCGCCGGCGCTCCCCCATACGATTGTGCGTTCTGAGTTCTCGTAGAGCTGATAGAGGAGATAGCTGCTACCGCCGATCATGCGGCGCGCATTACCGGACGGGGTGACGCTGCCTTCGCCAAGGTCCACGCAGATCAGAACCCGATCCGACGGAGTTCCATTGCTGCAGTTGTACGAGAGTGTCGCCGTCGTATCGACGGAGGTGCTAGACAGCGTATCAATATCGGAGCCAAAGCTCATCGGACTGATCGTGAAGCCGCAGGTCAGCACTTGCGCTTGCGCCCGCACCGCGCCGAACAATGCGAGAGCTATGATGAGGATCACCATTCCGGCGCTTCGTGTCAGGCTCATTGGCAAACGACCCCATCAATCTTGATCTGCGTCCCCCTGTTGGCCTCGTAGCCAAATTCAGCACGGCAAGTCGCGCCGCCGGCCTGTTCGATCGTTGCGATATTTCTGGCTGTGAGACTCCGCAGGAATGCCTCGCCGTCGTACCCAACTATGAATTCCTCTCTCACGCCGTCGATGCGGACAGATGAACCCGGCTTGATTGGCACACCACGCACATCCACGAATGCGACAAGCGCCGACTGAGTGCCCTGCGATACGCCGAAGCCCACCACGACACCTGCGCCATGCTGAGGTACGACCACTTCCCTGGTCGTAGGGATGTCGGCATCAACCGGCAGATTGGTCGGATCGATCGAAATCTCATTCGCCTCGTAGGGCTGGAGATTGGGCACGAGAATTCGGCCCCATGGATCGGTGCTGCCGACGGGTCGGTTCTGATAGCGGACCTCGACGTCCGGCGCGCCGACATCGACGACTGCAAAGGCATCATGGATCCTATTTGTCGCGAAGACGCCGCCGCCCGCATACACGAGCGCGCCGTCTGCCGAAGCTGTCGCGCGCAGCTCATCGTTGTATTGTGTAACCGTCGTCTCAAATCGCGCGTAAGGAGAGCGATAGGCTCCGGAAGCCGAGCGAAGAGGATCGTCGCTCTCGAGCACGCGGGCGCGCCAACTGAAAGTTCCGACATCCGGCTTCTCGGATTTCATCACGTCGAGCATGGCCCGCGCGCCATCCAGTCGATGGTCGTAGCCGGCGGAAGCCGAAATCCCGTCGCCAAACGAGATGGAGAGGCCCGCGTAGAGACCAAGACCCCTTTCTCCTCCCAAATTCTGAAACATCGATGCGCGAAACGTCGTGCGCTCCCGGATCTCCTGGCTGTAGCTGATGCTGATGATTTCGCTGTCGTCCTCAAAGTCACGGACGATGCGGGAGTATGCCGCGCGAAGGTGGGCACGATCGAACGGAACTGGAATACCCAGAGAGATCTGATCTATCGCACGCGGCACGCCCGTCGACACGAAATCCTCGTCTCGCCCCTCCCGTGCCTTTCGCGCAGATACGCTGGCGACATCGTCGTAGTCGCCGAACGTGCGCTGCGCCCGAGCGTAGAGCGACCAATCTCCCCAGCGCAAAGACACCGCGGCGCTCGCGAGCGCGCCCGTGCGCTCGCCATGCGTACTGCCCGAGGCAGCGAGCGATGCTGTGCCATACCGGCTGAGCAGAAACGCAGCACCCATGCCGGCGTTGATGAGATCGGGGCCGGCCTCCACGTGCCCCTCGAGCGTGAGCTGGTTCGAGAAGCCGTATCTTGCGCTCAGGATGGCGAACGGATCGTCGTCGTAATCGTCGGACAGGACGCCGATGCTCCGCCTCGGAAATCCGGCCTCCATCGAGAAATCGAGCAGGCCCTCGCGAAGAAGAATGTCGGCATTGTAGAAGGGGAGCGTGGCGACAGTCTCCCGCCCCTGACTATCCCTGAGCACGACGCGAGCTTCGCCCGACGTACCGATGACCGGCAGGTTGATGGCCTCGAAAGGGCCCGGCGCAACCTGTGTCGACCACACACGCGTGTTCTGCGCATAAACCTCTACGGTCGACGGTACGGCTGCCGAGCCTGCGAACGACGGCAACGGCTTCGTCACGAGATCGCCGCGCAGAGAGAAGTTCCGCTGCACCTGGGCGCCTCCGAGGTTGACCGGCCTCGTCCAGGAAAGTCCGCCGCTGATCAGATCGCCCGCACGGTAGGTCAGCATATGCAGGGGGTTCGAATAGACCCACGCTGTTCGTAGGCGAACGACATCGTCCATCCAGTCGTAGGACGTGCGTCCCGCAACGAACGAATGATTGAGCGTGCCGAGTGGGCCGAACACACGCAGATCGAAGGAGCCGGAGAAAGTATCCAGGCGCCCGAAGTCGACATCGCGCAACGCTCCAGTGGCGCCGAACAGGGCATAGTTCAGAACCGCTCCATAGTCGGCTTGCGGCTCAGGGCGCTCCTTCCTGCGGTATCGCGCATCCAGCGTGCGCAACACTCGGGCATCGTCGGGCGCGACCACATAGAGTTTCTGCGTGCTTTCATCGACTTGGTACGAGACGCCGGGGAGCTGATTGAGCACGATCCGACCATCTGCGCCTCTCGCCTTCTCGACCAGCAGCAGGCCGACAGCGGCAAGATCCTCGGGCGTCGTGGTCAAACCCACGACCGGATCCTCGGAAAATTCTGCAAGAACGCCCGTCGAGAAGTCGTTGATGATGACTTCGAGAAAGAGCTGGCGCCCCTCGACCGCATTTTGAGTCACCGATGGCCGCGGTATCGACCTCGTCGGCTGCGCGTCCACCGCGCTCGTCGCGGCAAACACAACAAGGGCGACCACGATCAGCCGCTCAGCGACCGATGACCAGCACATTCTCATGAATGGCGCCGAGCTGGCTCTTAGCTCTGAGCGTGACTGTCGCGGCCAACGGGCGCTGCTGCAGGGCCACCGGCCATTCCATCGTCGCACCGGCGAGCACATAGCCCACCAACCCTTGCTTGGCGTAAAGGCGCGCATTGCCCTGCTCCAGCGCAAGGTCTGCGAGCTTCAGCCGGCTACCACCGGTGTTTTCAGCCACAAGCTTCAGCTTGCCGCCTGTCCGATCAAGCTTCCACGCCACTTTTGGTGTGTCGGCTTGCGGGTTCCGGAAGAAGATTGGAATGGAGTGGCGGACGACGAGATTGATTGTGCCGGAGCGTTGCACGCGCTTTGCTGGAATCTCATCGATCACGATCCGATAGCTCTCTTCGGTCGTGATCGGCGCTTTGGACGTCCGCACCACACGTACGGTGTAGTCGACACCTGGCGCGAGGCGCGTCGCCGGCGGGCTGGCCACGACAGCCGTCGTCGCTTCATATGCGTCAGCTCCGCCAGTCTGCGTCCATCGGAAGACGCGAACCTGCACGTCGAGCGGCCGGCTCGCATCGTTCCGCAGCGTCAGCGTGGCGGAGCTGCGCGGCATGCTGAGATCAAGCGTCACTGGCGATACGCGGAGCGATGCAGCCTCCGCCGATGGTGCTGACAGCAGGAACAGTGCGGCCAGGCATTTGAAGGTTGCACGCATGCCGTTCTTCTCCGCGGCCTCGATCTCAGTAGTGGACGATGACCGTTACGGTGTCGGTATAGGTGCCTACCGCCGGCGTGGTCTGCACGGGTACGCGGCCGTAGATGTTATGAGTTTGCGCCGTGCCTGTGCCGGTTGCGGTCTTCCTGTTCGAGCCGTCTACATCGCCCCATACGGTCAACCGCCCCTCATCTTGATAGAGCGTGTAGTCGATCGTCGCCGCGCCGGGACCCGTCATTTTGCGGCTGCTTACAGTGGCGCCGGCGCCGCCACCCACATCCAATGCGATGGAGTACGCGACCTCGTCAGGGCAGGTGACGTCCACTGCTCCTGCTGCATCCACGGCTGCCGCCAAGGTGCCTTGAGTGCCGAACGCGATGGGCACGATGGTCCCCACCACGCAGGCTTCAACGATCTCGATGGAAACATCGAGGTCCGCCGGCACGGTCTGCGCCGCCTGCGCGCTGCCAGCCAGAATGATGGGCGTGGCAAGAAGTGCCAGCGCCGCCCCCAACCTACGTTTCATGTAAGAGTCCCCTCTGATTTGATGATGGTCGTCCGTCCTCGCCTTTCCGGCAGAGGCCCGCCTAGGCGCGCCCTGCACGAGAGACGAAGGCCCTGTGCGACGTGCTGAATTCAATCGTGATTCGAGGCGTTATGCAATCTAAGGTTGATATAAAGGACGATATTCGACCAAATGGTGTGGCGATCGTCTATGCCTTGGCTTTCCGATGCGCATCTCGGCCGCGCCTGTCACGACGCGGCCGGCAGTCCATGTTGTCATTGATTATCTTGATCAGCGGCTGTTCTCAGAGAGCCAGCTGCCCGAAGCGATGGCTTCCACATGCCCTCGGGTTTCGGCATCGCAGGCAGCGCGTGCGGTCCGGAATTTGTCGGATGCACACGTCACCGGCCTCGCGAGTGAAGGCGCCGACGGCATATCAGCGCGCGGCGCTTCCCGTGGCCTCAATGAGCTTGGTGTAACGCTCCGCTTGCCGAGTGAGCGCTGCTCCCGTCTCCGCCGCATCGAGATTGAGATGACGCACCTGCAACTGCTCCTCGCAGAAGGTGGCGTATGATGTTTCACTTGCCGCCTTCTTCAGTGCCGCCGAGATCTTCTCTACGACAGCTGCAGGCGTATCCTTGGGTGCAGACACGGTCACGAAAACTTCGGTTTCGATATCGAACCCGAGACCGCGCAGCGTCGGAACGCTCGAATAATTCTTCAGTGCATCTCGTGGGCCAGAGGCCAGTAGCTTGATCGTACCGGACGCGACAGACGGTCCCCAGGTGCCGCCCGTCGTCCCAAAGTCGACCTGATTGGCTATGACCGCATTGACCACGCCCGCACCACCTTGCGTCGGAACAGGAGATATTCTCACGCCCGACTGCTTGGAGATCATGGCCGTCACGACGCGATCGAGCTGGTAGAACGAGGCGTACTTGAGATCGCGCTTTTGGGCCTTGGCTTCCTCGATTGCATCCTGCAGCGTTTTCCACGGCCGCGAAGGATGCGCAACGAAGACCTCCTGGAACTGGCCGATGATGGCGACGTGACGAAAGTCGTCGATGGAAAAGTCCGCCTTGGCAAAATGATGATCGAAGGTGAAGGTAGTGGATGTCGTGAGCAGAAGCGTATGTCCATCCGCCGGGGCAGCCTTGACGCTGATTGCCGCCACCGCGCCGCCGCCACCCGGACGGTTCTGAATGACCAATGGCTGCTTCAGCTCCTCACCCGCGATGCGCGCGAGAAACCGTGCCATCTGATCGACGCCACCTCCTGCTCCATAGCCGATGACGAGATTGACGGGCTTCGTCGGCCACTCCTGCGCCGAGCTCGCCGTCGGGAGTACGAGAGCAGCAGCAATCGTTGCCACGAGACCGATGAGCCACATACGTCCGCAAACATAGTGGCGACGTTCACACGTGTTCATCATTCCATTCCTCTCTGTGAGACTGGTGTATTGATCAATCCCCGATCATCGGGGTGCCATGTCGGCGTGAAGTCAGGCGCCAAGCTGATAGCAGCGTAAGCGCGAGTACAGCGATGGCGATGGGGTGGTCGAGGAGAGCGCCCGGGTTGCGGTCGGTGAGAATGAGCGCTTGGCGCAGTGACAGTTCCAGCATCGGGGTTATTACGAAGCCGATGAGAAAAGTCACGAACGAGAACTCGAACTTCCGCAGCAGCCATCCGAGCACTGCAAAGCCGAACACGAGATAGACACCGAACATCGTGCCGCCTTCGAGATAAGCGCCAACCACGCACAGGAATACGACGGTGGCCACAATCATGCTCTGGGGCAGCGACGTCAGGCGAGCCAGGAGACCGGAGCCGAAGTAGCCGATGACGAACATCAAGGCGCTGGCCATCAGCATCGAGGCGTAGATCCCGTTGAGCACGTGCGGATGACTAGTGAACATCAGCGGCCCCGGAACAATGCCATAGATCGTGAACGCGCCGATGATCAGCGCAGCCGCGATGCCGCCGGGAATGCCAAGCGCGAATAAAGGAATGAGACCGGCAGGGACGGCAGCGTTGTCGGCGGCTTCGGCTGCGGCAACGCCTTCGAGCGCGCCTGCACCAAAACGCTCCGGTGATGGCGACGAATTCCGCGCCCACGTGTAGGCAAGGAATGAGGCTATGCTCGCGCCGAGACCAGGAACAACGCCAAGCGCCGTCCCGAGCAGGCTCGATCGGACCATTACCGGCGTACAAGCTTTGAGCTCCTGCAAGCTCGGCCGATCCTTGCTGCCGGTCGCGACGATGGTCTGAGGGGACTGGGTCCCGCTTCGGTCCTCCATCTGTATGATCATTTCCGAAAGCGCAAGCAGGCCGATGGCGATGACCATCAGCGGCAAACCGTCGAAGAGATCCGCCTGACCGAATGTCATGCGTGATGTCCCGGTTTCCACATCGAGACCAACCGTGCCGAGAAAAATGCCGAGGAAGCCCGAGATCAAACCCTTGAGGAGCGACTTGCCGGAAAGACCGGCAATGAACGTAAGGGCAAAGAGCAGCACAGCGCAGATCTCGACAGGTCCGATCAAGAGCGCAAAACGGCTGAGGGGCAGGGCAAAGGCAATCAGGACGAGCGTAGCAAAAACGTCACCAAAGACCGATGCGATGAGAGCCACGAGAAGAGCAGAACGAGCGCGCCCTTTGCGCGCAAGCGGGTAGCCATCGAGACATGTCGCGGCCGACGAGGCTTCACCGGGCGTATTGAGCATGATGGCTGTGACGGCCCCGCCGGTGGCGCTCCCCTTGCTGATGCCAATGAGGAAGGAGATGCCGGAAACGGGGCCCATGTAGAAGGTGAGTGGAACTGCAAGCGCCAGGGCGGTCGGGCGGTTGAACCCGGGCAAGACGCCGACCACATAGCCGAGCAACACGCCGAGCGCGACAAACGCCACATTGCTGAGGGTGAACGCGTTCCCGAAACCCGAGATAATGGCTTCCATTGCTGCGTCTCAGGGAACGGAAATATGCAGAAGCTGCGTCACGAACACATACATGCTCCCCACCACCACGGTCGGCGTGAGCAGCAGGCGCAACCAGCTGCGGTCGCCCATGAACCACATGATCGAGACAATGAGGAAGGCGCCGCCGACCAGAAAGCCAGCGTACTGAAAGAGGCCGATGCCGGCCAATGTGAGTGAAAAGCCAATAACCATCGTCCAGGTCTCGTGGCCGCTGGCTGGCCAAAGCGTTTTGTGCTCCAGCGCCTTGCCGAGCAGTGCCTGAACGACCAGAAGCGCTGACAGGCCGCTCACTGCAAGAAGGCTCAGCGTGGGCAGATCGCGCGGGCCAAGCCCGATGCCTCCCGTTGCCGACGTCTGCGCGGGCAAGACGACGACCAACGCGAAGAGGGCGAGCGCACCCACGAATGCGCCTGCCGCCAAATCAGTGAGTCGCATTAGGCCCTCTTTGATCGCTCTGCAGCTACGTCTGCATTCCCCATCGCTGCACAATGCGGCGTTCGAGGAGACGGAAGACAACACGCTCGGAATGTCGAGCTGGTTCTTGTGCAGGAAGATGTAACAGTCAAATCCCGCCGTCACCATCGCTTGCGCCGAACACCAGCTCCGCTGTGATGTGCGTGCACCAGGCAAAGGCCCGGCCGACCTTGGGGGCGATCAGAGCGGCAATGATGATGGGCGCCGCATATCTCATATTGGTCGTAAGCCTCGCGCGTGAAAGAAAAATGGCGCCCCATTTCCTTCGATCGTGAAGGCGCGTGCGAACTCGGCTTGCGGATGGATAAGAGCTTCCGACAGGAGGCCTTTGGCGGTAGGCTTTCCCCCAACAAAAAACAAAATTGCTCAAAGGAGGAACGCATGAGGCTGCATCGGGTGGCGCAATCGCGCTGGCTTACGATCGTGCTCGTCGGGCTTATGGCTATGAGCGCCGGCACTGCCGCAGCACAGAAACAGGGCGGCACACTTCGGATCTACAATACCACGCAGCCGCCGAGCGCCTCGATCCACGAGGAATCGACCATCGCCACGAATATGCCGTTCATGGCGGTGTTCAACAACCTCGTACGCTTCGATCCCATGAAGCCGCTGAACAGCTTCGACACGATCATTCCCGAGCTGGCGACGAGCTGGGCATGGGATGAGACAGGGACGAAGCTCACCTTCAAGCTCCGCAGCGGCGTGACGTTCCACGACGGCCAGCCGTTTACGGCCAAGGATGTGCGCTGCACCTACCATAGGGCGAGCGGTCTCGACGCCGAGAGCGCCTTTCGGCGGAGCCCGCGGAAGATCTGGTACGAGAACTTGAAGGAAGTCGTGGTCGAAGACGATTTGACGGCGACCTTTCAACTGACGAAGAAACAGCCCTCGTTCGTGGCCATGCTCGCATCGGGCCTGGCGCCAGTCTATCCATGCCACGTTCCCGCTCGCGACATGCGCACAAAGCCGATCGGCACTGGTCCGTTCAGGTTCGTCGAATTCAAGAGCAACGAGTCGATCAAGCTCGCAAAAAATCCAAACTACTGGGACAAAGGCAAGCCATACCTCGACGGGCTCGAGTGGAAAATCGTCTCGAGCCGGTCGACACGAATCCTGGCCTTTGTCGCCGGCGAATTCGACTTGACGTTCGTTGGTGATGTCACGGTGCCCTTGATGAAGGACGTGGCCACGCAGAAGCCGGATGCCGTGTGCAAGCTGGCACCGACGAATGTGCCCATCAACATCCTCGTCAACGTCGAGCAGCCGCCATTCGACAAGCCGGAAATCCGGCGCGCTATGGCGCTTGCGCTCGATCGTCAAGTGTACATCGACATTATATCCGGTGGTAAGTCCTCCATTGCGACCAACATGATGCCCGGCCCCGAAGGACAGTGGGGCATTCCGGCGGAGATGCGTTCGAAGTTGCCGGGCTATGGCGACGTCACCCAGCAACAAGCCGAGGCACGCAAGATCATGGAGAGTCTGGGCTACGGTCCGAACAACCGTCTGCCGGTGAAAGTGGCGACGCGCGACTTCGCCACCTACAAGGATCCCGCCGTCATCCTGGTCGACCAGCTCAACAAGATCCACTTCGATGCCACGATGGAATTGGTTGAATCCTCCATCTGGCACAGCCGTTTGACCAAGAAGAACTACGCTGTCGGCATGAACACATCCGGTGTCGGCATCGACGATCCTGACGCCGTGTTGAAGGGTGCCTACCCGTGTAAGTCAGAGGCCAACTATACGGGATACTGCACGCCTCATGTGGAGAAGCTGCTCGACGAGCAATCGCAGGAAACGGATATCGAAAAGCGAAAGAAGATCGTCTGGGAGATCGAGCGCATCCTGACAGAAGAAGTGGCGCGACCGATCATCTATCACAACCGCTCCGGAACCTGCTGGCAGCCTCACGTCAAAGGTTTCGCTCTCGGTGAGAACAGCATTTACAACAACTGGCGCTTCGATCAGGTCTGGCTCGAAAAGTGATCGTGGCCGATCGAGGGGAGAGCAGAGCCTCCCCTCGATCGGCTGGCGATGCAATTAAAGCCAATAGCGCCGCGCAGGAATTCAATCGGCACCAAAGCATTCCTCTCATCGGCGGTCGTATGAAGCGAAAAGCTGGTAAGACTTAGTTACTCGCCAATGCCTGGGTGAGGTCAGCAATGAGGTCGTCGGGGTGTTCGATTCCGATCGACAGACGGATTGTCGCGTCACCAACGCCGATCGCCTCGCGGATCTCGGCGGGTACTCCGGAATGGGTCGTTGTAGCGGGATGGCAGGCAAGCGACTCGGTGCCACCCAGGCTGACCGCCAGCTTGAGGATTTCCAGTCGGTTCAGGAAGCGGAAGGCTTGTGGCTGCCCGCCCCTGATATCGAATGAGAATGTCGACCCGGCCGCTTTGCACTGTGCTCTGAAGACGCGACGCTGCGGCGTGCGCGGTTCAAGAAACGGCAGATAATGCACTTTGGCAACTGCCGGGTGCTCGAGCAGAAATTTGGCGACAACGGCTGCGTTGCGATTGGCGCGCACCATCCTGAGCTCCAACGTTTCTAGAGAGCGGCCCAGCATCCAGCACGAATGTGGATCGAGCTGCGTCCCTATTGCGCCCCGCAAAAGCTTCACCGGCTTTGTCACCGCAGCACTGCCGAGCACTGCACCCGCGATCAGATCGGAGTGCCCTCCGACATACTTGGTCAGCGAATACGCAGAGATATCCGCTCCAAGCGCCAACGGCTTCTGGAACAAAGGCCCCAACAGCGTATTGTCGCAGAACACGATGGCCCTGTGTGCTTGACGATCCGAGACTTCGTCTGCGATGCGCTTTATCATAGGAATATCGACCAGAGTATTCAGCGGATTTGAAGGCGTCTCGATAAGAAACAGGGCGATGCGCCCCTTCGCTTCTGCCCTCGACACAGCCTCGCGCACGCTCGCCTCGTCGACGCCGTTTGCGAAGCCCACGGCGTGGATGCCGAGCGGCTCCAAGGTGCGCGAAAGGAGCGTCTCGGTGCCGCCATAGAGAGGCTGGGAGTGCACGACGACATCCCCGGGACGCGCAAAAGCGAGTGTCGTGGTGGCGATAGCGGACATGCCCGACGAGAATAGAATGCACGCTTCGGTCTCCTCGTAGACAGCGAGGCGCTCTTCGACAATCTCGCTGTTAGGATGGTTGAAGCGCGAGTAGACGAGCCCTGCCGCCGAACCCTTCGGGGGAGTTCGCCGACCGGCCGTGTAGTCGAAGAAATCGCGACCTTCTTCGGCCGATTTGAAAACGAAGGTGGATGTGAGGAATACCGGCGGCTTCACTGCGCCTTCAGACAGGAGCGGGTCAAACCCGTATCCCAGCATCAGCGTCTCCGGGTGAAGCTTGTGATTTCCGATGTGTGTCTTGGATGGGCGTGGCGCGGTCATGCGATCTCCATCGGAATGAGGGACCAAGAGTTTATGAGACAACGATGACTCTGGACAGCGACCGATTG
>JAEZAW010000008.1 GCA_023430315.1 Pseudomonadota bacterium | reverse complement strand
GACACGTACTTCCCCGCGCTGCTCGCGTTGATCGCGCGCCATGATATCTATCAGCTCGAAGAGCTCGATACCCGCGACTATCTTCTAGCCCGTCACCTCTTGGTGCTGGCGAAAGTTATGCGTTTCCGTCAGCTCCGACGCGACTACAATATGGCGCTCGAGCGGCTCACTCCCCCGCCGCCACCCCTCCGGCAACTCATTTCGAAGTACCGGAGCGTACGCAGCAATCGCCACCAGCTCCGTGAGCGTCTTCTATTGGCCAAACCGATGACGGAGATCGGCGAGGCGCCGCCCCTTGAGGTCGCGCCGTAGGACCGGAGCCATCCACCTCTCAAGTCAAGGCGCCGCAATGGCGCCTTCAATCTGGTGCCCACGTTTGTGACCGCAGATCATCCCCGCCTTAGTCGCGGCGTTTACCCCCATCTTCGGCGGGTGATATATTGCCGGCATCAAACCAGACAGCCCCATCACCGATTCGATCTTGGTGCCCGGGTGGGGCGTGAAGCAGAGTTCCCGATTGGCGGTACGAGAATGGCCCGTCGCATAGCGGTCACGCCCGGTCAGCTCGGCCTGCTGACATCGCTGTTCATCGTCGCCGCCCTCAACGGCGCATTCTGGACGCGCGTGCTGACCGACGTCCATCCTGCGACAGCGATCGAGTGGCTCTTCATCGCGGCCTTCGCGGCAACTCTCGTCGCTGCGTTCAACGCCGCGCTCTCGATCGCGGCCATGCCCTACGTCCTGAAGCCGCTCGCTGCGGCACTGGTGCTCCTGTCGGCATTTGCCGCGTACTTCGTCCAGGAGTTCGGCACGGTCATCGACGCCAATATGGTGCGCAACGTCCTCGAGACGAATGCAGGCGAATCGGCAGAGTTCCTGACTGCCCAGTTTCTTGGCTCCATCGTCCTGCTGGGCTTCGTTCCTGCAGCGATCATTTTGCTAGCTCCGGTACGTTGGCGACCACTCCCGCAAACGCTCTCATCCAACGTCGCTCGTGCCCTGCTTTCGAGCGCGATCGCGATGGTTCTGGTTCTTTCCTTCTACGCAAACTTCGCAAGTACCATCCGCACGAACCGCGGCCTTCTGCTTACGCTGGTCCCCTCGAATGTCATTGTCGCTCTCGGCAAGCACCACACCGACAGGGAGTTCAGAGTTCGCGAGGAAGTCAGACCGTTTGGCGAAGATGCCCGTCGCGACGAGACACCTCTCGCGTCGGCTCGCCCGCTCGTCACCGTTCTGGTCGTCGGCGAGACGGCACGCTCGGCCAATTTCTCGCTCAATGGCTATGCCCGCGAGACGAACCCGCGCCTCTCCGGCATTGACGGTATCCTGAGCCTCAAGCATGCGTCTTCATGCGGCACGGATACGGCCCACTCTGTTCCGTGCATGTTTTCGGGGCTCGGCCAGGACAAGTTCACTGTGCCGGCTGCCGCTCAACAGGAGAATCTCCTGCACATTCTCCAGCGCACAGGGCTCGACGTGCTGTGGCGTGACAATCAATCGGGCTGCAAGGGCGTCTGCAGAGGGATCGTGTCTGAGCAGCTGACCAGAGGGCGAGGCAGATTCTTCGAAGACGTGGCGACCTACGATGAGGCGCTGCTGGATGGCCTCGAGGACAGAATTCTCGCTATGCAGCACGGCGGTATGATCGTGCTGCACATGATCGGCAGCCATGGGCCGGCCTACTACAAGCGCACGCCGCCGGCGTTCGCCAGTTTCCAGCCGACGTGCGAGTCCAGCCAGCTGAGCCGGTGCACCACCGAGCAGATCGTCAACAGCTACGACAATACGATCCTCTACACGGACCACGTGCTGGCGGCACTGATCGAGATACTTCGGAGCGCCGACGCGAAGGGCGTCGATGTCGCCATGATCTACGCCTCGGATCATGGGGAGTCGCTCGGTGAGAAGGGCCTCTACCTCCATGGCATGCCGCGAGCTCTGGCGCCCAAGGAGCAGACGCACATTCCCATGATCCTATGGGCCTCGCATACGGCGCAGGCTCGCCTCGGCATGGACATGGAGTGCCTGCAGGAGCTCGCCGCAACGAAGACCGCGAGCCACGACAACCTGTTCCATACCGTGCTCGGCATCTTCGCCATTCGCACGCGACTGTATGATCCGCGCCTCGATCTTCTTCATCGATGCCGAGCCGGTCACGTGAGCCCCCAAAGAAGCCCCATGTGAGTGCCATGCAGGAGCATGTCGATTCACCACAGGGCAGCACTGGCGTCACCAACGCCATCGAGACAGCTGCGACCGGCACCGCCGCACGAAAACGCAAGCGTTTTCTGATCATTCACAATCCCATTGCCGGACGAAATCGCATTGGTCTCGTCCAGGAAGTTGTACGGCGTCTCGAGCAGGCTGGCGCGGTCGCGGATCTGCACCTCGTGCCGGATACTGCGAGCAGCGACTACGCCACACTATCCATCGACTCGTACGACGTTCTTGTCGCGTCGGGCGGCGACGGGACCGCGCGCAGCATGGCGTCGCTGCTGCGTGGACGTGACATGCCGTTCGGTCTCATTCCGGTCGGAACCGGCAATGTTCTTGCGGAGGAGCTGCAGCTTCCGCGCGCCGCCGACGCTATCGCGGAGATGCTGCTTCATGGCCCGGTCGTCAGCCTCTCGACAGCGAGCGTGAATGGCGCGCCTTGCCTGCTGATGCTCGGTGTCGGCTTCGATGGCGAGGTGATCGCACGCCTACCCCTGGAGCTGAAACGCCGCATCGGCAAGCCGTCCTACGGCTGGCCCGTCCTCGCTGCGCTCGCGCACAAGCCGCAGACCTTCTCGGCCACGATCGACGGCAAGGAATGCGTCGCCTCGTGGCTCGTCGTCGCCAACGCTGCGCGATACGGCGGCCGATTTCTTCTCTCGCCGAGGACGAACGTATTGTCGGCCGGCTTCAATGTCGTGATCTCGCACGCGACGAGCCGCCGGCAAAGACTATGGGAACTTTTCCTTCTCGCCGCCGGCCGCCTGGAGAGAGCAAGCACCATCGAGATGATGCCGGCGCAAACGGTCGACATTCCCCACGCCGAGAACCTTGCTGTCCAAATTGACGGCGAGACGATCGCGTCGCCGTCCTTCCGGATCGTCGCGGACGTCGCTCGGATGCCCATGATCGTGCCAGCGCGGACAACCGCGAACGGCTAAGCGCGCTCTCGAAAGCTTATCGTTGCCATCTCAGCATGTTGTTTAACTTAACCGCATTCGATGAACCCATATTCATCGGACAAAATCGACGTTCCAAGTCTATAAGGCAACCATTCTCGAAAGATCGCGTTCTGCAGACTTCTCAGTGAAGGAGATCGAGCATGAATGCGATCGGCAAGGGACTATTGATTGCGGCAGGCGCTCTGGCGCTTGCTGGCGGCGTTACGACGATGACGGCAAGCGAAGCATCGGCGGCCGTCGTCTGTAACCGCGACGGCGACTGCTGGAAGGTTCGCGGCAGGCCGTCGTACAAACCTGAATTCGGTCTGCGCATCTACGGCGATGACTGGCGCTGGCGTCGCGGCGAGAATTATCGCTGGCGCAAGGTGGGCCGCGGGCACGGCTACTACCGCGATGGCGTTTGGATCACCATCCGCTAGACAAGTAGAAAGCCGCCTTCTCGGGCGGCTTTCTTTCATTGCATTTATGGAGCGCGCGATCAGGTCGCGTTAGGCTGGAATCCGGCGGTGTTTGATGCCATCCCGCAGCTCGCCAAGCGCCGCCTTCAGCTCTTGGTCGGTCGTTGTCGCAATCTGCTGCGTAAGCTTCTGGACTAGACCCTGCCTATCCTCATCCTTAAAGATCGGCAGGTAAGAGGGCAGCCTTTCAAGAGCTCCCCTGGTCATTTCAAGGAGATCAGGCTTGGAGTACGTCGACTTGGCAAGCTCGCCCTGCACCAGCCGGGAGTAGAGCTGTCGGGCATCGCTTTTCATCTGATCGAGGATATTGATGTTGGCTTGGTATCGCTTGTCCCTTGGAAGAGCTGAAATATAAGACTCGTGTAGCTCTAGCAGCGCCCCAGAGACCTTGACCTCATAGATCATGAGCTTGGCGAGCTCTGTAGCGTAGGGCTTCCCCTTTTCTGTCTCGCTCGCGTAAAGGGCGACAAGCCGATGAAGTGCCGGCAACGCGCTGTCCAACTTCTGAAAGCGTATGGTAACGGCGAGCTTCGGATCCAGCCCCGCACGCAGCGGAATATTATCAGCACGGACCATTCGCTCGAAGACCGGCTTCGTCGCTGCATCCGCCAGTGTGGGAAGGGCTAACCCATCAGTCTCGACCCGCTGTATCAGAGCCCTGTAGTCCGTTCCGTCCCACGCTTCCTCGATGGAGGGATAGCGCTTTTGAGCGTTCGCAGATGAGACCGCCACAATCACCAGGAAGAGCAGCCAAGCCGTTGACGTCAGTATCTTGGGCACGTGTCTCATGGGACCTCCGTCCGAGGTAAGCCTTTCGACCTTAGTTGGACGGCACCAAAAGGTGATTTATGTGGCAGCAGTCCAATCGGTGTCGGTCGCCCGCTTAGTGGCCGTGTTTCTTTAGGAGAACATATGACGCGCGTGGGAGGGGCCGCGAAGGCCGGCAGCGTCGATAACCTCGATCAGGTCGCGCCACCTAATTCGATGAGAAGCCGTGAACCGAGCTGCAGGAAGAGCTGAGCGAAAGTGGAGCGGGCGATCGGGATCGAACCGACGACATTCAGCTTGGGAAGCGAACGTAATTTCGAATTAAATCAGTTGCTTATTGGATATCTTTGCTCGGTTCTTGCTCGGGGTATTCGGTCGATGTTCCCTTGCTATTCTATGAATATGTATGCGTTACGCCTCTCTTGCTAAAGGATTGTGGAGACCTCGCCAAGAGGTCTTGTTTCGGCAATGTTCTGTTGCTGAACTGCGAGCATGAGCTTTTTGCAGAACGTCAGATTCCAGGCCTTCAGCACACTGCTGGGTCTGCTGGTGAACGTCTTGACCCTCGCGGGCATCGTGCTGGGCGTGGTCGAGCTGAAGCCAGGGTTCGGGCCGTTGTCGAAACCGGCACCGGTCATCACGCTACTCTATCTGTTCATGGTCTTGATGTGGCTAGTCGCTGGCATTTGGCTGCTGGGCGTCATCAAGCGGCGCAACGGGATTGGTCCAAGGAAGAAGCTTCAGTTAGAGAACGGGTCTTATCAAAGCGCGTTCATAATGCTGATGTATTCGATTTCAATTCCTACGACGGTGCTTTGGATACTCGCTTGGGGTGAGCTTTTGGGCTGGCCCGCGTCCGGGCCTGGCTCGCAGAACGATCCAAGAATAATATTGGTGCCAATTAGTTTTTTCACACTCGCAGGCGGGGGTGGAATTGCTGCTATGGTCGCCACCCAATTAGATTGGCTTTTTAATTTGGACCATTATTCGGAATCGTGATTATTTTGTTTTCGATCAGATAAAATAGAACTTTTGCGCGTGCTTCAGCTTCGGATTTTGCTGGCATGACCGGAGCGCGTTTTGTTTCTTCCGGTGGATGCAATTCAGGGTTTGAACGGATGAGGATATTGGGCATGACTTCAGTCCAAACCATTTGGGCAGGTCTGCCGCTACGCCCACTGTTTATTTGGAAATAAGGTCCGATTAGTTCTCCTAGTTCTGCGACTGTGTAAGCTGGGAGGGCGCGACCTTCGTATCCATTGTGCGCGTGATTTGCATAATATTTGTCCCGTACTTGCAATGACCACTCACGCTTGTCCCAATCTTGCTCGGGGAAATATTTTACGTCAGTAGACATAGCTTCTGTGTACCACCAGATAAAATGGCTCTGCTGGTTCAGGCCTAATTTTTTCAAGCACTTCGCCAACTCTAAGCTTATGACTTGGTCTTCCAATTTCATAAATTGATTAGCGCTCAACCCTGCTCCCGCTAATCAGGAGGAGCAGACCTGAACGGATTAGCTAATATACTTTCAGTGTACGTTATATCGAGGGTTTCGCAAGCGCCTGGTGGGGACAGAAAACGTGGCTCGTTTTGGCTCGGAAACCGCTCCGCTGAGACTTCAAAAAATGAGCATTTTCAGCGATTGCGGAAGTCAATTATCCCAGAACATCAGCTTGTTTATAAGCCCAGAGCGCCTTGAGAAAACGGTGATATTTCAAGCGATTATGGAGCGGGCGATCGGGATCGAACCGACGACATTCAGCTTGGGA
>JAEZAW010000287.1 GCA_023430315.1 Pseudomonadota bacterium | reverse complement strand
ACCTCCTCCAGAGCAACCTGGGCCGCCGCCGCTGCCGCACCCGGAGGCCGGACGGCGCGCGCCCGACGGCCCGCCGCCGATTCCGCCGCGTGGGCTCGGTGCATCGCGTCCAGCGCCACCGCGCCCGAACCTGCGCCTGCCACCGGGGGCACCACCCGAGCCCGAACTGACGACGCCGTGGCCCGAGGCGACAGCCGATCGCCCGCCCGTGCCACCAGCACCACCCTATCCGCCGCCGCCGCCGGGGCGTGCGCCGCCGCCTGACCGTGCCCGTGCACGCGGCGGCCGCAAGGCGCCGCGCACCGGCGTCGAGAGCGGACAGCTCGTCGAGAACATTCCCCGCCGCATGAAGGTCGGCGTCCTCGAGACCGTCGAGGTTCGCATCGCGCGCGAGGGCGTGAATGCTGGTGGCGGCTTGCAGGGCGGCGGCACCCCCCATACGCATCAGCTCCTGATCACGCGCGCCATGAGCGTACGCCTCCAGGGCGAGCCCGGCCGCTTCTACATCGAGCCGAAATCGCCCGAGACGCAGTGGACGGGCACACGCGGCGATCAACTCGCAAGCGACTATGCCGTCTGGCGTTTTACGGTCATTCCGCAGGTGCGCGGCCCCGCCGAGCTAACGCTCATCGTCGCCTCGCGTACGATCGGCGCCGATGGTGTAGTCGCCGACACGAGCCGTCCCGAGCAGCGCATCTCGATCCGCATATCGGCCAATTTTACGCGGGGCCTCAAGCGATGGTTCGGCTGGATTGCCGTCGCTGTGCTCGGCGGCGTTCTCGCCAAGCTCGGCGAGACTGTCTGGGGACCGCTCTGGACGCTCGCGCGCCAAATCCTCGCAATTTGATCCGAACCGCGCGCAACCTTTCGCGCTGACGCAGCGTTGGAGCCTTGCTCCGTCATGCGCATTTCGTCATCTGCTGCGCATTAGATGCGCATCTAGAACAAACAGTTGTGACGGCAGGCTAGTTGACAGAACGAAGCGTGCGGGCTTTTAAGGCCACTTAGTTCCTGCGTACACGGTAGAAGTATGTTCCGCATCCTCCGGCATTGGCGCCTCCCCCTGCTCGTTCCCCGTTCCGGGACCATGTCCGATGAGGTGCGCGCCGCTCTTGCGGTCAGCTTCGCGGCGGTTGCCGTATTCGCGCTCGGCGCGACGAGCCATGCGCTGCTTTCCCCCGCCACCCCCGCGCAGAGCGTCGTCCAATCAAGCGACGCCGAGGCGGTGATCAAAATCTCAGGCGGATATCTGCCGACCAACGATTGGGTCGATCAGGTCAACAATCCCTCGGCATGGAGCGGCGGCCGCTATCGGGGCACCCGGCAACGTCCGGCATCGCGCGACGAAGAGCGGCGTGAACGCGAGCATGAAGAGCGAGCGGCCCGCGAGGAACGCCAGCGCGCAGAGCGCGAGGCGCGAGATGAGCGTCTGCGCGAAGAACGTGAGGCTCGCGAGGAGGCCATGGCGCGCGCCCGCGAGCTCGGCCGCGAGCGCGGCACATATCGCACCGTCTGCGTCCGCCTCTGCGACGGCTACTTCTTCCCGATCAGCTTTTCGGCAACGCCTGACCGCTTTGCCGCCGACGAAGCCGCATGTAATGCGCGCTGCTCGTCGAGCGCCCGCCTCTATGTCTATCCCAATCCCGGCGGCGAGCCGGAGGACATGAGAGACGTGCGTGGCCAGCCCTACACAGCACTCAAGACGGCCTTCCTCTTCCGCACGACCTATGTCGAGGCCTGCACCTGCAAACCCCATCCCTGGGAGGAAGCATCGCTCAATCGCCACCGCGTCTATGCGGAACGCGCCGGCAAGAGCAAGCGGCCCGTCGCGGCCAAAGTTCAGCCTGCGCCACGCGAGCTGATCACCAGCGCGACGCCTTCGCGCGAGGACCGCGGACCGCAGCCGATCGCCATTTCGGGCAGCAGTCCCGCCGCGGCACCGCAGGCGAGCCCAATGGTACGCGCCACCTCGGTCCAGCCGCTGCCCCATATCGCGGCACCGCCCATTGAGCGCCCCAGCGAGGCGTCCGCAGCCAGCCCGTCACCCGCGGCAACCGACGTGCCGCCACCCTTGGCCTCTGCGTCTCCTGCTGCTGAAGGCGTTTCATCGGGCCCGCAGTTTCTGGAAGGGGCCATGCTGCTCGGCGCGCAGGAGCCCAATCCGGCCCAGGAACCGGCGCCCGTTGTCCGCAAACGGCGGGCCGATAGCGCGCCCAAGCGCGAGCGTCGCGAGGCCAGCCCGCCGCAAACCACCCGCAGCGCAAGCTCCAGCGGCCGCCCGGATTGGGCAACCCGCATCTTTGGTAATTGACGATCCGCTTCTTCGATCTTGTTGCTTTTCCTCATATTTTGGCGTTATAATTTATGTAGTAACGCAACATTAGGCGTCCCATGACCCAACTCAAAGTCCGCCCCATTGGAAACTCGCTTGGCGTCGTGCTGCCGAAGGAGGTTCTGGCGCGCCTGAATGTGAAGGACGGGGACACCGTGTTCCTGACCGACGCGCCGGACGGCTCCATGCGCATTACGCCGTTTGATCCGGCCTTCGATGCTCAGATGCGCGCAGCACAGGAGGGCATGAGCAAGTACCGCAATGCTCTCCGCCGGCTTGCAAAGTGACAGCGCCAATCTGGCTGCTGCGGTCACTCATCGATGCCGTGCACGATGCCCAGATCGCGGAGCACGGCGGAGCGGACGGCCTGCGCGACGAAGGAGCGCTCGACTCCGCGCTCGCCCGCCCCATCAACCTGCACACCTATGGTGAGACCGATGTTTTTCGGCTAGCGGCGGCTTATGCATTCGGCATCGTGCGCAATCATCCCTTCGTCGATGGCAACAAGCGAACAGCTTTCCTCGCCGCCTATGTCTTCCTTCACATCAACGGCCACGAGATCATTGCCGGTGAGGTTGACGCAGCGACGGTGGTCCTTGCGCTGGCTGCGGGTGAAACGGGCGAAGATGAGTTTTCCGAATGGCTGCGCCGGAACAGCCGCGCGCGTCCGACTTGAACTCGGCCAACCCTATCCCAGCAGGTCGCGCAGCATGGCGACGAGCGGCACGTCCGCCGGCGGCATGGGATAGTCGGTGAGCCGTACCGCCCGCACCCATTTGATGCGCTGACCCTCGCGCGGCGTGATCTCGCCCCCCCAGTTGCGGCAGAGATAGAGTGGCATCAGCAGGTGGAAACTCTCGTAGGTATGGCTCGCGAACGTAAAGGGCGCGAGGCACGTCTCGCACACCTCGATACCGAGCTCCTCCTGAAGCTCGCGGAGAAGCGCCTGCTCGGGCGTCTCGCCCGGCACGACCTTGCCACCCGGAAACTCCCAGAGCCCGGCCATGGATTTTCCCGGCGGCCGTTCGGCAATGAGCACACGGTTGTCGGCGTCGATGAGTGCCGCCGCAGCGACAAGAACGATCGGCTTGGTCACTGTGCTTCAGCCCTCATGCGGCGACGTCGAGACCCTCGGGCAGCGGCACGCCCGTCTCCGTGAATGATGCCCGCTGGCGCGCCCCGACGCGCGCGAGGTCGAAGTCCTCGATGGTCTCGTTGAAAATCCGGAAGTAGTTGAGCCGCGCGTCGAGATGAAGAAAGACGCCGCCGAGCCCGATCGCGGCACGATCCATGAACACGAACTCGCGCGGCACCTTCACCGGCCCCTTCTCCTTGAGTGCCTTGTGCACGGTGAAGGCTTCGCGCCGGCCATACTCGCCGGGAGTCGTTCCCTCGGCAATGGAGCGCACGCGATCGTCGAGCAACGGCCCATAGATGAAGCGCGCCCAGATATTGAGGACGTCGATCAGTTCCTTGGAGAGACCCGAGAAGCCCCACGTCTCGTAGGCGTGCACGATGCGCGCCTCGTCACCCTCGTGCAGCCCGCGATAGAGGTCGATAACGCCGCCGACGAACTTCGGCGCGAACGTGCGCATGCAGCCGTAGTCCAGCAGATTGATCCCGGCCGGACGCCCCGCTTCCTCGAAGATCGTGTAATTACCGAGATGTGGATCGCCGTGAATGACGCCGTAGTGGCTGAAGGGAAACCACCAGGCGCGGAACATGGCGCGCGCGATCTGGTTGCGGTCCTCGACCGGTGCCTCCTTGTAGTCGAGCAGGCGGCGCCCCTCGAGCCATGACATAGTGAGCAGTCGCTTCGTCGAAAGCTCGGGCACGATCTCGGGTACGCGAATGAGCGGATCATCGCGGAAGATGAGGCGATAGAGCGCCGTGTGGCAGGCCTCGAGGCTGTAATCGAGTTCCTCGCGAAGCCGCGCCGAGATCTCCTTCAGGATCTCGCCCGTCTCGACGGCCGGATCCATGCGCGCGTGAATGGCGAACGCGACCTTGAGCTGCGTGACGTCGGCTTCGACCGCCGACTGCATATCCGGATACTGCAGCTTCACGGCGAGCGCCCGCCCATCATGCGCGACCGCACGATGCACCTGCCCGAGCGAGGCCGAGGCGGTCGACGCCAGCTCGAACGACGCAAAGCGCGCCTGCCAGTCCGGACCAAGCTCGGCCTGCATGCGACGGCGCACGAACGCCGGTCCCATGGGCGGGGCTGCCGACTGGAGCTGCGCCAGCTCGCGCGCATATTCGGGCGGAAGGGCCTCCGGAATGGTCGAGAGGAGCTGCGCCGCCTTCATGATGGGGCCTTTGAGCCCGCCCAGCGCCTTGGCAAGCTCGGCCGCATTCTTCTCGCGGTCGAGGTCATAGCCGAGGAGACGGCTGCCGGCGACACGCGCCGCCACCGCGCCCACATTCGTGCCGACGCGAAGATAACGCGCGGCGCGTGCGCTCAGGCGGTTGGCTTCGTCGTCATCGGACATCGGTTCTGAACCTCCGGGCCCCGCCTCGTCGCTGCCGTGCAGGCCCACCAGATATGGCGTCGAGATCGCGTCCGATCAACGCGCCGCCATGCCGCGTCGAGCCGCTACAGCTTCTTCGGATCAACACCGCCCATTTTGCACACGATGCGCCATTCCTCGGGCGTCACCGGCTGCACAGAAAGGCGCGCGCTGGTCACCAGGCTCATCTTGGCCAGCGTCGGCGTCTCTTTGACTGTTGCAAGCGTTACCGGCTGCGGCACATCCGCGACCGCAACAACATCGACGCATTGCCACTTGCCCGTATCATCGGTCGGATCGGGATGCGCGAGCGCGCTCACTTTGCAGATTCCGACGACCTCCTTGCCGATGTTCGAGTGGTAGAAGAAACCGAGATCGCCGATCTTCATCGCCTTCATGTTGTTGCGCGCCACGAAATTGCGGACGCCAGACCACGGCTCCCCGGCTTTGCCCTTGGCCTTCAGATCGTCCCAGGAGAAGGCATCGGGCTCCGACTTCAGGAGCCAGTAGGCCGGCCCTGTTGTTTTGTCTGCAGCCTTGGATTTGGCCGCGCCGGCGCGGGATGGCTTTTTTGGCATGCTCGGCGATCCTCGCTGTGTTGCCGATTTTCAGCGCGTGCGGACTCTAGCCGGCATACACATCTTTGTCATTGTGCCGCCCGTTGACCCGACATGCGCACCGAATACCATCAGCACGGTCGTCAGCGCATGGGGGAAATATGTCGGTTGAACAGGATGCGCGCGCGAGCACTGGCGCGACCGAGAAGCGCGTGGTGCGGGTCTGGGATGGCCCGACGCGCCTCTTTCACTGGTCGCTCGTCGTCCTGATCGCGCTCGCCTATGTCACCCGCAAGGGCAATCCCGATCTCGTCTGGCACATGCGGATCGGCTACGCGATCCTCATCCTCGTCACGTTCCGCATTCTCTGGGGCTTTGTCGGCAGCTCCACGGCGCGCTTCAACGCCTTCGCCTATGCCCCGTGGACGGCGCTCCGCTATGGCATGGATTTCCTGCTCCGGCGGCCCCGTCACTTCCTCGGCCACAATCCGCTCGGTGGCACCGTCGTGTTCATAATGCTCGGGCTCGTTGCGGTGCAGGGCATCACGGGCCTGTTCTCCTACGACGACCATACGGAGCTGCACGGCGGTCCGCTCACGAGCAAGATCGCCGAGGAGGCCGTAGCACTCGCGACGCGCTGGCACATCTGGCTCTTCGACATCCTGCTCATCGTCATCGCGCTCCATATTCTGGCGAGCTTCGCCTATGCCATCTGGAAGCGCGAGGACCTCGTCCGGCCCATGATCACGGGCCGCAAGCGCTATGCCCACTTCGAGGATCAGGTCGAGGCGCGGATCGCCTCGCCACGGCTCGCGCTGTTGTGCCTCATCCTCGCCGCGGCCATCGTGCTCGGCGGCATCACGCTCGCCGGCGGCAAGATCGGCTGAGCGAGAGCGGCTTCTTACCCACCGAGCGGCCAGCGGCCGAGATGGATGTGGCGACCTTGCCCGACGAGGCTGTGCACTAGGACCAGCTCACGGACGGTCCATTCAATGGGCTTGACGAGCGCAGTCTCGGGAATACTTAGTCCATTGTAGACGAGCGTCACATGAGGCGTGATGCCGATAGATGGATTGGCGGGAAGGCCAACGCCGTGCATCGCCCCGGCGATAGCCCGTCTCAACTGTGCAAATCCCTCTTCGCCGCGGCCACAACGAAGCACCACTGGAGAACCGCGCGGACTATCGAAGCTCGCCGCACGGTCGAAACACACTTCGAATGGTGCGCATCGTACCGCAGACCCTGCCATTCTCGCGGCAGCGACCACGCCTTGGGGCACACCGGCAAACCGCCCCACATGCGCAAGAGAAACGTGAAGCAAGTGCGCGGGCTGAACGCGTCCCGGTAGCCCATGCCGGTGCCAGAGTTCTTCGCCGATCTCCCTCAAACGCCGCGCTACATCCTTGTCGGGCAGGACGGCAAAATAGACGTTGTCTGATGTTCGCTTTGTCCGTGTCGGGGGTGGTGGAGGTGGTGGCACTCTCCCGCCACCGAAGCTGAATGAGAGCTGCCTCGGGCTGCGATCTCCGAAGGATCCGATAGGCATCGAACGCTACTCCTACGCAAACACACGCCAGAACATATAGAGAACATATGCGCGGAGTGTGGGATGCGCAAGGCCTTTCGGTGGCGCGCTCAGCTTGATCGGACCGCGCACATAATTTGCGCGGAACGGGCACGGATTGCACAAAACTCGTGCGCCCGATTCTCAAGCATCCTGGGCATTCTGCTGCTTTCCAAGGCCGCGCCTCCAAATCCGTCCGCAGCAGAACCCGGGAGCCGAATTCCATGAGCTTTGACGATCCATTCGACCCCCATCGCCCCCTCAATCATTCCGGATGTAGCTGCGGACATCACAAGTCCCAGGCCGATCACGATGCAGCCGCGGCGCTGGATCACGATCGACGCATCAAGCGTGTTGTGGAAGGCGCGGTCGTGCGCGCCATCTTCCCGAACGACATGCAGCGGCGCGGCTTCCTGCAGGCGGTCGGCGGCGCGACGGCGCTCGCAGCCATAAGCCAGTTCTTCCCGCTCGGCACGGCGATGGAAGCCTTCGCCCAGACCGACAAGCTCGAGAAGAAGGATCTGAAGGTCGGCTTCATCCCGATCACGTGCGCGACGCCCATCATCATGGCGCATCCCATGGGATTCTACTCGAAGCACGGCCTCAACGTTGAAGTGATCAAGACGGCCGGATGGGCCGTCGTCCGCGACAAGACGATCAACAAGGAATACGACGCCGCGCACATGCTCTCGCCTATGCCGCTGGCGATCACGATCGGCGCAGGCTCGAACCCCATTCCCTATACGATGCCGGCCGTCGAGAACATCAACGGCCAGGCCATCACGCTTTCCATCAAGCACAAGGACAAGCGCGATCCGAAGGACTGGAAGGGCATGAAGTTCGCCGTGCCCTTCGACTACTCCATGCACAACTACCTCATCCGCTACTACCTCGCGGAGCACGGTCTCGATCCGGACAAGGACGTGCAGATCCGGGCGGTGCCGCCGCCGGAGATGGTCGCGAACCTGCGTGCCGACAACATCGACGGCTTCCTCGCGCCCGATCCCGTGAACCAGCGTGCCGTGTTCGACGGCGTCGGCTTCATCCACACGCTCTCGAAGGACATTTGGGATCGCCACCCCTGCTGCGCGTTCGCCGCGAGCCAGGAGTTCGTGACTGGCAGCCCGAATACCTACAAGGCACTGCTGAAGGCGATCATCGATGCGACGGCCTTTGCGACCAAGCCCGAGAACAGGAAGCAGATCGCCGAGGCGATCGCGCCGCCGAACTATCTCAACCAGCCCGTGACGGTCGTCGAGCAGGTGCTGACGGGGACGTTCGCGGACGGCCTCGGCAATGTGAAGAAGGTGCCGGACCGCATCGACTTCGATCCCTTCCCCTATGAGAGCTTCGCCATCTGGATCCTCTCGCAGATGAAGCGTTGGGGCCAGATCAAGGGTGATGTCGACTACGCGAAGGTGGCAAAGCAGGTCTATCTCGCGACGGACGCGGCGAAGCTCATGGAGGAAGTCGGCCTCAAGCCGCCGGCCTCGACCTCGAAGACATTCTCCGTCATGGGCAAGACCTTCGATCCGACCAAGCCCGAAGAATACATCGCGAGTTTCGCCATCAAGCGGACCTGAAGCATGGCTCAGTCGCTGGCATTGAGAGCGGCAATGCTCTCGATCGCGCTGCTCGCGGCGTTCCTCGTCCTGTGGCAGTTCGCCGTCTCGGGAACGGGGACGACGCAGAAGATGGATCCCGAGTACGCCAAGCTCATGGGCATCACGGCGACGCAGGGCAAGGCGGCGATGCGGGGCCCGGTCGATGTCGGCGCGAAGCTCTGGGAGCATTTGCGCCGACCCTTCTATGACAATGGACCGAACGACAAGGGCGTCGGCATCCAGCTCGCGTACTCGATCGCGCGCGTCGTGACGGGCTATCTGTTCGCTTTCCTGTTGGCGGTGCCGCTCGGGTTTCTGATCGGCATGTCGCCGCTCATGAGCAAAGCGCTCGATCCGTTCATCCAGGTGCTGAAACCGATCTCGCCGCTCGCGTGGATGCCGCTTGCGCTCTACACGATCAAGGATTCGAATGCCTCGGCCATCTTCGTGATCTTCATATGCTCGGTCTGGCCGATGCTGATCAACACGGCCTTCGGCGTCGCGACCGTGCGGCGCGACTGGTTGAACGTGGCGAAGACACTCGAGCTCGGTACGTGGCGCACGGCCTTCCAGGTCATTCTGCCGGCCGCCGCACCGACGATCCTCACCGGGATGCGCATCTCGATCGGCATTGCGTGGCTCGTAATCGTCGCGGCCGAGATGCTCGTGGGCGGCACCGGCATCGGCTACTTCGTCTGGAACGAGTGGAACAACCTCTCGATCACCAACGTGATCATCGCGATCCTGGTCATCGGCGTGGTCGGCATGTTGCTCGATCTCGTGCTGGCGCGCCTGTCGCGGCTCGTGACCTTCCCGGAGTGACTATGCGAT
>JAEZAW010000246.1 GCA_023430315.1 Pseudomonadota bacterium | reverse complement strand
GATCGCAGAACATCTGCGGCAGAAGCTCCCCCCACTGGCGGGATTCCCCCCACCCCTAACCCCTCCCCACAAGGGGGAGGGGGATTTGCGCCGCGCGAGCAGCGTGCAAAGGATCTGAGTTCCGCAGATCCCGGCTTCGGCGTCTACATCCATTGGCCGTTCTGCGCGTCCAAGTGTCCTTACTGCGACTTCAACAGCCACGTGCGCATGGCCGGCGTCGATGAGCCGCGTTTTGCCGCTGCATTCGCGTGCGAGATCGCGCACATGGCAGCGCTGGCGCCCGGCCGCATGGTAACGAGCATCTTTCTCGGTGGCGGCACGCCATCGCTCATGAAGCCCGAGACGGTCGGCAGAGTGCTCGATTGCGTAGGCGCCGCTTGGCCCGTCGCACGCGATGCCGAGATCACACTCGAAGCCAATCCGTCGAGCGTCGAAGCCGAGCGTTTCGCCGGCTATCGCGCGGCAGGCGTCAATCGCGTGTCGCTCGGCGTGCAGGCGCTGAACGATGGAGATCTCAAGGAGCTGGGCCGCTTGCACTCCGTCGCTGAAGCGCGCCGTGCCATCGACATTGCTGCCCGCACGTTCGATCGCTTCTCCTTCGATCTTATCTATGCGCGCCCTGCGCAGACGCCCGATGCCTGGCGTGCGGAGCTGAGCGAAGCTCTTCGGATGATGCGCGATCACCTTTCGCTCTATCAGCTCACCATCGAGGAAGGCACGCCCTTCGCCGGCCTGCATCGCGCCGGCAAGCTCGCGGTTCCTGATCCCGAGCTTGCGGATACGCTTTACGAGATTACGCAGGAGCTGACCGAAGCCGTTGGTATTCCCGCCTATGAGATCTCCAACCACGCGCGCGCAGGCGCCGAGAGCCGTCACAATCTCACGTACTGGCGCTATGGCGATTACGCTGGCGTTGGTCCCGGCGCGCACGGCCGCCTCGTGATTGACGGCAAGCGCCACGCGCTCATGACCGAGCGTCAACCCGAAGCCTGGGCCTCAGCCGTCGAGCAGCACGGTTATAGCATCGTCGACGACACGACACTCGCGCGCTCCGAAGAAGCCGACGAGATGCTGCTGATGGGCTTGAGACTTGCGGAAGGTATTGATCTGCGGCGGCTGGAAACACTCGGCGGCGTTCGGCCTTCGCGCGCGGCGATCGAGCGCCTCGAAAAGCTCGAGCTGCTGGAACGCCGCGCGCCCGACCGTTTGATCGCAACACGCGCCGGTCGCTTCGTGCTCAACGAGCTGGTACTGCAACTCTCCGCGAGCTTCGAGCCGGCGGTGGTGGCGTAAAGTTTGCCGCGAGTGCGCCAGAATCCCCTCTCCCCGCTTGCGGGGAGAGGGTTAGGGTGAGGGGCGGCGGCATACGCAAACGTCGCACAAGCTCCCGCCCCTCATCCTAACCTTCTCCCCGTGTAGGACGGGGAGAAGGGACCTGTCGCACTCGCGGCAAACTAAACATGCTGCCCGCCGTTGATGTGCAGCTCGGCGCCGTTCACGTAGCTCGACTGATCCGTGCAGAGGAAGTAGATCGCCTTCGCGACTTCCTCCGGCTCGCCGAGACGGCGCATCGGAATCTGCTCATTGACGATGCGATCCGTGCCTGGTGACAGAATCGACGTATCGATCTCTCCCGGCGAGATCGCATTCACGCGCACACCGCGTGCACCGAAGTCCCTGGCCATCTCGCGCGTCAGTCCAGCAAGCGCCGACTTCGACGTCGCGTACGCAGCGCCCGCAAAAGGATGCACACGGCTCCCAGCGATCGACGTCACGTTGACAACGGCACCCTTCGCGCGCTCGAGCTCCGCGAGCAATCCGCGCGCCAGCAGCACGGGTGCGAAGAAGTTCACCTGAAATACGCGCTGCCAGTCTTCAAGCGGTGTCTCCAGCGTCCCGAGACGCGCGCCGCCATTGCCCTTCGGACTGATGCCGGCGTTGTTGACGAGCGCATTGAGATGACCGCGCTGATCCGCAAGCCGGCTGCGCATTTCCGCAATCGCGCGCGCCGTGTCGTCGGCATCGGCGAGATCGACCTGGATGTGATCCTCAGGGCCCATCTCCCAGGGGCAGTTCTCCGGAAAGGCGTGACGCGAGCAGGTGATGACGCGCCAGCCGGCCGACGCAAAACGTTTCACCGTCGCGTGGCCGATGCCTCGCGAGGCCCCCGTCAGGATCAGCGTCTTGCGCTCGGCGGCACTGATTGTCGCCATCGTCTCCTCCCGCGCCGTCGCTCCCGACATGCGCCCGATCCACGGCCAAAGTTCGGCCATCTTCCACCTATGGCACAATCCGATGCTGCGGCGCAAAAGGCGAAAGAAATCCGTCCGTTGGTGAACCTTCGATGAGACGGATTCAAGGGCTGACAAGAGGTCGCAGATGGGCTAGTGTCACACCCGCGTACGAAAAAAGGGCCGTGAGACCGCGTCTGGGGTCTTCGCATCGCCCAAGTCTAGGGAGCAGGCGGCGAACCAACGATCCCGGACCAGAGGATCGGGTAAGCTGAGTGTGCGGCCCGACGGCCGCGAGTGGGAATGGCTAGCGATAAAGCGGTCCGTCAATCCGCTCAGTTACTGGACTTCAGGAAAGCAGGGCTTCCCGCCTTGCTTTTTTTGTGTCCACGAGCGGACCGAAGTCAGCGCACGCCCGGCGGTCCCACCGGGTTCGGAAAGTAGGCGCCGATGTCGATGATCTCGCCGATCAGGACTGCATAGACCAAGCCGAATACCGCGCCCGCGACCGCCGTCGTGATGGCGAACGTCCGCAGCAGCCGGGGTGCGACAGGCGCGCTCGCGGGCGTCCCGGGGACGATCTCGCCGGCTTCGCCCTGAGTGCGCACGCCGAACGGCAGCACCGCGAACAGCACTGTCCACCAGATGATGAAGTAGAGCGCCAAGCCGAACGTCAGGCTCATGGCCGTTCCTTGTTGCGTCGACCAGCCCTTTCACTACGACGCCCGCGCACGACCTCCAAGGGTTAACAGGCGCGACCGAATTGCTCCGTGGTGGCCACCCCGGCGGCTGGCCCTCTTCCTGCATTTGGACGGTAAGGCTTCAGTAACCCATTTCCGGTGCCGCCGCCGTGACACGCCAGCTCGCCTGTTTACTCCTAGCCACCGCCATCCTCGGCCTGACAGGATTGTCCCGTCCAACGGATGCGGCAACGGAGATCGCGACCGATCCCGCGCCCGTAACCGAGCTCGTCGTGATCGAGGCGCGCGGATGCCCCATGTGCCAGCTTTTTCGCGACGAGATAGCGCCGTTCTACCGTGCCACCGCGCGGGCCCGCAGCACGCCGCTGCGCTTCGTCGATGTAGCGCACGCAGACCTCGACACCATGGGCCTGTCCTCACCTGTCGAGATCATCCCCACTGTCGTTCTCATGCGCGGCGGCACCGAGATCGACCGCCTCGTCGGCTATACCGGCCCCGACATCTTCGTGCGGGCGGTCGGCGTCATGCTGGGTGAAACTCCCGCATCTGTCCCACCAAAATGAACAGGGCACCCGAAGGGTGCCCTGTGTCTTGTTCTGGGACGCTGGTCGTCGGCCCTTTCGGGGCGCGCCGATCGTCAGCGTGAGAGGATCGGCGCCGCGATCGAGGTCGCAATATGCCGGAAGGCGTTGCGGAGCTCGTCGCCGGTCGTCGTGTTGTAGAACATATGCGGCTCGCTGGCGCAGCCCTGTAGCGTGGTGAACGCCGCGCCCGAGTTACCGATCTCGAAGCCGACCGTGTAGACCGTGATGCCGGCGGCCTTCATTGCCGTGCAAAGAGCGCGCGCCTGTGTGGTAGACGTACCATTTGGCGACCGGCAGTTGGCGCCGGAGTTGCCCGTGTCGTAGTCCGGGATCGTGGCGCCAGCCGTGCTCGACGTGGTGCTGTTGCAGTACTGCTGGTTGTACTCGCCGTCCGTCATGAGCACGGCCACCTTCTTGAGTAGCGGCTGGCCCTTCTCACCCACTTGAGCGAGCATGGAATAGGGCTGAGGCTTGCTGCCTTCGGGAAGCACAGTCGCCCAGTTCGGCGACAGCAGGTACCAGGCCCACGCGGTGCCGAGGTGGCCCGCCGTCATGCCGTTGGCAGAGAAGCCATCGATAACGGTCTTGAGCGAGCTCTTGTTGCTCGTCATCGGGACGATGGGCGCCGAAGGAACGCAGGCCGTGTTGCTGCCCGTCTGGTAAGCACGCGGAATGGCGTTGGCTCCGGTTGGCGCCGCATCCGTGAAGGCTTCGGCGCCTGTACGCTCGGACAAGCAGTAAGTATTCGTGCGGTACCGTGTGGACGTGTCCCCATTGCGGAGACGGAAACTACGACTCGTGTTCGGGTTGTAGGCGACCGACGACCCGAGCGAGCCAGCGTTGATGGCCTGCGAGAATGGCGCCAGGGCGACGCGCGAAGTGAACTCTGCCTGATCTTCCCAGACGACGATGTCGATAAGATCCTTGGCCGCGGACTTGAGATCCTCGATCTTGCTGCCCGACATCGAGCCTGTGATATCGAGCATCAGCGAGACTTCGAGGTTCGTGCCGGCATTGCCACCACCGGCAATCAGAGCCTGGCCGCGGCTCGCGACAACAACCTGCGGAATCTGCACCACGCTCAGGAAGGGCGTCCGCACCGTGGTCTCACCGACCATAGTGAAGGTCGCCGCCACCATGTCTGGCGTGAATGAAACGACCCGCGAAGGCTCGTACGGCTTGTTCGTGTCGAAGTGCGCGCGCGCCTTCGCCTCGGCCAGTTCCAGGTTGTTCTCGAGCTGCCAGACGCGCGCCGCTGCCAGCACCGAGCTGTCGACGGCTGCCTGCAACCGCGCCCGCGCCAGCATTGCACGGCCATAGTCAACAGCGCTGCCAACAATGCCGAAAACGACCATGATCGTGAGGCCGAACATGATGGCCACCGATCCGCGGTTATCCTTCGACAGCCCGCGCAGACGGGCCGCTGCCCGCCGCATCCGATAAGCCCGCCAAACGCCGAACGGGGACATGACGCATACCTCTCACAGGATCCAACCCGTCCGATCACAAATAGAAGTGCGCCATTGATTTTCCCTTAAGTGGATCTCTGACAATTCTCCGCAACTTTCTCTATTATTCAAAGCGTATGATCTAGGTAAAGAATGCGTAACCTCAGCATTATCAATTCATTTGCCATAATGGCTTTCGCATCGCCGTAATTCCATAATAATTGAAAAAGGGCACCCGCAGGATGTCCTTTTCCATCGGCCGATCGCGCCCCGCTACTGCGAGACGTAGATCGTAGCGATCGAGGTTGCGATGTGCCGGAAGGCGCTGCGCAGCTCGTCGCCGGTCTGGGTGTTGTAGAAGAGCTTGGCCGGCTTGCTGAAGTGGCCGTCGCTGGAAGCGCAGTTCCTCAGCATGTCCACCTGCGTACCCGACGAGCCGAGGCCGAAGCCAACTGTGTAAACAGTGATGCCAGCATCCTTCATGGCCGTGCAGAGCGCCAGTGCCTGCGTGGTGGCGCTACCGAGCGGCGATGTGCAGTTGGCCTTCTCGCTGCTGCCTGGTCCTGCGTTGCGGTCGGGAATCGAGGCACCTGTCGTGCTGTTCTTCGAGCCGTTGCAGTACTGCATGTTGTACTCACCGTCGGTCATCAACACCGCGTACTTCATGACCGGCATGCCCTTGCGTTGCTCCGGGCCGCAGGTCGCCCAGCTCGTGCAATCGCCTGGCAACGGGGGATAGTCAGCCGGACGGCCGGACGCATGTATGTTCGAGGCAATGCCTGACCACCAATTCGGCGACAGCATGTACCACGCCCATGCCGTGCCGAGGTTTCCGCCTGTGAAGCCGTCTGCCTTGAACTTCTGCTTGTCGTCGATCGCAGCAATGAGCGCCGTCTTGTTGCTGCTGAGCGGCATGATCTCCGCCGCTGGCTGGCAATTACTCGCGCTCGAGCCAGGAAAATACACGCGCGGTAGGCGATTGTTGCCGGTCGGTGTCACGTCCGTGTAGGCGTTTGTTCCCTGCCGCTCCGACACGCAATAAGCACTCGTGCGATACCACGTGCGCTCTCTTCCATCGCGGAACACGAATGTCAGGCTCGACGAAGGATTGTACGCGACGGCGGGGCCAAGCGTCGATCCGGCATTGACGGAATGCGAGAACGGCACCAGCGCGATACGCGACTTCTGTTTGCTCTGATCATCCGCCACGACGATCCTGATGAGATCCTTGGCCGCTTCTCTCAGATCCTCGATCTTGGTGCCGGCCATCGAGCCTGTGATGTCGAGCATCATGGCGACTTCGATATCGTAGCCATCATTGCCGCCACCGCCGCCGCCATTGGCTGAGCTGCAGCCGACGCAGAATTTCGCCTGTGCGCTGGCGGATATCTGTAACGGCTGCCCGTTGAGCACGAAACTCAGGAACGGCACGGCGACTTCGGCCGCTGCCGCCACCGTCATCGTGTTCTGGTTCAAGTCGGGCGCAACCGAAGTGAGCCTCGCACTGACACCTTCAGGCTTCATGGCGTCGAAATGTGCGATCGCCTTCTGCTCGGCAAGATCCATGTCCTGCTCGGTCTGCCAGATGCGCGCCGCTGCGAGCACTGCGCTGTCCACCGTTGCCTGCAGGCGCTCGCGCGCGAGGATAGTGCGGCCGTAGTCCACGGCAGCGCCAGTAAGAGTGAGTACGATGAACGTGGAAAGGCCGAACATGATCGCGACCGAGCCGCGCCGGTCGCGGCCCAGGCGCGCCAGCAAACCCATCCGCAGGATTTGCCGCGGCGCACGCTCCTGAGAAAAACGACCGGAGGTTGAATTGCGGAGCCTGAGCACACCCGCCTCCTGAAAATTGCAATCTTTTGCAGAAGCAATAGTGAGGAGTCGTGGACAGGGTATTAACATATTAAGTTATTGCGCCCTTAATACTCCACGCGGACGGTTTTATTAATATCTCATAAAAGTTTTGCGGAAGAAGCGCACAATTCCGAGCGTCAACGCCGTTCGCTGCAAAGGCGCGGCTTGGTCCGCGCCGTCACCAGCAACGCGGTTGGCCGCAGGCCGCCGCCGCATTAATCTTCCGCTAAGGAACCGATCGCCGCCTGGAGGCCCCATGCCCCACTCAGACCTGCACGGCCTGCCCCTGACGACCACGAGCGCCGTTGCGGCCGAAGCCTACAACACGACCGTGAGGAGCTATCTGCGCTATCGCGCGGATATCAGCGCCAACCTCCAGGCAACACTCGCCGCCGACCCGGGCTTCGCCCTCGCCCACGTGCTCAAAGGTTACCTGATGATGCTCTCCTTCAAGCAGGCGAACGTCCCGGTCGCCGAGAAGGCGCTGAAAACGGCGGGCGGCCTCCTCGGTGGCGCCAGCGGGCGCGAGAAGGCCCACGCGGTTGCCCTGCGTCACTGGATCGAGGGCGACCACGATCGCACGCTCGGCGTCTGGGAGCAGATCCTCGACGAGCACCCCCGTGACGTCCTCGCCTTACGCCTGCACCACTTCAACGCCTTCTGGCTTGGCCGGCCCGGCGTCATGGCGCGCGAGGTCGAGAAGGCGCTCCCGCAGTACGGCACTGAGCTTGCCGGCTGGGGGACGATGCTCGCCTGCCGTTGTTTCGCCCACGAGGAGCTCGGCAACTACACGCTGGCGGAGGCGTCGGGGCGCGATGCCATCGATGTCGACAAGGGCGACCTGTGGGCGGCCCATGCCGTCGCGCACGTCCTCGAGATGCAGGGCCGCGCGGGTGAGGGCATCGACTGGCTCGCGAGCCTCGAGTCGCACTGGGAGGGCGCCAACAACCTCAAGCATCATCTCTGGTGGCACCGCGGGCTCTATCATTTCGAACGCGGCGAGTTCGACACTGTGCTCGGTCTCTACGATCGCAACTTCCGCAATCTCGCCTCACCCATCACCGAGGCGCAGCCCGATCTTTACATCGACATCCAGAACGCGGCCTCCATGCTCTTCCGGCTGGAGCGCCAGGGCGTCGACGTCGGTAGCCGCTGGGTCGAGATTGCCGATAAGGCCGAGACGCGCATCGGCGACTGCCTCTCGCCCTTCACGCTGCCGCACTGGATGATGGCGGTCGCGGCAACGCGTCGCTTCGATGTCGGCGGAAGGATGCTGGAAGCCATGCGCACGTATGCGACGACCGCGGGCACTCTCAACGCGCGCTACGTCGCCGACTACGCGTTGCCGATCAGCGAGGCCCTTCTCTTGCGCGCCAAGGGCGAACCGGCCGCGGCCACCCGCGTCATGCGTCCGGCCATCGGCGGCATGTACCGTCTTGGTGGCAGCCACGCTCAGCAGGACGTGCTCGAGCAGCTCTTCCTCGATTGCGCCGTCGCGGCCGGCTCAAATGATGACGTGGCACTCATCCTCGCGCGCGTCGCCGGACGCCATCCGGTGCCGCCCGAGCGGCGCATGGGCTACAAGCACGCCGCACACACGCTTTCGTGAGCCAGCAACGCACGCCTCGTGCCGTCATTGATCGTGTGTAGAATGCTTCGATCGGAATTGACTCGAAGGAGGCCCACGATGCTCAAGCGCATGGCATTCGCGGCGACCCTGATTGGCGCATGGCCGGCACTGCTGCTCGCCCACCACGGCTGGGGCAGCTACGATGCGAAGAATCCCATCACGGTCAGCGGCAAGATCCTCACGTCGCAATACGAGAACCCCCACGCGGCAATCACCGTGCAGGCTAAAGACAAGGTCTGGACCGTAACGCTCGCGCCGACGTCGCGCATGCGTAACCGCGGTGCGCTGCCGGAGATGATCGCCGTCGGCAACGAAATCTCGGCCTATGGTTATCCATCGACCGTCGAACCCAACGAGATGCGCGCCGAGCGCATCACGTTTGCTGGCAAGACCATCGAGATGCGTTGATGAACCATCCGGCGCCCGACTTTCTCGTTGCGCTCGAAGCCTCGCAAATCGGTGCACTCATCCGCCAGTCCGTCTGGATCTATCCGACGGCCAACATCTCGCACGTCATCGCAATCGTGGTGTTTGCAGGAGCCATCGCGGTGATGGACCTGCGCCTCATGGGTGCGCTCGCGGGCTCCGATCCGGTCCGCGTCGTGCGCGGTGCACGGCGCGCGGCCATCCTGGCCCTCCTCGCGGTGCTGCTCTCGGGAAGCGTGCTATTCATGGCAGAGGCGAGTCACGTCGCGCTCAATCCCGTCTTCCAGATCAAGATGGGGCTGATCGCGTTTGGGCTCGTGCACGCGGTCTTTCTCGGCAATCGCGCAGTCAGGGCGCTCGATACCCTTGGGCCGGAAGCGCCCATGCCGAGCTTTGCGCGCGTCGCCGGTGTGCTCTCGATGCTGGTCTGGCTCGGGGTCGTCGGTCTCGGCCGCTACATCGCTTACAACTGAAGGCTGAGC
>JAEZAW010000192.1 GCA_023430315.1 Pseudomonadota bacterium | reverse complement strand
CCCGCCCGTCTTTGTGACGAAGACTTATGTCGAGCGGTGCGTCGCGCTTACCGCCCGGCAACCGCAAGCGCCTTGCCGGCACCCTGCTCGCGCCGTTGAGCCGCGAGCGTCTGGTCGCGCTCGCGTGCCAGGCGATCCGCCTCGGCCTGCCAGCGCAGAGCCTCCTGCGCGCGGCGGCGCGCGGTGCGGCGCCATCGGGCCTGGGTCATCCACATCGACGTGCCGCCGAGAGCGACGCCGATCACGAGAGCGATGAGGAGGTAGGCATAGAATGGCAGGTCGATCCAAAGGACGGGCGTCTCGGGTCGGAATGGATCGAGCACCAGCCGCGCCGGATGACGATTGGCGACGGCAAGCGTGACAAGGATGGCGGCAGCAGGAAACGCAACCAGCAGCCAGACGATACGCCTCAGCACGACTTCAGCCTCCAACCCGTACGGGGGAGACGTCTCCACCCGGCCTCAGCTCGCGCTGCTGCCCTCCGCCCGGGCCTCACGCGCCGTTTCGTCCTAGCCGGCGTCGCCGTTGAGGCGCTCGCGCAACTCCTTACCCGTCTTGAAAAACGGGACGAACTTCTGACCGACCGAGACGGTCGCGCCAGTGCGCGGATTGCGGCCCGTGCGCGGGGGGCGGTGCTTGACGGTAAAGGCGCCAAAACCCCTGAGCTCGACCCGGTCGCCTTTGGCAAGGGCCTCGACGATCTCATCGAAAATCACATTCACAATGCGCTCGATGTCACGATGAAACAAATGCGGATTCGCCGCAGCGATCTTCTGTATAAGTTCGGACTTGATCACGGCTGCCTCGCTCCCCAGTGAACTTTATTGAAATTCATCGGTTTTCTAAAGGCTGCCAAACTGCGACAAGACCGTCAAGCTGCAACGTCGCGAGCACCCGTGCATTCATTAGTCTAGTCGCCACCTCGCCGAGCGGGCCGCCGATCCACTGCGCCACGGCCATGGCCGTATCGCCGAGCAGGCCCCAGGCAGGATCGCGCTTGGGCTTCCAGTCCACGATCCTCAGGTCCTTCGTGACGCCGCGGGTGTCCTCGAGCCAACGCCGCACCTCATCCTCGCCGCCGATGCGATCGACGAGCTTGTAGCCGAGCGCCTCGCGTCCCGAGTAGATGCGGCCCTGCGTGAGGCCGGGCACGGTGGCGGTATCGATCCCGCGCCGCTCGGACACGAGCCCGACGAACCAGCCGAGCGACTCCTGGATCATCTCCTGCGCGACCGCCTTGCTGGCCTCATCGGTCGGCTGGAAGGGCGAAGGCGTGGCCTTGAGCGGCCCGCTCTTCACCTCGTGCATCTTGATGCCGAGCTTGGCCATGAGGTCCGTCACCTCGGCCCACTGGAAGATCACGCCGACCGACCCCGTGATCGAGTTGCCGCGCGCGACGATCTGGTCGGTGGCAAGTCCCGCGATGTAGGCGGCCGACGTCGCAACCGTGCCGAACTGCGCGACGACCGGCTTCTTCTCGGCCACCTTGCGGATGGCTTCGTACACCGCCTCACCGCCGGTCGTCGTACCGCCGGGGCTGTTGATGAAGAGGACGAGCGCCTCGACGTTGCGCGCGTCGGCAACGCGCTTCAGCAGCTCGAGTTGCTTGCGATCCTCGGTGATGATCCCCTCGATCGTCACGCGCGCGATCTGCTTGGTGCCGATGGTCGAGCTCTGATTGGCACCGAGGCCGATGGCGGCACCGATGGCGAGGACGACGGCGAGGATCGCGAGCCCGCGCCAGAACGAGGCGCGCCGACGCAGCCTCCTCCGGTCGAGTACGGCTTCGGTTTCAAGCGACATGGGCAAGATCTCTTCCGTTTGGCCTGAGCTTCGCAAACCTCACCCATCTGGGCACGGACTGCGGGATTATCCAAGTGCCTCAATGTACTACCGGGCTTGCGACAAGAGCAAGCAAAGCCGGCCGGCGGTGGATAACGACTGATTGAGCTTTTATCAACCGTTCACGCCGGGGCCTACGATCCGCCGCCAAAAGGCCCCTGCCGATCCGCAATGCCTCCGAAATACGGCCCGGAACAAGGGCTAGTTGCATGCGGACTGCGTCCTTCGCACCGAATTTCAGGGAGTGACACTCGATGCATTTCCGCTTTGCCGCCCCGATCGTCCTCGCCGCCGCCGGCCTCGGCATGGCTGCCGTCGCCACTGCAGCCCCCGATCCGGCCATGAAGATCGCCGCGCCGCTCACCCATGAGAACCTCGCCGTGTATCTCGTGCGCGGCAGCTCCATTGCCGGCCCCACGCCCGCAACGCTCGAGGAAGCACTCGCCAAAGGCAGCGTCGTCGTCCACGAGACGGGCAATGTGCGCGAGCTCAAAATCGAGAACACCAGCAGCGAGCCGGTCTTCATCCAGTTCGGCGATCTCGTCAAAGGCGGCCAGCAGGACCGCGTGCTCACGACGAGCCTGCTGATCCCGCCCAAGTCGGGTCAGATCGCTATCGGTGCCTACTGCGTCGAACAGGGACGCTGGAGCAGCCGCGGCACTGAGGACGCAAAGAAGTTCTCGGCCTCGAATGCGCAGCTCTTCTCGCGCACAGCCAAGATCGCGATCGCACGCGCGCCTGTTGCCTCATCGGAGCCGCGTCCGGCGCAGCGTGCCGCGCCCCCGCCGGAGCGCGGCGCGTGGCGCGATGGGTTGAGCGCGGAGCCGCTCATCAACCAGGTTCGGCCTTCCGTAGAGGCACCTGCGCGCGATACCCAGCGCATCATCCAGGAGGTCCGGCCGCGCGGAGCGAGCGGCCAAGGTGAGGTGTGGAGCAGCGTCGCCGCGGCCCAGCAGCAGCTCGGCACGCGTCTCGCGTCGCCCATGGCCTCGGAGAAGTCCAAGACCAGCCTGCAGCTCACGCTCGAGAACGAGCGTCTCCAGAAGGCGCAGGCGGCGTTCGTCACCGCGCTCGAAGCGAAGGCGCTCAACGATAACGATGTCATCGGCGTGGTGATCGCGATCAACGGCACCGTCACGGGCGCCGACATCTACCCCTCGAACGGCCTCTTCCGGAAGATGTGGCCGAAGCTCGTGCGCGCCGCTGCTACCGAGGCGCTTGCCAACCCGGCCAAGGATGTGGCTGCCGCGCACGCAGCAGCACCCGCAGTCGCGGATGTCGAGAAATTCCTCTCAGCCGCAGAGGACGGCAAGGCAAGCACGCGCGCACTCGCCGACATCGCCCAGCACGAGACCAAGGAAAGCGCAGACGTCCTGAAGGTCGAGGCGCGCACGACCGACGGTCGCTGGATCCACCGCAACTTCCTCTTTGCGAAGTAACGCGTTCCTGCACCGCGTCCCCGCGCATGGTGCAGGCTAGGGTGAGGGGCGGCGGCCAAAGCCATCGCCGGCCAAGGCCCCTCACCCCACTACAATATCCGGGCACTGCCTCACGCCGCCGCGGGACGCGCCGCACCCGCGGCGGCTTTGTGCTTGTGCGGGTTCTTCATGAAGAGCAGCGCCGGCATACACACGAGAATGACCACCGTGATGAGCTGATAGTCGGCAATGTAGGCGAGTAGCTTCGCCTGCTGCGCCACTGTCCGCTCGATCGCCGCGAGACCGACGGGATCGGTCAGGCTCCAGGGCGCCGGCAGGACGATGTGCTGCATCACGTCATTGTCCGGCCGGACATGCTCGGCAAGCGTCTCGTGGTAGCTCTGGCTCGAGCGCACGAGATAGCTCGAGAAGAGCGCGACGCCAAAGCTGCGGCCGATGTTGTTTACGAGCGAGTAGAACGACGTGCCGGCATCGCGCAGCTCGGGCTTCAGCGTGACGAAGGCGACTGAATTCAGCGGCACCATGAAAGCGCCGAAGGCCAGCCCCTGAATGAAATTGTTGATGACGAAGGCCGTCATGTCGATGTCTTCGGTGAAGGTCGAGAGCTGCCACATGGTGAGAGCCATGACGATCATCGCCGACGCGATCACCTTGCGTGGATCCATGTACGGCAGCAGATAGCCCACCAGGAACGAGGCGATCATGGTGCCGGCCCCGCGCGGCGCCATGGCATAACCGCTGAGCAGCGGTGGATAGCCGCCGATGTCCTGAAGGAAGGGCGGCATGATGACGAGACTGCCGAAGATGAGCACGCCGAAGAGCGTCCTCAGCACGGTGCCGGCGAGATAGTCGCGATCCTTGAACAGCGACGGCTCGATGAAGGGCGTGCTGGTCGTGAAGACGTTGACGATGAACAGCCAGAACGCCGCGAAGCCCACGAGTGCGAGCGTCACCATCATCGGTGACTCGAACCAGTCGTAACGCTCGCCGCGATCAAGGATGAACTGCAGGCACGCGATCGCGACGCCGAGCGTGACGAAGCCGTAGTAGTTGAACTTCCGGAATGTGCGCAGACCTGTTCGCGGCACGAGAAAAGCCGTCATCAGGAAGGCGACGATGCCGATCGGGAGATTGATGTAGAAGGCCCAACGCCATGTCAGGTACTCGGTGACATAGCCGCCGATCGTCGGACCGAAGACCGGCCCGAACATCATACCGACGCCCCACCACGCCATGGCGATGCCGAGCTTCTCGCGCGGGTAGATCGTAAGCAGCGACGACATACCGAGCGGCAGCAGCGCCGAGCCGAAGAAGCCCTGTACGGCGCGCCAGATGAGGATTTCCGTCAGCGACGTCGACATGCCGGAGAGCATGGCGCTGCTCGTGAAGCCGGCGATGCAGATGAGAATGAGTCGCTTGCGGCCGAACATGCCGCCGAGCACGCCCCAGATCGGCGTGAAGACGGTAAGCGTGATCAAATAGGACGTGATCACCCAGGCAATCTGATCCTGGGTCGCGGATAGCTCGCCCTGCATGTGGCGGAGCGCGATCGATACGGTGGCCGTATCGAACACCTGCACGAGCGGGCCGAGAATGAGTGCGATGGTGATCAGCAGGAGACGCGTGCCGCTATAGGTGGGCGGAACGCCCGCCGGCGACGCGGTCGTCGTCATGGCTGTGTTCCGGGCCGTATTCCGGGCTTCTTTTCGGGCAGCGACGACGCTTGGGCATCGGGCATCGTGTCGAACCAGCCGACCACGCTCTGCACCCAACCGGGCATGGATCGGCGGTGCTGCGTGTCGATCTGCACCACGACGCTCATGCCGGCCCGCAGAGCCGGTGCGTCTGCAGCATCGATACGCAAGCGCACAGGCAGGCGCTGGACAACCTTGACCCAGTTGCCGGTCGCGTTCTGCGGCGGCAGCAAGGCGAACTCGGATCCCGTTGCCGGACTGATGCTGGAGACGAGAGCGCTCAGGGGCTTCCCCGGATACATGTCGACTTGGATTGTCGCGCGCTGACCTGCCTTGACGTTCGTGAGATCCGTCTCCTTGAAGTTCGCCTGAACCCACACGTTCTCGGTGCCGACGAGACTGAACACGACGTGGCCCGCATTCACGTACTCACCGGGCTGCAGATCGAAGTTCGTCACAATGCCGGAGACGGGCGCCTTCACCTCGGTGCGTGCAAGATCGAGTGTGGCACGGTCACGCGCGGCGCGCGCTTCACGAACCGCCGGCAGGTCGTCGATTGGCTGCTCGCGATCACCGCCGAGACGCGCGCGCACTTCCGCGATTTCCTGCTCGGAGATCACGATCTGATCGCGTGAATTGCGCAACGCCCGCTCCGCCAGATCCATGCCCGAGCGCGATACGACGCCGCTCTTGGTCAGCGATTCCTGACGATCGTAGTGCTGCTGATGGTAGGTCAGATCGCCCTCGGCGAGCTTCAGGCGCGCGATCTTCTGGTCGTAGAGCGCGCGCACGGAGCGCGCCTCCTGCATGGCGGCACCAAGCTGCGCCTCGGTGCGGTCGAGCGCGATCTTGAAGGGCTGCGGATCGATGCGGAAGAGGAGCGTGCCGCGCGTCACGGGCTGGTCGCTGTCGACGAACACCTCGACGACGCGGCCGTCGATATCGGCACTGACCGTGATCTTGTCCGCTTTGACGTAGGCATTGTCGGTCGAAACATAGCGACCGCTGGCGAGGTACAGGTAGCCGCCCGCCAGAAGCGCGACGAGCGGCCCAATCAGCGCGATGGCGAGAATCGACAACGAGCGACGGGACGCCAACCTCATCCGGGCGCGGAGTGCGCGCAGGAAGGCGCCTACACCGCCGCCGGCCTTGCTCGGCGCACTACGATCCGGCTCTGTGGCGCTCTTCTGCATGGGCGCGCCTCATTCCTCATTCTCGGAGCCGGCATTGCCCTCGACGGGGCTCGTCGGATCGGTGGCATCAAGGGCCGTCAGGTTGCTCTTGATCTTGAGCAGCGTGTCGATGAGCGCTTCGGATTCCTCGAGCGGGATGCCCTGCAGGACTTCCTTGCGATTGGCATTCGAGATCGCACGGAGCTTATCGAGGACGGGCTGCACCTCGGGCTTCAGGTAAAGGCGCCAGGCGCGACGGTCGCGCGGATCGGGCCGGCGCTCGACGAAATCCTTCTCGACGAGGCGGTCGATGTGACGGCCGAGCGAAATCGGCTCGATTTCCATGATTTCTGCGAGCGCCGTCTGATTGATGCCCTCGCGGCGGCGAAGCTGGGCCAGCACCCGCCATTGGGCGCGTGTCAGGCCGAGTTCCCGGGCCCGCGCGTCGAACCGCCGCCGCATGAGGCGGGAGACATCCGCCAGCAGGAAACCGAGAGCTCGGGTGAGAAAGGGGTCCGCCGTCATAAAACCGCAAAATATATACGTGGCTTATTATAAGCCAGCATATACTTGGCTATCTGGGGGTGCGGTTAATGCATAGCGGACAGGGCTCGGCGCCGCTGGCCGGCCTCAGCCGTCCTCGAACTCTGCCTCGTTGTTTGCCGGTGCCAGCGCCCCCCGCGTCCAGGTCGAGGGCCGTTTGAGGAAGTCGTGCAGCGTCTTGCCGCGCTCGGACTTGAAGGGCTCCTGCGTGATCGAGAAGCCCTCCATACGGTCCAGGCGGAACGTGCGGAAGTCGGTCCTGAGCTCGCACCAGGCCGCCATCACCCAGACCGGCCCGAAGAAGGCGAGCGACAGCGGCCGCACCGTGCGCTCGCTCCCCTGGCGCAGTACGTCCGTATAGCGGAAGCGGATCTTGAGGCGGCTCCTGACGGCCCGCCTCAACTCCGCGAGATCGAAGGAAATGGGCGCCATATAGTGGGCGCAGGGCGCCATCAATGCCGTATTCGCCATGTAAACCTTGAGTTGATCGGGAATGACGGCCTCGATCTTGGCGATCGCATCCGTCGCGGCGGCGGCGAGCTCCGCATCCGCCCAGCTCTCGACAATGCGGGCGCCGAGCACCAGCGCCTCGATTTCCTGCTCCTTGAACATCAGCGGCGGCAGGTCGAAGCCCGCCTTGAGGACATAGCCGACGCCGGCCTCGCCCTCGATCGGGACCCCGCTCGAAATGAGATCGCGCACGTCTCGGTAGATCGTGCGTTCGGAGACCTCGAGCGATTCGCTGAGCTCGCGCGCCTTCACGGTCGGCTTGCGCCGCATGTGCTGGATGATCTCGAACAGGCGGTCGGCTCGGCGCATGAAGCGTCTCCCGGGCGGCGCTGGATGGGGGCAAATTTCTGCTCCACCCCTCCTACCCTAAGCCTCCTGACAGCACCCTGTCAGGAGCCTCCAGACCTCCTGACAGCAGGCTGTCAGGGGGCCTCTGGCATTGTCCGCTCGTCGCCAGGGCAAAAAGCCCGGCGGCAATCCATGAGCACTACTCAGAAACAACCATAACCTAGGAGATGGATCATGTTGCAAGTCGTACTGACAGAAGCCCCCAATAGGGAAAATTACCGGATCGCAAGCACGGACGCGGAAGAGCTTCGGCCATCCCTCGCGATCCGGCTGGCCCGCTGGGGAAATCAGCGGTTGCACGCCTACCTGGTGGCGCGCCGCTACCGGAAGACGGTGCAGACGCTCGCCGGGCTCGACGACCGGACGCTCCACGACATCGGCATCGATCGCAGCGAGATCACTTCCTACGCGTCGCGGGGCGATGAAGACCGCCACCCCGCCCGCCGGCAAGCACCTCTGTACGTCTCACCGTACTGAGGCAGAGCCCGGCCGCACGCCAGCCTTTGGCCCTTTCCC
>JAEZAW010000185.1 GCA_023430315.1 Pseudomonadota bacterium | reverse complement strand
GGCCAGAGCGACGAGACCGGTTGCACCTCGGGCTTGCCGAACGTGCGCGCGAGATTCGAGATCACCTCGCCGACGCCGAACAATCCCATGGCCAGCGCGACGAAGCTGATGCCTTCAGAGAGCTGCGGGATGCCGAATGTGAACCGCGACTGGCCGGTGGTGATGTCGGTCCCGACGAGGCCGAGGATCAGCCCGACGAGGACCATGATGATCGAGCGCACGACCGAGCCTTGCGCCAGCACCACCGCCGCGATGAGGCCGAAGATCATAAGCCCGAAGTAGTCGGGCGACTGGAACGTGCTCGCAATCCAGACCATGGGACCGGAGAAGATGGCGATGATGAACGTCGCTACGGTACCGGCGAAGAACGAGCCGAGTGCCGCGATGGCGAGCGCAGCGCCGGCGCGCCCTTTCCGCGCCATGGCGTGACCGTCGAGGCAGGTGACGACGGATGAGCTCTCGCCGGGAATGTTCACGAGAATGGCGGTCGTCGAGCCGCCGTACTGGGCGCCGTAGTAGAGGCCGGCGAGCATGATCAGCGCCGCGACGGGCGGCAGCGTGAAGGTGATCGGCAGCAGCATCGCGATGGTCGCGACGGGGCCGAGGCCCGGCAGCACGCCGACGAGCGTGCCGATGAGCGCACCGATGAAGCAGAACAGGATGTTCTGAGGTGTGAGCGCCTGCTCGAAGCCGAATGCGAGTTGCCCGAAGAGCTCCATTGCCGCCCGTCCTCAATACCACCAGACGGGAATGGCGATCTTCAGGAAGTAGACGAACAGGGTCCAGGAAAATGCCGAAAGCAGCGCGCCCGAGATGACGAGCGAGAGGAGCGTGTTCCCGTAAGCCGCGGGGCCTGCAACGACGACCGTTGCGATGATCGCTACGAGAAGCCCTGCGCGACTGAGGAGCAGGGCGAAGGTCAGGATGCCGCCGACGACGAGCAGGAGTGGACGCCATGCGATATCGGAGTCCACGATCTCGTACGATCGCCCGGCGCGTGCGACCAGCAGGCACCCGAGCCCGAAGAGCAGCACGCCGATCACGAGCGGCACGTAACCCGGGCCGATGCGTCCGCCGCGGCCGAGGCCGTAGTCGGCACTCATATAGAGGGCGGATGCGGCGAACACGAGTGTCGCGACGCCCGCCCACAGATCGGTCTTGGTGAGCCACCCCCTGCGGGCTTCTGCGGGTGGAGGGTGCGCTCCTTCGGAGGTCATTTTCGAGCCTCGATCAGGCGATGCCGTCACCGCGATCAGTCGACTGTCGCGCCGGTGCTCTTGACGACGCCGGCCCACAGCGCGCGATCCTTCTTGACTGTCGCCGTGAACTGCTCCGGTGTCTCGTAGCGCACCGCGTTACCGATGCCGGCAAGCTTCTCGACGACCTCCTTGTCCTCGAGCACGGTCTTGATCGCGGCATTGAACTTGCTGACGATCGCGGGATCGAGGCCCTTCGGACCAAACATGCCGTACCATGTCGTGGCCTCGAAGCCCTTCAGCGTCTCGCCGATCGTGGGGATGTCCGGGAACAGCGGCACGCGCTTGGCAGTGGACATGGCGATGAGTCTGAGCGTGCCGGCCTTGTGCTGTCCGAGCACAGTCTGGAGCTGGGCGAACTGGCAGCAGGTCTCGCCATTGAGCATCGCCTGGATGGCCGGCGGGCTGCCCTTGTAGGGGATGTGCACAAGGTCGATCCCGGCGACGGAGTTGAACATGGCGAAGCCGAGATGCGTCGAGGCGCCGTTGCCCGATGAGCCGTAGTTGAGCTTGCCGGGCTGCTTCTTCAGGATGTCGATGAATTCTGTGACGGTCTTTGCGTCGACCACCTTCGGATTGACGGTCAGCACGTTCGGCACGTCCACGATGGGACCGATCGGCGTGAAATCGGCTTCGACGTCGAAGCTGAGCTTCTTGTAGAGCGCTGCGTTGATGCCGTGCGTGCCGGCCGTGCCGAAGATGAAGGTGTAGCCGTCGGGCGCGGCCTTGGCGACGAACTCCGAGCCGAGGTTGCCGCCGGCGCCGGCCTTGTAATCGAAAACGATGGTCTGCCCGAGCGCCTTCTCGAGCGGGCCCTGGATGATGCGCCCGATAATATCGAGGCCGGAGCCCGCCGGAAAACCTTCGACGATGGTGACGGGCTTCGTGGGCCAGGACTGAGCGGCAGCCGTGCCGCAAAACAGGGCCGATGCAACAACGGCCAAGCCGATGCGGCCCAGCGACGCGAAGCGCGAGACAGACATTACGGAACTCCCTTTGAATGCAGTGTTGCCCAACGATGGGCGGCAGAGCTGAGGTGCGTCAAGCCCGAATGTGCGCCGCAAAAGCGCTCAACCTGCCGGCCGAGGCTGCAGTATGCGCTCGAAGGCGGCGGAGATGGCGAGCGTGCGCCGGTCGGTCCCGCCCTGTCCCACCACCATGAGGCCGGTCGGTACATCGCCGGGGCGATGCATGGGGATCGAGATCGAGCAGCAATCGAGGATGTTGAACACCGCCGGGTTGCGCAGGATCAGCATGTTGATGCGGATGTAGTCGTCGTCCTTGGCGACCTCGTCGATGCGCGGCGCAATGATTGCGGTCGTCGGCATGATGAGAGCGTCGAAGCCGGCCGTGGCTTCGTTGTAGTCGGGGATCAGTGCAGCACGGCGCTCGACGAGGCTGATATAGAAGGCCGCATCCTGCTCCGCGCCACGCATGATGCGTACGAGAACACGCGGGTCGTACTGCTCGCGCTTCTTCGCGATCA
>JAEZAW010000147.1 GCA_023430315.1 Pseudomonadota bacterium | reverse complement strand
GGGCCTATAAGATCCGCTAGGGTGCTGTCCCTGGCCGGAGCCGTGGTTCCGGACAAACGGTGCCCACCTACATCATTGTAGGGACCACGCGGGTTCGTCCGCCGCGACGGCTTTCGCGGCTCTGCATTATCTTTTCTTTGGGACGGCCTACCGGCCGGCGCGCGGTCGCGCGCTCATGAAGTGGCGTTGCCGTATGCCGAACCGTCCCCTCTCCCCGCGAAGAGCGGGGAGAGGGGATAACAGTGCAGCGTTGCTACGCAGCGAGATCGAAGCGGTCAGCGTTCATGACCTTGGTCCAGGCCGCGACGAAGTCCTTCACGAACTTCTCCTTCGCATCCGAGCTGGCATAAACCTCGGCGAGCGCACGCAGGATCGAGTTCGAGCCGAACACGAGATCGACACGTGTTCCCGTCCACTTGACCTCACCCGACTTGCGGTCGCGGCCCTCGTAAACGTCCTTGGCATCGGAGATGGGCTTCCACTCCGTGCACATGTCCAGAAGGTTCACGAAGAAGTCGTTGGTCAGCGCGCCCGGCTTGTCCGTGAACACGCCATGCGTGGACCCGCCCACGTTGATGTTGATGGCGCGCAGGCCACCGATCAGTACTGTCAGCTCGGGCGCCGTCAGCGTGAGGAGCTGCGCCTTGTCGATCAGCAGCGCCTCGGCCGGCACGACATAGCGGGCCTTCTCGTAGTTGCGGAAGCCGTCCGCGACCGGTTCGAGATAGGAGAAAGAGTCTACATCGGTCTGCGCCTGCGAGGCGTCCGTACGACCTGGTGCGAAGGGTACCGTCACGTTGTGACCGGCAGCCTTTGCGGCCTGCTCGACGCCTGCATTGCCGGCAAGCACGATCAGGTCGGCGAGCGAGACCTGCTTGCCGCCGCTCTGATCCTGATTGAACTCGAAGCGAACGCGCTCCAGAGCCTTGAGCACCTTCGCGAGCTGATCAGGCTGGTTGGCTGCCCAGTCCTTCTGCGGAGCAAGACGGATGCGCGCACCATTGGCGCCACCACGCTTGTCGCCGCCACGGAAGGTGGAGGCCGAAGCCCACGCGGTGCCGACGAGCTCGGAAACCGTCAGCCCCGAGGCCAGGATTTTGGCCTTGAGCGCCGCGACGTCGGCATCGTTGATCAGCGGATGGTCGACCGCGGGCACCGGATCCTGCCAGACCAGCTCTTCCTTCGGCACTTCCGGGCCGAGGTAGCGCGCGCGGGGGCCGAGATCGCGATGCGTGAGCTTGAACCAGGCGCGGGCGAACGCCTCGGCAAAGGCCTGCGGATTCTGGAGGAAACGGCGCGAGATCTTTTCGTATGCGGGATCGAAGCGCAGCGACAGGTCGGTCGTCAACATCTTCGGCTTCTGCTTCTTCGAAGGATCGTGCGCGTTGGGGATCACATCCGGAGCGTTCTTGGCCACCCACTGGTTTGCGCCGGCCGGCGACTTCTCCAGCTCCCATTCGTACTTGAACAGGTTCTCGAAGAAGAAATTGCTCCACTGCGCGGGTGTCTGCGTCCAGGTGACTTCGAGGCCGCTGCCGATGGCGTCGGCGCCATGGCCGGTGCCGTAGCTGCTGGTCCAGCCGAAGCCCTGTGCTTCCAGATCGCCGGATTCCGGCTCTAAGCCTTTGTAGGCTTCAGCCGCTGCGCCATGCGTCTTGCCGAAGGTGTGGCCACCGGCGATGAGAGCGACGGTTTCCTCGTCGTTCATGGCCATACGCTTGAAGGTCTCGCGGATATCCTTCGCTGCAGCCACCGGATCGGGATTGCCGTCCGGGCCTTCCGGATTGACGTAGATCAGGCCCATCTGCACCGCAGCGAGTGGGTTATCGAGATCGCGCTCGCCGGAATAGCGGCTGGCTTTGTTGCTGGGATCGTTGCTGAGGGCGAGCCAGGCCGTCTCACTGCCCCAGTACACGTCCTGGTCCGGCTCCCAGGTGTCCTCGCGGCCGCCCGCGAAACCGAAGGTGCGGAAGCCCATGGTCTCGAGCGCGACGTTGCCGGTAAGGATCATGAGATCCGCCCAGGATATGGCCTGACCGTACTTCTGCTTGATCGGCCACAGTAGGCGCCGCGACTTGTCGATGTTCACATTGTCCGGCCAGCTGTTGAGCGGGGCGAAGCGCTGCTGACCGCGGCCACCGCCGCCGCGTCCGTCGCCGATGCGATAGGTGCCGGCGCTGTGCCAGGCCATGCGGATGAACTGCGGGCCGTAGTGGCCGAAGTCGGCCGGCCACCAGCTCTGCGAGTCGGTCATCAGTTTGCGCAGGTCGTTCTTCAGCGCCGCGTAGTCGAGCTTCTTGAACTGCTCACGGTAGTTGAAGGTCTTGCCCAGCGGATCGGACTTGGCCGAGTGCTGGCTCAGCAGTTCGAGGGGCAGCTGGTTTGGCCACCAGTCGCGGTTCGTGCGACCGCGACCTGAAAACGGGCATTTGCCCTCGCTACTTCCGTCCATATCTCTCTCCGATCACTTCGAAATGCCGTCACGCGCGCTCAAGGGCGCGCGATCTCCCTAGAATTGAAACCACTCCAAACTAGGAGCCCTTGTCGTCATGGTCCAATCGCATTAATTTCGGACAGCGATAAGAAATTCTGATCGATCGACATGCTCTCGCTCAAGCAGCTCCGCTACCTGGACGCGATCGCCCGTCATGGCCACTTCGGCAAGGCGGCGACGCACTGTGCGGTGTCGCAGCCGGCGCTCTCGATGCAGATCCAGGAACTCGAGCAGGAGCTCGGCGTGCAGCTCGTCGAGCGCCGGCGTCAGGGCGCGCAACTGACTGCCGCGGGCCGGGAGGTCGCGCGTCGCGCACAGCGCATCCTCAACGAGGTCCGCGATATAGGCGATTTCGCGCGGCAATCGGCGGCGCCGCTCACAGCGCCCGTTCGCCTCGGCGTGATCCCGACGGTCGCGCCCTACGTGTTGCCGGCGCTGCTGCCGCTGATCCGCGCGGACTATCCGCAACTCGTGCTGCAGGTGCGCGAAACGCATACGCAGCAGCTTCTTGCCGAGCTCATTGACGGCACGCTCGATCTGCTGCTGCTGGCGCTGCCCGTCGAGCATCCCGAGATCGAGACGCAGTCGCTGGTTGAGGATCGCTTCCTTCTCGCCATGCCGCCGGGCCGCAAGCTTCGCGGGCGCGTCAGGGCCACACCCGAGCTTTTCGAGCATGACCGCCTGCTGCTGCTCGAGGAAGGTCATTGCCTGCGTGAGCAGGCGCTCGCGGTCTGTAATCTGCGTCAGATCGAAGGTGTCGATACGTTCGGCGCCTCGAGCCTGTCGACGATCGTGCAGATGGTTGCGAACGGCATGGGGCTGACCCTTCTGCCCGAGATCAGCATCGGTCTCGAGGCGAGGGGAGGACGGGTCGGCATCGGCCGCTTCGCCGATCCGGAGCCTGCGCGCACGCTCGGCCTTGCGTGGCGCGCGACCTCGCCGCGCAAGGAGGATTTCGTTGCGCTGGGTGGGCTGATCGCCGATGCAGTGCGACAGTGTCAGAAGCCGGCGGCCGACGTCGTCGCCGATCAACGTGTGCGGGAGCGTCGGGCGTAGCTTAGCGCCCTTTTGTCCAGCTCTTGTATGGATGCTTGGCGAGATCGGCATTGTAGAAGCGGCGGTCGCCGGTCACCTCTTCGCCGAGCCATTCGGGCCGCTCGAAAGTACGATCGGCGCGGTCCAGCTCGATCTCTGCGATCACGAGGCCGGCGTTCTCGCCGTCGAAGACGTCGATCTCCCAGTTGAAGCCATCGATCGGTACGATGTGGCGGACTTTGCTGATGATCGAGCCTTCGCGCTGGAGCATCAGCTCCTCGGCATCGGCGAGCGGTATCGTGTACTCGTACTCATGGCGCTCCATGCCGGAGCGCGCGGCCTTGATCGTGAGCGTACCGGTCGCATCGCCGTCTATGCGGACGCGAATGGAAAGGCGGCCGTTCTTCGTGAGGTAGGCCTGACGCAGGCGGCGCGTGCGGCCGACGAGCGGTTTCCAGCCGTTACCGCTAACACGGAATTTTCGCTCGATCTCCAGCGCCATGGGGACGCGCGCACACTCTTTCTGCTAAGCTGGCCACTCTCTACCCGCTGACGCCGGTCGTGGCAACCGGGGGCCTTTTGCCCGTTCAATCATCTGTTGGCGAAATACGGAATTCGACGACGTCGGGCAATTTGAGCAGGCGCTGAGCGAGGGCCTGCTTGCGCAGTCGTCGGCTCTCGTCCCATTCTGTCGACAAAAGCAAAGACCGGAGGGACCCCGTGCCAACGCGCCTCATGATCATCAATGGACCGAACCTGAATCTCTTGGGCATCCGCGAGCCCCACATTTATGGATCGACACGGCTCGCGGCGATCGAGGAGAGCTGCCGCGAGTTCGCCGGACTGCTGGATGTCCAATTGGAGTTCCATCAGTCGAACCATGAGGGGGTGATCGTCGATCTGGTCCAGGCAGCGCGCGAGCGGGCCGATGCGATCATCATCAACCCCGCCGGGCTTTCGTTCACGTCGATCCCGATCATCGATGCGATCAAGATCTTCGAGGGGCCGGTAATCGAGCTGCATATCTCGAATATTCACGCCCGCGACGAGCTGCACCGGCACTCGAAGATCTCGGGCTCGGTGAAGGCGGTCATCTGCGGCCTCGGTCCTTATGGCTACATCATCGCCATACAGGCCGCCGTTCAGTGTCTCGGACGCATTCCGGAAGCCTTTCCGGCACCCATCAGGACCGGGCCGGTGTAAGCCGGCTGGACGTGTACTTCATCACGAGGGGGATCAATCTTGGCCGACTACGAGACCTATGATCTGGGACCGCTGGCGCTCCAGCGTGGGCTGACCTTGCCCAAGGCGTATCTCGCCTACAAGACCTACGGTCGGCTCGCCGCCGATAAGTCGAACGTCATTCTCTATCCGACATCCTATGCGGCGCATCACACCGACATCGACTGGCTGATCGGACCGGATCGAGTGCTCGATCCCGAGCGCTATTTCATCATCATCCCGAACCAGCTCGGGAACGGTCTCTCCTCCTCGCCGAGCAATCTTGCCGAGCCGTTCGGCGCCGGGCGAAATCCGGTCTTCACGCACTGGGACAACGTGCACGCGCAGGAGCGCCTGCTGCGGGAGCGCTTCGGTGTGACGAAGCTGGCGCTTGCTTATGGCTGGTCGATGGGTGGTCAGCAGGCGCTGCACTGGGGCGCGATTTTTCCCGACCGCGTGGAGCGCCTCTGCGCGGTGTGCACGTCGGCGCGGACGAGCCCACACAACAAGGTCTTCCTCGAAGGCATCCGCGCAATTCTGAGAAGCGATGCGGGTTATCGTGACGGACGCTTCACTGCGCGTCCAGTCGAAGCACTGCGCGCCTTCTCACGTGTGTATGCGGGCTGGGCCATGAGCCAGGCCTTCTATCGGGAAAAGCTCTGGGCCACGGTCGGCTTCACGTCGCTCGAGGACTATCTCGTGCGCGCCTGGGAGGGGAACTATCTGCGGCGCGCGGCCGAGGATCTGCTCTCGATGATCGAGACCTGGTACCAGTCCGATATCTCCGACAATCCGATCTACGGCGGTAATCTCGAGGCGGCACTCGGCGCCGTCACGGCGCGCGCGATCATCATGCCTTCGACGACGGACCTCTACTTCCCGCTCGCCGATGGTGAAGCCGAGACGCGTCTGATGCCCAATGCCGAGCTGCGTCCGATCGAGTCCATCTGGGGGCATCGAGCCGGCAATCCGGTGCAGTGCACAGAGGACGAAGCGCGGCTGCGTGGCGCCGTGCAAGATCTTCTCTCCCGTTGACGGGCGCAGTCCCGGTAGGGAACACAAGGCGGTGTCGGCCCCGTCGATACGTTCGCGCGCTGACTGCCGGTTTCGGCCGCAATTTCTGGATATCGATCGCCGGCTAAAGTGAGCCTCACCAAGAATTTACCTCTACGTCCCATTGCCCGTCGTGGGGCGCAGATAGTCTACTTCGCGACGAACCCGCCACCCGGCGACGGCGTTGCTGCACTAGAACCGGATACAATACGGCGAGGCGCCGCTTCGCTGACTTAGCCTGAAAACCACGATCTAGAATGAGGAAATCCAGTATGGATAGACTTCCGACGCGCGCGTCGACGACGCCCACCCAGGTGCTGACAGCCGATGCCGGTTGGTCGGGCAGAGCCCGCGCTGGTTTGGCAATTTTCGCCGGCGTCCTGCTAGTAGCCACGGCCCTTTCATCGGTTGCGCAAGAGCAGAGCGCCAAGGGTGGCGCGTACGAGCCGCAGGTCGGCCAGGCCGGCAAGGACGTGGTGTGGGTGCCGACTCCTCAGAGCCTCGTCGACAAGATGCTCGAAATCGCAAAGGCCACGCCGAAGGACTACCTGATCGATCTCGGCTCAGGTGATGGACGCACCGTCATCACGGCGGCGAAGCGCGGCCTGACGGCAAAGGGCATCGAATACAACCCGAACATGGTCGAGCTCGCGCAGAAGAATGCCAAGGCGGCGGGCGTTTCGGACAAGGCCACTTTCGAGAAGGCCGATATCTTCGAGAGCGATTTCTCGAAGGCTCAGATCATCACCATGTTCCTGCTGCCCTGGATCAACGAGAAGCTGGCGCCGAAGCTTCTCGAGATGGCGCCGGGCACACGCCTCGTGTCGAACACATTCCAGATGGGTGACTGGCAGGCGGACGAGACCGCGACGGTCACCGAGGATTGCACGAACTACTGCAAGGCTCTGCTGTGGATCGTGCCGGCCAAGGTCGGTGGTACCTGGCAGCTCGGCGAAGCGGAGCTCAAGCTCGAGCAGAAGTACCAGATGCTGAGCGGCACGTTAGGAGCGACTGCGATCACCGATGCGCGCGTGCTTGGAACTGATGTGAGCTTTGCCGTCGGCGATGCCAAGTACACGGGCAAGATCGAGGGTGCGTCCATGTCGGGCACGATCGCAGGTGGCCGCAATGGCAACTGGACCGCGACCAAGAAGTAGCGCGGCCATCATCAAACAAACTGAAGGGGCCGGCGCTCGAAGCGCCGGCCCTTTTGCATTGAGTGCCTGAGCCTGCTTACTGGGCTAAAGCGTCATGTTCATCGGCGCGGCGATATAGCGGAAGCCATCACCGTTCTTCACAACGTGCCCGTACCCCGGCCAGGGGAAATGATAGGCAGCGAGTGGGATCTTGTTCGCCGCGAGCATATCGAGGATGCGTACGCGCGATCCTGCCGACTGCTTCGGGTCCGTGTCGTAGGCAAATTCGAAACGCGGCTTCTCGACCAGTAGGATGTGATGGTGCGTAAGGTCTCCGACAGCGGCGAGCGACTTGCCGTCCGACGTGATCATGAAGATCGTGTGGCCAACGGTATGCCCCGGTGCCGAGATTGCTGTGATGCCCGGCACGAACTCCTGACCATCCTTCACGAAGACAATGCGATCGCGAACGGGAAGCAGGTTCTTGCGCGCGCCTTCGACGAACGGCTTCATGTAGGCCGGATCTTTCATCGAAAGCTTGGCCTCGTCGGTCCAGTAGTCGAAGTCGGCCTGCGAAATGTAGATCTGGGCATTGGGGAAGTTCGGCTTCCCGTTGTCGTTCATGATGCCCCAGACGTGATCGCAATGCGCGTGCGTCGCGAGGACGCCGTCGATGTCGGCGGGATCGATGCCGGCTGCCTTGAGTGTCGTGAGCATCTTGCCGGTGGTCGGGCCGAACATGGTCGACGTGCCCATGCCGGTGTCAACGATGTACATCTTGTCGCCAGTGTTGATGACGAGGATGTTCTGTTCGAGCACGGCATTCGTTGGCGAGAGGAAGTTGTCGGTCAGCATCTTGCTGACCTCCTCCTTGCTCGCGCCGAGGAAGGCACCGGAGGGATCGCCGAGCGGGAGCGGCCCATCCGACACCATGGTCATCTGCATTTTGCCATGCGGAAAGCGATAGAAGTAGGAGGCCTGCGTGGTCGCGAAGGGTGCCTTCGCGTGTGCCATCGGAACGGAAAGGCCACTGGTATAGGCAGCCGCCATCGTAAGAGTAGCGCCCGACAGCAGATTGCGACGTGTCAGCGTGATCGTGTCCCTGGACATTGTTTTCCTCCATGTCAGCTTATGTTGCCTGACAGCTTCTTATTAGCGCCCCATTGTGCCACGATCTTGGTGCGCTGACGATCCGTGCAGAACAAAAGCGCGCGACCGGTCGTGCTCGTGGCCAATTTCGGCCCGACGCCAAGAAGCGATGTTATTGCCGATCTCTAAGGGGATCAGGGTCATCTTATTTGCGGACAGCCGCTCTTAGTGGCTACGCGAACACTTTGTAATACCAATGAGGCACTCGATGACCTCTTTGGATGCCGTCTTTTGGGGCTTATTGCTGGCCGCATTTGTCACCGGAGGCCTAGTCGGTGCTCTTGCTCTCCGGGCCCGGCAGCGCCGTCGACTTGTCACGCTCGCCCCGAAGATGACTATGCTTCAGGCACGGTATGAGATGCTCGCGGGGGCCAGCCGCAGGCCATGCGCCGTCATGCTCGGAGACAGTCTCACAGCAGGCGTCCCATGGTCCGAAATGACCTCTTGCTCAGGCGTTGCAAACTACGGCTTCAATGGCGACACGTCAGCGGGTGTCCTTTACCGGCTGAACGAGATCATCCGTCTCCGACCGCGCGTTGTGTTTCTTATGATCGGCGCAAACGACATTCTCAAGGGCGTACCGCCTGCCGAGACCAGCGCCAATGTTCGGGCCATCGTTGAGGAGCTACAGGCGGAAGGCATTGCCATGATCGTGCATCCAGTTCTGCCGTTTGTTGACGCTGGAGACCGTGTCGCGGAACTAAATCGCTCTATCATTCTCGCGCTCGCGGAGACGCAGGCGAAGATCGTCACCTTGCCTATAGATATTCCTGATCTTCGCGACGGGCTTCACCTTGGCCCGAGCGGCGCCGCCAAATGGCACGATACCATTAAGGCCCTTCTGGAGGCGCACTGTTCCGGCCATCACGCTCCCGATGCTGCGACTTCGGCGTAGCTGCGGCCATTGCCGCTATTGTAGAGCCACGCCTCCTCGTCGGTGGTGAGGGTGCGCTTCCAGAACCCGACCTGATCGAGGCGACCGCTCATGAAGCCCGTATTGAAGCGTCCGAGCTGAAACGGGTGGGATTTGCGGACTGGATCGCCGCCCAGAGTGGCGGTCGCCCGCGTGCCTGCATTGAGCGAGACCGTTATTGCGCGCGTGCTGGCCGTATAGGTGAGGATGGCCAAGTACCACGTATTGGAGGAGAGCATCGTCGGTACGGTCGCTGCCGTCGACACGCCGCCGGATTGATAGACGGTGCCGCGCAGGCTCTGCCCGGAGACGAACGCCAGTCCCAGCGACCATTCATTCTGCGCAAACGCGCCGCTGCCTTTGCTGGCCATCGGTTGACTGGCGCCATTGTAGAACCAGGCTGCAAACGAGAAGTCGCCGCTGTAGCCCAGATCGGCATTGTCGGCGATGGTCAGCTCCTGCGAGCTCGCCGAGGTGAAAGAAGCTGCATCGCCCACCTTGCCCACAGCCTGACCGACAGCATTGACGCTGGCTAGATGATTGCTGCCGTGGCTGTCATTGCGCGTGCCTGACGCCTCGCCCAGCTCCCAAAACGCCTTGAGGCCGATGGTCAGGTCGCGGCCGTCAACTTCTGGCGTTACCGACTTCGTGTCGCTCGCCGCGCCAGAGCCGACGCTGTTCACCGCGCGCAATACGGCGTCATATTCCTGACCGTTCGTAAGCCCCGAGATCGTGAAAGATGACGTGCCGCTGCTCGATACCCACGAGCCGCCGTCGAGCCGATATTCGATATCGATAATCGTGTCGCCGCCGTCGCCCGGCAGGCTGTTGATCGTGACGTCGGCTTCCTCGTCGCCCGAGGCGATCGACCAGTCGTCCGCCTCGAAGGCACCGGGTACCGTGACGACTGTCGTATCCACCGATGCGCTCGGCGACCACGGGCCGGGGCCGGCCGCGTTGATGGCGCGGGTCTGGACGAAGTATTCGGTGCCCACGGAGAGGCCCGTGATGTCCTGCGGATCGGAGCTCATAGGCTCGACAGTCCAGCTCGTCTCGTCCGTCGAGTAGCGCAGATCGTAACCCGTGATCGGCCCGTCGGAGTGGGGCGCGTCGGCGCGGTCGACGCTGATTTCCGTAGTGCCCGCCGTAAGCGAGGGAGCTGACATCTGCCAAGGCGGAGTCGGTGCGCTCACCGGGGGCCTGAGCATGGCGGCTCTGTGAAGCATCAGGCTCATGCGACTTCTCCGATAGCGCCGGAAAGCACCCAGGCATCGGTGGCGATCTTGGTAAGTGCGACGCCCTGCCAGCGTTCCGTGATGTTGCCGGCGCCCGCGGGCACGCCATTAGCTGCGACGCCGCTGCCACCTTCGATCGTCGTTGTGCCTGCGCCGATCTGGACGACGTTGATGATGGTGCCGAGCGGGAAGGCGACCGCGCTGCTGGCCGGGATCGTCAGCGTGTTCGGGCTCGCGTTGTTCATCGTGAGGATGCGCCCCTTGTCGGCGAGGGCGAGCGTGTAGCTCGTGCCCGTCTGTGCATTGAGGCCCGGCTCGGTGTGCGCGATGTCGCGGCCCTCGACATTGAGGACGCCTGCCGCGGTGCGGCCGAGGGTCGTGTCTGAGGCGTGGCCGATCTCGAGAGCGGCGAACTGCGGCGATGCGGCGGTTGTGAGACCTGCAACATCGGCCTGCGTCATGCCGAGCAGGCCGCGCATGGCCGCGTAGTTCGCGGCGACAACGAAGCTTGATCCATCAGCGCTGAGGCCGAGGCCGGTCGTCCGCATGAGCGCCTGGGAGGTTTGCGCGAGGAGCGTGCGTGCAATGGCTGTGACGGCTGAGCTACCGAAATCGCCGGAGATGGTCCAGGTGTCGGTCGCGGTCTTGAGAAGTGCGGCGGCCTGATATCGGCTGCCGATGCTGCCCGTGCCGCCGGATGCGCCGTTGACGGTGACACCCGTCGCGCCAGCGATCGTGGTTGTGCCGGTGCCGAGCTGGACGATGCTGATGATCGTGCCGATAGGGAAGGCGACGCTGGCATTTGTGGGAATCGTGACGGTATTGGAGGCGGCGTTGCTCATCGCGATGAGGCTGCCGCGATCGGCGAGTGTCAGTGTGTAGCTGGTTCCTGACTGCGCATTGACCTCGGGCTCGAGCGCGGCCTTGCCGTCGAGCGTCGCCTGTAGATCCGTGACCGTACCGATCGCCTGGGCACCGGTGTGGTTCGCGCGGTCGAAGGCATCGGCTTCGATATTCTGCGGATCGTACGTACTCGCGGGCATGTCACCACCCGCAGCCTCGATGTCGACGCCGGAAGGGAAGGAAACCTCGCCCGTGTCCTTGTCGATGAGGATGGCCTCGTGCCAGGCGCTGCCGTCGGGACTCACCTTGAAGTGGAAGTCGTCGTCGCCCGCCGTGCCCAACTCGGCGCGGCCAGACCAGTTCGTCTGGAAGAGGAAGGAGGCCGTGTCGCCGGCAGCGGATTTGTTGATCTTGAGCTGATGGCCGGCGCCGGCGTGGTTGAACAGTGCGGCAGGCGAAGCGAGCGCGAGACGGTTTGTTTCGTCGGCCGTTGCGTTGATGCCGAGCGTGTCGAAGACGCCGTCGCCGCCTGCTCCGCCACCACCTCCGCCTCCGACGGCGATCCACGCGCTGCCGCTCCATGCTCTGAGCGCGCTCTCTTCGACAATCCAGGCGCGCCACCCGAGTCGCGGCGCAAAGAAGGCCCAGCCACCGTCCTGGAATGCTGCGATCTCGAGGTCGTGGCCCGACCATGCGCCGGTGCTGCCAGCACCGACGATGTGGCGGTCGCCGTCGGCTGGATCATCCGGTGGTGTCGTGCTGTCGCGATCGATGACAGCGAGGTGCACCAGCGCGTCGAGGGCGCGGATTGCCTCGTTATGCGTGATGTGCTTCTGGGCCTGGGCGGCCATGATGTAGGGAAGGCCGAGGTTGGGAGTGTCCGCCATGTGTGCGCTTTCTGGCCAGCAAGTTGCGCACGAAATCTAGCCAGCGTTTGAACGGCGGGGATAAGGTTGAGCGCGTCCATCACGGGAATGAAGACGTAAGAAGCGGGCAGTGAGGCGATCATGAACATCGGCGGCATCATCCATCGCGAGGCCAGAGGCGATGACATGCCGAAGATCTCTCGCGTGCGGTTTGCTGTTCGCGAGAACATCCTGACGCCGGAGCAGCTCCGCGCACGCGGCATCACGGAAGAGAGCGTGGCGGCCTCATTCCTGACGACGGCGAAGGGATGGGTCGCCGTGTGCGAGGGCGAGATCGTCGGGTTCTCGATTGCAGATCGAGAGGAGGCCACGGTTTTCGCGCTGTTCGTTCTGCCGGAGTTCGAGGGCAAGGGGATCGGCGGGCGCCTCCTGGATCTCGCCGTTGATTGGTTGCGCACTCAGGGCATCACGCGCGCATGGTTGACGACCGGGCGGAACACGAAGGCTGCCGGCTTCTACGCACGCAGGGGATGGGTAATGGTTGGACCCGGCACGTACGGCGACGACCGCTACGAAGTCATATGGCCCGGACGCGCTCCGTAGAGCGCGGCCAACCATCTACAGGTTTTCCCTGATGCCGTCGGCGTCGTTCTAGCGGCGTACCAGCTCGCGGAACTTGCGCCGTTCCCAGTTGAGAACGAACTGAGGGCGCGACGCGTAGACGGCGATGGCATGAGCCACGATGCCGATGCCCCAGCCGATCCAAACCCACTGCACCCACCAGCCATCGGCCGAATTGAGCGCATTCACGACCGTGAGCAGTACGAGTACGCCCACATAAGCGGCTAGATGAAAATAGAAGCCCTCGAGTTCTGCAACGCGCCGCCGAGCGGCATCGACATCTTGACGGTCAACCATACGCCTCTCCCAAAAACCATCGTTCACAGCCGCAGCGCGGCGCAACCTCAGAAACTATTTGGGGGCAGTTCTGGTTCCCTTCAAGGAGGTGCGATCTTATGGCTGCCGCGCGTAACAGCCGTTGGCAATCTCGTCGAGCAGCGCGCGCCCCTGCGGCGACCAGCCGAGCTCCTTGCGGGCGCGGGCCGCCCGGACGCGGCTGTTCGAGCCCATGGTGTCCTGGGCAGCGCCGTCGCCCCATTCGGCCGTGGCCTCCGCGAGCGACATCGCTTGCGTCGTGCCCCCGAGGCCGAGCATCCGGCTGATGGCCGCACACAGCTCGCGCATGGAGTTCTCGCCGTTCTCCGCGAAATAGAAGGCGCCCGCCGGAGCGTCCTTCAGGACGCGTAGGTAGAGATCGACGAGGTCGTCGATGTGGACGTTGGACCAGATATTCTCGCCCGGACCGTAGTGCTTCGCCACGCCGTGTTTCCTGGCTGTTCGGATGAGCCACGGCACCTGCACGCTGTCGACCTTCGCGCCATGGCCGTCACCATAGATCAGGGTCGGGCAGACGATGGCCGCGCGCACGCCCTTGCTTCCATAGGCGAGGATCTCCTTGTCGAGTGCGACGCGGGCCGCGCGCGCCGGCGATGGCGTGAAGGGTGTGGTCTCGTCGAAGACTTCGTCCACGCGATTGCCAGCGGCGCGCGTGCCGACGATGCTCGAGCCGCTCGTGTGGATGAAGACTTTGCCCGAGCCATCGAGCGCGCCGAGCAGAGCCATGGCTGCATTGCGGTGATCGGCACTAGCCGCGTTGATGACGGCATCAGCGGCGCGCGCCTCGGCAGCAAGGATTGCGGCATCGTCGAGTGTGCCGGTGACCGGTGCGATGCCGAGCGCGCGGACCTTCTCGGCCCCTTCAGCCGAGCGCACGAGCCCGCGCACCTGATGGCCGTTCGCGACAAGTGCGGCCGCGATCGAGCCCCCGATATAGCCGGATGCTCCCGTGCAGAAGACTTTCATGAGCGCTCTCCTCCATGAAGCGGCGACGATAGCTTTTAGGTAGCACTCTCGGCTCAAAGCCGCCGGCACGCAACTGTGACAGGCCGGGCTGCTGTGGTATGAGGTTTCGTAGCAATCCTGAGAGGTTCCGAATGGCGCTTCCTGTTCCGACACTCGATCACGTCGTCATCAATGCCCGCACCGACATCGATGGTGCCGCGGACACCTTCCGCCGGCTCGGCTTCACGCTCACCGAACGCGGCTATCACACGCTTGGTTCGATGAACCATCTCGCGATGTTCGGGACGGACTATCTCGAGCTGATCGCGGTGCCGAAGGATGCGCCGCCGGATGTGCGCCCCGATGTGCAGGCGTCGCCTTACGGGCTCAATGGCTTCGTATTCGGGACGGAGGATTCTGCCGCGCTCTACGCGGCGTTGAGCGCGGCCGGCGTCAATGCCAAGGCACCACGCGAATTCTCGCGGCCCGTGCGCCTGGATGGCGGCGAGCGGCAGGCGACTTTCCGGACCGTGTCCATTCCTGAGGGCGATACGCCGTACGGGCGAATCTACTACTGCCATCACCTGACGCGCGATCTCGTATGGCGCGACGAGTGGCGCCGGCATGAGAACGGCGTCGTTGCGGTCTCGCGCGCGGTGTTCGTGCATCCTGATCCGGCAGCTGCGTCGAAGCTTTATGTGGCGATGTTCGGCGCAGATGCGGTGCGGGACATCGAGGGCGGCAAGCGGGTGATCGTTGCCGGAACCGATTTGGACATTGTCACCGAGGCAACGGCTCGTGCGGAATTCGGTGATGGGATGCCCGATGCGGCCGGACGTTCGACCTACATGGCAGTGCTCGGCTTCCGTACGACATCGCTTGCGCGCGCTGCGGGCGTTCTCAAGCAGAATGGCATTCCAATCGCGGAGAAGGGCGCGCGCCTGGAGGTGCCGGCGCGCGCAGCCTTCAATGCGACACTGACGTTCGCCGAGTAGAGCCGCCGACGGTTTGGCTCAGATCACACCCTTGGCTTTCAGCGCCTTGATGTCGGCTTCGCCATAGCCGAGGCTCGCGAGCACATCTGCCGTGTGCTCGCCGAGCTCGGGCGTGGGATCGAGCGCCTCGGGCTGGGGAAAGCGCGACATGTTGATTGGCTGCCCCACGACCTTGGGGTCGCCGAGCTTTTTGTTGCTCATCGTGCGCGCAATGCCGAGATGTTTGACCTGCGGCTCGGCGAACGTCTTGTCGATGGTGTTGATTGGTCCGCACGGCACGCCGGCCTTGTTGAGCGCGGCAATCCAGTAGGCCGAGGTGTTCGTGCGCGTGCGCGCGGCAAACTTCTCGTTGAGCACCTTGCGGTTTTTCGAGCGCTTGCCGCCGGTCGCATAATCTGGATCGCTCAGCAGCTCGGGAGCTTCGAGCGCTTCGCAGCAGCGCTTGAAAAGATTGTCGCCCGAGGCGGCGATGTTGATGTAGCCATCGCTCGTCTGAAACACGCCGGTCGGGATGCTCGTCGGGTGATCGTTGCCGGCTTGGCCCGGCACCTCGCCCTTCATGAGCCAGCGGGCGGCCTGGAAGTCGAGCATGAAGATCTGCGCCTCGATGAGCGAGGTGTGCACCCACTGACCCTTGCCCGAGCGCTCGCGCTCATAGAGCGCCAGCATGATGCCTTGCGCGAGCAGGAGGCCGGACGTCAGGTCCGCGATCGGAATGCCGACGCGCACGGGCCCCTGGCCAGGGAGGCCGGTGATCGACATGAGCCCACCCATGCCCTGCGCGATCTGGTCGACGCCGGGCCGTGTCGCGTCGGGGCCTGACTGGCCGAAGCCCGAGATCGAGCCGTAGATGATGCGCGGGTTGATTTTGACGACGCTGTCATAGTCGACGCCGAGGCGCAGTTTCACGTCGCTGCGGTAGTTCTCGACGATCACGTCGGCCTCTTTTGCGAGCGCCATGAAGATCGCCTTGCCCTCGGCGCTCTTGAGATTGAGCGTCATCGAACGCTTGTTGCGATGGAGGTTCTGGAAGTCGAAATCGTGACGCTTGCCGCCCATGGGATCGACGTCGCTGTCGGCGGGAGGCTCGATCTTGATGACGGTAGCGCCCCAGTCGGCGAGCTGGCGCACGGCGGTCGGTCCGGCGCGATGCGCGGTCAGATCGAGGACGCGGATGTGCGCGAGCGGAAGGGTGGCGCGCGTGGGCGAGCTCTCGGGCATAGAACTTCCTCCGTCAAAGGGCCGCGTCGTGAGCGCGCAGCTCTGCAAGGAGAGTACGCTCCGCGCCGCCGGCAGGGCAACCCGCGCACCGATGACTTCGCGCTCTGCTGATATGCGCCGGATCGAGTGTGCTTGACGGGAGCCGCCCGATAACGCTCTTAGGGCGCCTCGCATTGGAATTGGAAAGTCGTGGCCATGGCCAGCGAAACGCAAACGAGCTCCACGCTCTCGCCGGCCACGGCCTTCGGCTTGCTCATGATCCTGGCTCTTTCCTGGGGTGTGGCCTGGCCCGTCAACAAGGCGATTCTTTCCTATATGTCGCCCCTCTGGTCGGTCGCGGCGCGGCTCGCACTCGGCGCTCTGGTCGTGGGCTTGATTGGTCTCCTCACCGGCAAGCTGCGCCTGCCGCCGCGCCAGGACATTCCGGTCGTGCTGAGCCTCGCGCTGCTGCACATGAGCGCGTTCGGAATGCTCTGCGCTTTAGGGCTCATGTATGTCTCGGCGGGGCGCACGGTGCTGCTCGCCTATACGACGCCGCTGTGGGTCTTCCCTTTTGCCTGGTTGTTTGCCGGCGAGACGATGACGGCGCAACGGCTCGTCGCGATTGCGAGTGGTATTCTCGGGCTGCTGCTACTGGTCAACCCGCTCGCTATTCAATGGCAGGACCACGGCGTTCTCACCGGGCACGCGCTCATTCTGCTCGCCGCGATCATTTGGGCTGCCAGCATCGTCTTCACGCGCATGCACAGATGGGCGTCTTCAGCATTCGACCTCCTGTTCTGGCAGCTGGCGCTCGCCGCCGCGACTTGCTCGACCGCTGCGCTGATCTTCGAAGGCTGGCCGTCCGTGGATGCCACGCCGCATTTTTATGCGCTGCTGCTATACGGCGGCACGATCAGCTCGTCCCTTGCCTACTGGGCGCAGAGCACGATCAATCGTTCCCTTCCCGCGACCTCGACGGCGCTGGGTTTGCTGGCTGTGCCCGTCTTCGGCGTGGTCTCGTCGATGATCACGCTCGGCGAGCCATTCGACGCATTTACGACCGCGGCTTTGCTGCTGATCGTCGGTGGAATTGCGATCGGCATATTGCCGAGCAGAAAAATTCAGCCGTAGGCGGCCCCAAAAAGCGCGATAGGCCGAGTTTCACGCACGCCTGCAAATCCAGCTGAATGCCAAAATAGCCCGGAACATGCCCCATTTTATGGTTAGGGCGAGGTTAACCGGCTTGGCATAAGCTCACCACACGCGGTTGCGGCACTGCAGCATTCAGATTAGGAATAGAACCTGTGCGCGATTATTTCCGGATAGAGGTGCAGTGATGCGTCGATCTCTGCTCGTCCTCATTATCTTAGGCATATCGAGCGGTGCGCTGGCTTCGGGCTATGCACTTTGGACGTATGTGAGCAGTGATCGCAACGAGATGGTCACCGCCGCCGCCGTTCCCTCCTCAGCAGCGACGAAGAAATCGACATCCGCAGGCAAATCGGCAGCACTCACGCCATCGTCGCCGGCGCTGCCGCCCGGAACATCGGCTCTCCTTGCCATTGAAGTGGCGCGGATCGAGGCAGGCGGTCCTTCCGTGCTCGCCGGCCGCTCGCCGCCGAACCACAAAGTGACCGTGCTGGCGAACGGGCGCGAGATCGCGAACGTGACCGCCTCGGACGAGGGCCAGTGGTCGGCTATCGTGACGGACGGCATTACTGCTGGACCGCTCGAGCTGTCGATCGTCTCGCAACCCAAGGATGGTGGCGCACAAGTGCGCGGCGCGTCGCGACAGCTCGTCGTGCCTGAGGCTGGGCCATCGCTGGCGACCGCCTCTCCGCAGACCAGGACTGCATCGGCCGACAACAGATCGCCGGCGGCCCGTGCCGCGCCACAACCCGTCGAACGGCCACAGGTCGAGGTGAAGCGGCCGCAGCCGGGATCGCTCAAGGGTGAGGACGCCTCGAACAAGCGTGCGCTCGCCGAGTTCGAGGCTCTGGTGGACCGGACACGCAAGGAGATGTCAGGGCAACAGCCACCGCGTCCGTCATCCACGGCGCAGGGGCAAAAACCGAATGACCCCGCCGCGCCGCGGTCGGCCGCTGCCTTCTCTGGGCCGGTTGCTGCTCCGCCGTCCACTCCGGATACGAAGCTCGCTGCGGCGGGCATCATCCCGCCAGCCTCGGTAGCGCCGCGCGCCGTATCCACGCCTGCGGCAGTGCAGGCACCGATCCCGGTGCCGATCACATTCGTTTCCAATCAGGTGGTGCTGACGCCGGGTGGAGAGCGGGCGGCATCGCTTCTCGCCGAATATTTGCGCCTCAAGCGCCCGGCAAGCGTCACGCTCTCGGGGCACGCCGATGCGCGCGGGCCTGATGGCTACAACATGCGTTTGTCGCTCCGTCGCCTCGAGGCCATCGAGCGCTACCTGCGCGCGGCGGGATATTCGGGTGGATTGTCGCTCGTCCCGCGCGGTAAACGCGATCCCTTCCAGGGCATCGACAGGCGCCGCCTCCCGCTGCGCGAGATCCAGCAGGCCGACCGCCGTGTCGAGCTGCAGCTGACGCCTTAGTGCCATTCGGCATGTCGGCACGTCTGCCGCATCCCGTTCCCTACCAGGGCTCCAAGCGCGTGCTCGCTGCGCGCATCGGTGCCTGCGTGCCGCGCGATGTCGAGGTCTGGTTCGAGCCGTTTGCAGGCTCGGCAGCCATGACGCTCTGGGCGCTCGAGGCGCAGTTGGCGCGCCGCTACGTGATCGCGGATGTTCTCGCTCCCATTGCAGAGCTCTGGACGTCGATCATCGATACGCCCGCCGAGACGGCTCGGCGCTATGGCGATATCTGGCACGGACAGAAGCCCGGCGACCGTGACTACTTCAATGTCGTGCGTGCGCGCTACAACGCCGAAGGCAATGCCGTCGATCTGCTCTATCTCATTTGCCGTTGCGTCAAGAATGCCGTGCGCTTCAATGCGGCCGGGCAATTCACGCAGTCCGTCGACCGGCGGCGGCTTGGCATGGCTCCGAAGCGTATGACGGCTGCGATCGTCGAGGCGTCGCGGCTCATGCGCGGGCGGACCGAGGTGCGCCGCGGCGATTGGATCGAAACGACCGCGGACGCAGGCCCGCATGATTTCGTCTATCTCGATCCGCCCTATCTCGGCACGACCGTCGGGCGCGATCGGCGCTATGTGCGTCAGCTTCAGCAGGCGGACCTGATCGCGGGTCTCGAGGATCTGCGCGATCGCGGCGTCCGCTTCGCGCTCTCTTACGACGGCATGACCGGCGATAAGACCTATGGCGCACCGCTGCCGGCAAGCCTCGGCCTCACGCGCCTGCTGCTCGATGCCGGCACGTCGGCGCAGGCAACGCTTTCCGGACGCAGCGAGCGGACGATCGAAAGTCTTTATCTCTCGCCGGGGGTCAAGCCACCATCCGTCCCTTGTTCCGCTCGGCAAGAAGCGGCCGGACCATCTTCTTGAAGCGCCACGCCTCGGCATCGTGCAGATAGCCCGAGAGGCAGAACGAATGGCAGCCGATGTCGATGTACTGTTGAAGCACGTCGGCGCACTGATCGGGATTGCCGACAATGCAGATGCCGGCGCCAGGGCGCGCGCGGGCAAGCCCCGACCAGAGGTTCGGTGCGATGAGGTCGCCGTGCGTCGCGCGCAGCTCCTGCACGCGCTGGTTCGCCACTGATTGGGCATAGTGTTCGCGGATGTATTTCTCACGCGCGTCCGTCACATTCTTGACGAGGCCGTTCGCGGCCTCCCAGGCCTCGGCTTCACTCTCGCGACATACGATCTGAAGGCGCATGCCAAAGCCGAGCTTGTCCTCGCGTCCATGCTTCGCGGCCAGCGCGCGCAGCTCCTTCATGTTGGCGGTGACGCGATCGGTCGTGTCGCCCCAGAAGAGATGGACGTCGGAGTGCTTGGCGGAGATTTCTGCGGCCTGCGCCGATCCGCCGCCGAGATAGAACTTCGGATAGGGTTTCTGATAGATGGGCGAGGGTAGCTCCGCACCTTTGAGCGTGTAGTGCCGGCCCTCGAAATCGACAGGCTTGCCATTGGCCATCCAGAGCTTCTTGAGGATATGGACTTCCTCGTCCATGACGTCGTAGCGCTCTTCCTTGTTGAGCTTGATGCCCTCGGCGACGTTCTCCGCCTCGCTCTGGCCCGCAATGAGATTGATCGAGATGCGTCCGCCCGAGAGCTGGTCGCAGGTCGCGATCATCTTGGCGAGCAGCACGGGATTGATGTAGCTCGGCCGCGCCGCGACGAGCATCTTGATGGACTTCGTGCGACCGATCATCAGCGCCGCCGTCATCCAGGCATCCCAGCACTGATGACCGACGGGAATGAGCATGTACTCGAAGCCGCAGTCTTCAGCGGCGCGGGTCACGCGCTCGAACATCTCGGAGCCTGCCGCGACCTTGAGGGGATCGCCGTAGTCGTCCGTATCGCCGCGCGTCGGCAGGAACCATCCGAATTCAAGTGGGCGCATGGCGTCTCATCCCCAGGTATGATTTCGTTCCGACTGACGCTAGTGGATTATGGGCGTTGAGAAAAGCTGCTGCCGGCCGAGTTGAATTGCTTCTCACGCAGGCAGAGCGGACGAAATGTCTTGGAACGGCAAACGGAGCTGGTCAAACTGCCGCTCATGGTGTGCCGGAACTTTGGAGCTTGGTCATGATCCTCGGAATGTCGCTCTCGGCGTTTACAACTCTGCACGTCGTCATCAGTCTGTTAGCGATCGCACTCGGTCTGGTGTGGGTCGCGGACCTCCTCCGTGGCCGCCAGTCGGGGCTCATCGCAGGCCTCTTCCTGCTTACGACGATTCTGACGAGCGTGACGGGCTTCCTTTTCCCGATTACGACCCTGACGCCGGCTGTGATTTTCGGCATCATCTCCCTCGTCGCGCTGACCTTCGCGGTGCTCGCACTCTACGTGTTCGGGCTCAGGGGCTTCTGGCGGCCCGTCTATCTCGTGACCGCCGTGTTCGCGCTCTATCTGAACGTGTTCGTCGCCGTGGTGCAGGCCTTCCAGAAGATCCCCGCGTTCAACGCGTTCGCACCGACGCAGTCCGAACCGCCTTTCGCCATCGCACAGGCGATCGTGCTCGTACTCGCCATCATCGTCGGCTGGCTGGCCGTCCGCCGCTTCCACGGCGGACCGGCTGTTGCGGCCTAGGCGTGCCCGGCAGCCTGCGATGAGTTAGGCGCGGCCTTGAGCTCGTCGATCAGGATCTGCGTCTCGTGTGCCCGCGGCTTCGCGAGTGGCGCCAGGATGCGGTAGGCGACCGGCACCAGGAAGAGCGTGAAGACCGTCGCGAAGCCTAGCCCGCCGATGATCACCCAGCCGAGCGCCAGCCGTGCCTCGGCGCCCGCGCCCGTCGCAATGACGAGCGGAAACGCACCCACCACCGCCGCCAGCGCGGTCATCATCACCGGCCGCAGCCGCGTGGTCGCGGCCTCGCGAATGGCTTCCGGGACGGCCTTACCTTCGTCGCGCTTCTGATCGGCGAACTCGACCATGAGAATGCCGTTCTTGGCCATGACGCCGACCAGCAGCACGAGACCGATCTGGCTGTAGACGTTCAGCGAGCCACCAGTGAGTAGGATCGCAAACATCGCGGCTGCGAGACCGAATGGCACGGTCACCATGATGACAAGGGCGCTGACAACGCTCTCGAACTGCGCTGCCAGAACCAGGAAAACGATCAGGAAGGCCAGCGCGAACACGAAGGTCGTGCTCTGTGTTGCCTCGTTGAGCGTCTTGGCCTCGCCGAGCAGCGTGATCGACATGCCCTCACCGAGCACTTCGGGCGCGATGGCGCGCAGCGTCTGGACGGCATCGCTCAGGTAGGTGCCTTCGGCGAGCTGGGCGCTCACGGGGACGGCGCGCCTGCGGCTTTCGCGCGCGAGCGTGGGCGAGATCGCCACCTCCTGCATTTTCACGAGCGTGGATAGTGCGACGAACCTGCCGTTGCCGGTCTTTACGAAGACGTTGTTGAGGTCCGAGGGATCATCGATGGGACGTCCACCGGGCTTGACCTGGATCTGCACGATCTCTTCGCCAATGAAAAGGTCGGCTGCCTTCGTGTAGTCGACCATGGTGTTGATGAGGCTCGTGATCGCATCGATCGGGACGCCGAGCCTCGTCGCCGCCTCGCGGTCGATCACGACCGAGAGCTGGGGCTGCGTCGTAGCGAAGTCCGTACGTGCCGAGCGGAAGCCGGGTGTCTGCGACAGACGCTGCGCGAGTGCCGTCGCGCCGTCGGCGATCTTGTCGTAGTCGGTTCCGGTGACCGCGAACCTCAGTCCTTGGCCGCCGCCGCGGATACCGAGGCTGTTCGGCGACCGCGTCGAGATCGACAGGCCGGCGATGTTGGAGAGCTTCTCCTGCAACTCGGCCTGGATGGCCTGTTGGCTGCGTTTGCGTTCCCGCCAGGGCGCGAGCGGCGCGACGATGGTGGCGCGGTTCTGTCCGCCACGGCCGACCGTCGTCAGGATGCCGGTGATCTCGCCCTTCTTCTTGAGCTCGTTGAGGGCTTCCTCGACGGGCGCAATCTTACGCGAGACGTAGTCGATATTGCTGCCCTGCTGCGCGCTGATGTTGATGTTGATCACGCTGCGATCCTCGCTTGGCGTGATCTCGCTCGGCACGAGCAGGAACGCAGCATAGGCGGCTGCGCCGAATGCGAGGCATATTCCGACGAAGATCCAGCGGAACGCCAGGCACCAGTCGAGAATGCGCGCGTAGAAGTTGCCGACCTCGCCGGCGATGCGCTCGAAACGACTGGGCGTCTCGCTCGGGCCATGGTGCCCGGTGCCGATCTTGGCGGCCAGCATCGGGCAGAGCGTGAGCGCGACGAAAGAGGACACGGTCACGGAGAAGGCCATCACGAATCCGAACTCGGAGAACAGGCTGCCGACCAGCCCCGGCATGAACGAGACCGGGATGAACACGGCTGCGAGCGTCGCCGTAGTCGCAAGCACGGCGAAGACGATCTCCCGCGTACCGATGACGGCGGCGGCGCGTGGTCCGGCACCCAAGGCACGGTGACGCGCGATGTTCTCGATCACGATGATGGCGTCGTCGACCACAAGACCCGTTGCGACGACGAGCGCCAGAAGTGTGATGATGTTGAGCGAGAAGCCGGCCATCCAGACGGCTGCCAGCGTGCCGATGAGGGAGATCGGAATGGCGATGGCGGGCGCGATCGTCGCGTGGATCGAAGCCAGGAACACCAGGATGACGATGATGACGATCACGCTGGCGACGATGAGCGCGATGACGACCTCGCGCACGGCCTCCTCGATGAAGACGGCATCATCGGAAATGATGGAGATCTCGACGCCCTGCGGCAGGCTGCGTTTCAGCTCCGCGATCGCGGCGCGCACGCTCTCCGATATGTCGATCGTGTTGGATTGGGCCTGCCGGATGATCTCCATGCCGACGGCCGTTTTGCCGTCTAGTCGTGTGATCGCCGTCGCCTCCTGGAAGCCCCAGCGGACGAACGCGACATCGGATACGCGGGTCGTCGAATTCAGCTCGAGAGCGCCCACTTCCTCCGGCGTCTGGATCGGTGCTTCTGCCTTGACCAGGAGTTGCTGCGTCGGGTTCTCGAGCGCGCCCGAGGGGCCGGTGATGGAGGCCTTGCTGATAGCGGCCGTGAGATCGGAGAGCGCGAGCCCGCGACCGGCCAAAGCCGCCTGATTGATGCGCACCTCGATCGTGCGCGCACGAAGGCCGTAGGAGGCGGCGGAGGCGACACCTTCAACGGCCGCCAGTCGATCCTCAATGACGTTGTTGACGAGATCGGTCAGCTCACTCTCGGAGAGCTTGTCGGAGGCAATGACGAGACGCATGATCGGCGAGGCATCGGCATCCGCTTTGAGGACGGTTGGATCGTCCTTCATGTCCTTCGGAAGCTGCCCGCGGATGCTGGCGACTGCATCGCGCACGTCCATTGCGGCCGACTCGAGGTTCGTCTTGCTCGAGAACTCGATCGTGACGCGGCTCGATCCATAGGAGGAATTGGATGAGATCGCGCTGACGCCCTGGACGCGCGAGACGGCGCTTTCGATGATGGCGGTGATCTGGGCATCCATCGTCTGCGGCGTTGCGCCTTCATAGCTGGCGCGCACGGTGACGACGGGGCGATCGACGTTCGGCAGTTCGCGGATTTCAATGCCCTGCAGCGCCGCATAGCCCGCGACGATGATGAGCAGATTGAGCACGATCGTCAGCACCGGGCGGCGGATGAACGTGCCGACCCAGCCGCCATCGTCGGGTGGCATCGGGCGAGACTCAGGCGCTGTCGGCGTCATGGCGGCATTACCTCGGATCGGGGAGGAGAGGGCGATCGCCCAAGCTGATCACATGGCGGCTCACGCGGCCGCTCACGAACCCTGTGGCTGGACGGTCTGACCGGCGCGCAACTGATCGCCGCCTTCGAAGACGACTTTGTCACCGGCCTTCAACGCGGCATCGACCATGACCCGATCGCCGGTGCGCGAGACGATAGCAATGTCGACGCGCTCGACGGCATTGCTCGACGTGAGGCGCCATACGAAAGCGCCGCGACGATCCCATTGCACGGCGAGGCCGGGCACCTGGGGCGCCTGCTTACCCGTGAGACCGACGCTGATCGAGAAGGTCGAGCCGGGGATGAGGGACAGCGTCGGATTGGGAATTTCGCCACGCACGGCGAGCGTGCGGGTTTCTGGATCTATGCGCGTTCCAACCGCATCTATCTTGCCTTCGTAGAACTCGCCGGAGCGCGTGATCAGGCTCGCCCGGATCGGAAGGCCTTGCTTGATCATAGGCGCGACGGCCTCTGGCACGGTGAACTCGACGAGGATCGATGTGCGATCGTCGAGCGAGGCGATCGTCGTGCCGACGCCCATATAGTCGCCGATCTGCAGATTGGTGAGGCCGATGATGCCGGCGAATGGCGCGCGGATGGTCATGCGGTCGAGCTCCTCGCGGGCGCGGCGGAGCGCAGCATCGGCAACTTTCAATGCTGTGTCGGCTTCAGCGCGGGCGACCTTGGTGACGACGCCCTCGGTGAGCTGCTTCAGGCGCTCGACGGCATCGGCTGCCTGCGCACGCTGTGCTTCGGCGGTCTCGACGGCGATCTGCTCGGTCTCGGCGTGCAACTGCACGAGCGGCTGATTGGCCTCGACCATCTTCCCGCCCTCGAACATCACATTCGCCACGACGCCCGCGTGCCGCGTCGCGACCGTCACCTGTCGGCGGGCGCGGCCCGATCCCACGGCGGCGATGCGCTCGTTGATCGGCACGACCTGCACTTCGGCGATTGTGACGGCCGGTGCGCCCGCGGAGGCGCGGCCACCCCGGCGCTGAGCGTCGGCGGTCCCGGCCGTGAGCACCAGGAAGGCGCACGCCACCGCGAGCACCGACGCGATGGCCATTGGCGGCCCGGCCTTCGACATCGGCGGAGTTTGGCTCATGAGTTCGGTCCCTCCCATTCAGGCAGCGCCGTGGTCACACCATTGGCGCGCATGGTCCACCCCCGCGGACTATACGAGCTGAGAACGCAGCGACTACGCGTATCCGTCGCCCCACACGCGACCCCAGGCGCAGCGGGCATTCTCCGCGAACAGCAATCCAGGGCGATGACAGGTGCTCAAGACCAAGGAAAATAAGGAAATTATCGGCTTCCGGCATGTTGACTCGCGGTTGGCGCGCTGGCATGAGGGGCCAACATCCGTCGCCGTAGATGCGGTCATGCCGCAGATTGCGCTATCCAAGCGGAGTGCCGTCCCAGGACGGTGATGCAATTAGGCGATATCCGAGAATGTCAACGAAGGATCTGCAGGGGCGGCAAGCATGAAGACGTATTCGATCGCAGCCATTCCCGGAGATGGCATCGGCAAGGAAGTCATCGCGGCCGGTGTCAAAGTGCTCGAGGCGCTTGCGGCGCGCGATGGCGGCTTCAAGCTCGCCGTGCGCTCATACGACTGGGGCTCGGACTACTACCGCAAGCACGGCCGCATGATGCCCGAGGACGGCCTCTCGCAGATCCGCGATGCGGACGCGATCTTCTTCGGTGCCGTGGGCGCGCCCGATGTGCCGGATCACATCACGCTCTGGGGCCTCCGGCTCGCGATCTGCCAGCCCTTCGACCAGTACGCGAACGTGCGCCCGACGCGCATCCTTCCGGGTATCGCGAGCCCGCTCGCGGGCGTCACGGCGAAAGATCTGGACTGGGTTATCGTGCGCGAGAACTCGGAGGGCGAGTACGCCGGCGTCGGCGGCCGCGCGCACCGCGGGCTTCCCGAGGAAGTCGCGACTGACGTCGCGATCTTCACGCGCGCCGGCGTCGAGCGCATCATGCGCTTTGCCTTCAAGCTTGCGCAGTCGCGGCCGCGGAAGCTGCTGACCATCGTCACGAAGTCCAACGCGCAGCGCCATGGCATGGTGATGTGGGACGAGATTGCTGCCGAGGTGGCGAAGGACTTTTCCGATGTGACGACGGACAAGATGCTCGTCGATGCCATGACCGTGCGCATGACGCTGAAGCCCGGTTCGCTCGACACCATCGTCGCGACCAATCTGCACGCCGACATCCTGTCAGATCTCGCGTCCGCGCTCTCGGGCTCGATCGGCGTCGCGCCGACCGCGAACGTCAATCCGGAGCGGCACTTTCCCTCCATGTTCGAGCCCATTCACGGCTCGGCCTTCGACATCACGGGCAAGGGTATCGCCAATCCGATCGGGACGTTCTGGTCTGCCGTCATGATGCTCGAGCATCTCGGGGAGAATGCTGCGGCGCAGCGTCTGATGCGGGCCATCGAGCGCGTCACGGCCAATCCGGACATGCACACGCCGGATCTCGGCGGCCGCGCCACCACGGATGCGGTGACCGACGGCATCTGCGCGGTGCTGCGCGCCGATAATGCTTAAGCCGAAAAGAGGGCGACATCGCTGATCGGCGACGCTATTAGGAGAACAAAGAGCACAATTGCCCGCATTCGGCGGGCAATGGGCTCCAATAAGCAGCAAAGGGCGCGGCCTAAGCCGCGATCAAAGGGAACCCGGTTTTAACGTCCAGAGGAAAAGATATGCGAACTAGACTCAGCAAGCTTTTGGCGCTCCCGCTGGCCCTTCTCGGGCTTTCCGCCGCGGCAGAGGCGCAGACGCCGGATCCGAGCTGGCCACAAACGCTGACGCTTGGCACCGCGTCGGTGGGCGGCACGTACTTCGTCTATGGTCAGGTCTGGGCCTCGCTGGTCAACAGCAAGATCGGCACCAAGATCAGCACCCAGCAGACGCAGGGTCCCAATCAGAACATCATTCTCACCGACAGCCGCCAGATCGACTTCGGCATGACGACCATGGGCGTCGCGCTGCAGGCCTGGACTGGCGAGGGCGCGTGGACGAAGGGCACGAAGTACAACAACATCCGGGCGATCTTCCCGATGTACGACACGCCCTTCCACTTCATCACGCTCGAGAAAAATCCGATCAAGGCCGTCTCCGACATCGCCGGCAAGCGTGCCGGCGTCGGCCCACGCGCCGGCACCTGCGGCACGTACTTCCCGATGATGTTCGACACGCTCGGCATCAAGGCGACGATCCGCAATGGCCAGGGCTCCGACATGGCCGCCAACCTGCAGGACGGCCTGATCGATGTCTTCCCGTTCTGCGCTGGCGTACCGATCGCGGCGTTCTCCGAGCTCGAGACGACCAACAAGGTCCGCTTCTTCACCTACACGGACGACGAGATCGCAAAGATGAAGAAGGCTATGCCGGAGCTTTCGGACTCGACGATCCCGAAGGGCACCTACAAGCAGCAGACCGAGGACCATAAGACGGTCGGCGTCTACAACTTCGCGATCGCGCACAAGGATGTGCCGGAGAGCCTCGTCTACGCCGTTATGAAAGCCGTGCTCGAGAATAATCCCGAGATGGTCAAGGGGCACGCTGCAGCGAAGGAGACGGTGACGGAGAACTGGGATCGCAATACGTTCCTGCCGTTCCATCCCGGCGCTGTGAAGTATTTCCAGGAGAAGGGCATCAAGGTGCCCGACAAGCTGCTTCCTCCGAAGGGCTGAGCAGTTTCGACAGGAGTATCGAACGGGTCGCGGCAGTGCCGCGGCCCGTTTGGCTATCATCAGACCAAGCGTAACGAACTTCAGTCAAGGGGCAGGGCGCCGTGAGCACGAACGCGAAGGATACGGACCTCGAGGTGAAGGCACCGGTCACCGATGAGGAGTTCATCGGAACGCGTCGCGTCCTGCGAAGCTGGGAAGCGCACGTCGTTGCCGTCCTCTGCATCACGTTCACGCTGTTCCACCTTTTCGTTCTCAACGTCTATTCGCTCGAGCCCCTGATGTTTCGGGCGATCCACGTTGGATGGGGCTTGGCGATTGGCTTCCTCATCTCTGCGCCGTTCTTGCGTGTTGGGGCGGACGGCATCCCCTGGTACGATTGGATCCTCGCTGCTGCCGCTGCTGCCTGCGCCGTCTACGTCTGGTGGGAGATCGATGGGCTCCTCTTCCGCGCCGGTGCTCAGTTCACGCCGGGTGACGTGATCACCGGCATCGTCGGCACGTTCCTCGTGCTCGAAATCTCACGCCGGATGACGGGCCTCGCGCTGCCGATTATCGCCGGCATCTTCATTGTCTATTGCTTCGTCGGCCCCTGGATGCCGGGCGTGTTGCGCCACAACGGCTTCGCGATAGATCGCTTCTTCACGTACATCTACAGCGAGTACGGCATCTTCGGCGTCACGACGCAGGTCTCTTCGACCTACATCGTCCTTTTTGTGACGTTCGCGGCCTTCCTGACGGTTTCGCGGGCCGGCGATTATATCAACGACGCCTGCAACGCCCTCTTTGGCTGGGCGCGCGGCGGTCCGGCCAAGGCGTGCGTTGCGTCGGGCGTCGCGTTTGGCGCGATCTCGGGATCGGCCGTCGCGAACGTCGTCGCTTCGGGCATGGTGACGATCCCGATGATGCGCAGAGTTGGCTATGACCGGCCGACGGCGGCAGCCATCGAGGCTACATCCTCGACGGGTGGCCAGATCACGCCGCCTGTGCTCGGCGCCGGCGCCTTCCTCATGGCCGAGATCACGGGCATTCCCTACTCGACCATCGCAGTGGCGGCGATCATCCCGTGCATTCTTTTCTATATCGCCTGCTGGATTCACGTCGATTTGCACGCGATCCGCCTGGGTGTGCGCGGTCTCCCGTTCTCCGAGCTACCTCCCATCAGGGCGATATTGCCGCGGATCTATCTGCTCGCTCCCATCCTCGTGCTCGTCTGGGTGCTGCTGGAAGGCTACTCGCCTTTCCGCGCCGGCTCGCTCGGCATCATGGCGGCGCTCATCTGCGGAACCATCGCGATCTGGTTCAAGGACTTCAAGGCCGACGGCACCGTGAGTACGGATGGCGCCGACAGCGCCGGTGCCATGCTTTTCAGTGCGGCTGTACGTTTCATCCTCCTGGCCGCCTTCGGCTTCGCCATGATGGCGCTGATGCTGCATGTGCTGCCCCTCCTGCCGGAATCGGTATCGCTCGCGGCAGCGATCGCTTTGGTCGCCGTACCGGCGCTGTTGTTCGGCTGGCAGCGCACGCTCGAAGCTCTCGAGAAGTCTGCGCGTGACAGCATTCAGCTCGTGGCGGTGTGCGCCTGCGCCGGGATCATCGTGGGTGTCGTGGCTTTGACCGGTGTCGGCGGCCGCTTCTCCGAGCTCATTCTTGGAGTCGCGGGTGCGAGCCAGCTTATGGCGATGATCTTTGCCGGTTTGATCGCTCTCATCCTCGGCATGGGGATGCCGACGACCGCTGCATACGCCATTGCCGCCGCCGTGATCGCCCCCGGTCTCGCGCGCATGGGCGTTCAGCCGCTCGTTGCGCACATGTTCGTCTTCTACTTCGCCGTGATCTCTGCGATCACGCCGCCGGTTGCGCTCGCTTCGTTCGCCGCGGCCGGTATGGCGCAGGCGGATCCCTGGAAGACATCATTCATCGCGGTGAAGTTCGGGCTCGCGACGTTCCTGGTGCCGTTCATGTTCTACGCATCGCCCGTTCTCCTCATGCAGGGCGAGTGGTCTGCGATTATCCAGGCGATGCTGACAGGGGCGGTCGGGGTGTGGTTCCTGGCAGGCGCGTCCGAGGGATGGTTCGGCGGTCGTCTCGCTTGGCCGCTGCGGATCGTGATGGGAGCTGCCGCGCTCTGTCTGCTGCACCCGGGCTCCTATTCGGACATCATCGGCTTGGCCATCGGCGCGCCGATCTACGCTTATCAGCGCTTCATGGGTGGCGGCGGGAAGCCGCAGGCCGCGTGATCACGATGCGAGATAATCGCGCACGGCGGCGATCAGCGTCGACATGCCGATGAGTGTGAGCATGACGAGCGCCGCATTGCGATAGTAGCGCGCGCCGCTGCTCGCGAAGTAGCGGCTGCCGGCATAGGTCGATCCCAGGTAGACGGGCGCAAGCAGCAACCCCATGACGACCGACGGGCGCGCAAAGAGGCCGAAGTACCAAAGCGGCAGCAGCGACGAGACCGATACGGCCGTCATCAGCGCCAGCACATTGCCGCGCTGCTGGACTGGCGGTCCCGGCCGCGACAAGGCAACGGCAACAACCGGCGGCCCGCCGATCCCCGCACTGCCCTGAACGAGGCCGCTGACAATGCCGGCTCCGAATAGAACGGGACGGCCGACATGGCCCTCGAGACGCCAGCCGCGCGCCAGCATCGCAACCATCAGCACGACGAGCAGGGAGATGACGATCTTCATCAGCGCCGGGCTGGTGATGACGAGGAACCACGTGCCGACGGGTGCGGACAACAGGATCGCGAGCGAGATCGGCAGCACGATCGGTGGCTCGCTGGTGCGAACCGCGTCGGGCAGGAGCTGGAACAGGGAGGGGATGCCGACGATCGTCATCGCGGCGACGGCGAGGCGCGGATCGTAAGCCAGGCTCAGCACGGGAATGCTGACGAGCGCGCCACCGAAGCCGACGAACCCGCGCATGAAGCCGCCAACGAAGGTCGCGATGCAGACGGCCGCGAAGCGGGCGTCGAGCGGCACCCCGAAGAATTCCGGCACTTCATTTCTCCCAGCCCATGCACAAGCGGCGCATGATGGCGACTCGCATACGGATTGGCCAGAGCGCTGTTGGAAAGTCAGGCGCAGCAGATGCGCGCAGCCGCTATGGCTTCATCAAAGCCCGCTTCTTGGCGAGCGCGCGGTCGACGAAGCCGAGGCGGTCCTGCCCCCAGAAGATCTCGCCGTCGAGTACGAAAGTGGGGGCGCCGAACACGCCGAGCGCGAGTGCTTCGTCGCTATAGGTGCGGTAGAGCTCCTGTACGCGCGGGCTCTGCTCGGCAGCGACGAGGGCAGCGCCGTCATAGCCGTTCTCGTCGGCGATCTGTCGGCGCACTTTCGGGAGTGCGATATCGCGTTCCTCGGCCCACACGGCCCGCAGAATTGCGTGTGAGAGCGGGAAGGCGTCGAGGCCCTGATCCTGGGCGGCGATCACCATCCAGCCGGCATACTTGTTCCAATTCGGGTCCGCCGGCATCTGGTGCGGGTAGTGACGGGGCTTGAGCACGAGCGGCATGCCGAGATAATCGCTCCAGCGCGTAAGCTCCAAGTCATGATAGGCGCGTCGTGGGGCGAGCCGCGTGCGGATGGGCACGCCGCCGGTTTTCGGCACGACGGTCTGGAAGTCAAAGGGCTTGAGCAGCAGGCGCACGCGATGACGGCGAACAATGTCCTGAAGCTGCGGGCCGGCGAGATAGGCCCAGGGCGAGGACAGGCTGTAGTAGCAGTGAAGCTCGATCATGAGCGCGCCTCTGGCGTGGATGGGAAGCGGAGACCAGAATGGCCGAGATCTGGCAGGGCGTGAAGAGCGCGCGTGACGAGGGGGCGCTCGCGGCGCTGGCGGATCGTGCGCGCCATGATCTCGAAATGATCAACTACCCGCCGGCGGACTGGGTTCCTGAGACAGCGGGGCCGGATGGCCGGCCGATGCTCGACGCTCTTGTGGTCGGCGGCGGCATGTGCGGGCAGACGGCGGCATTCGCGCTGCTGCGGGAGGGCGTGCGGAAGGTTCGCGTAGTCGACAGGAATGCTCGCGGTGACGAAGGACCGTGGGGCACGTACGCGCGCATGGAAATCCTGCGCTCGCCGAAGCATCTGACGGGGCCGGATCTCGGCGTGCCCTCGCTGACGTTCCGCGCGTGGTACGAGGCGCAGCACGGCGCGGACGGTTGGGCGCGGCTCTACAAGGTCGGGCGGATCGACTGGCGCGATTATCTGCTTTGGGTGCGCGATACGGTCGGCATCGAGGTCGAGAACGGGACGGCGCTTGTGGCGCTCGCGCCGTCTACCGAGGGTGTGCGTGCGACGCTCGAAAATGCCAGCGGTTGCGAGGATGTGTGGGCGCGCAAGATCGTGCTTGCCGGCGGGCGCGATGGCGCGGGGGCACTGCGACTGCCGAACTTTCCGGGCCTCGATGACGCGAGTGCCGAGGCGCGTGCGCACGTGCTGCATTCGACGGACGGGCTCGAGCCGGAGCAGTTCACGGGCAAGCGTGTCGGCGTGCTCGGTGCCGGCGCCTCGGCCTTCGACTGCGCGGCGACAGCGCTCGAAGGCGGTGCGGCTGGGGTCACGATGTTCGTGCGCCGTCCGCATCTGCCGCAGGTGAACAAGTCGAAGGGCGCGAGCTATCCGGGCTTCATGGGTGCGTTTGGGCAGCTCAGCGATGCCGACCGCTGGAGATTGCAGTCGTACATCTTCGGCGAGCAGGCGCCGCCGCCGCACGAGTCGGTCTTGCGCTGTGATGTGCATCCGAACTTCGCGATGCGGTTCTCGGAGGCGTGGACCGACGTGGTGCCAGATGCAGCAGGTGTGCGCGTCACGACGGTCAAGGGCGGCTATGACTTCGACGCCGTAGTCCTCGCGACGGGTTTCGAGGTCGATTTGGCCAAGCACCCACTGCTCGCGCCTTTCGCCGACAACATCATGCTGTGGCGCGACCGCATTGCGCCGGAGGAAGCGGCGAAGGATGCCGAGAGCGCGCGCCATCCCTATCTCGGCGACGGCTTCGAGCTGATTGCGCTCGATGCGGATCGGACGCCGGGTCTTAGTCGAATACATATGTTCAATGTCGGCGCGACGATGAGCCATGCAGCGCTGGCCGGCGATATTCCGGGCTTGCAGATCGGCGCGCGGAGGCTTGCAAGCGGCATTCTCACCCATCTCTTCCAGGAGAACCTGCCGGTGCTTGAGGCACGCCTCAGAGCGCACGACGAGCGCGAGTTGGCACCAACGCGCTATCTCGTGCCTTGAGACTTACTCGCGGAAGGCTTCCTCGCGGCCCTTGCTGATGGCCGGCAGCAGAACCGCGAGCAGGAAGAGCAGGCTCACGAGCAGGAAGCCCGCACAGATGGGGCGCTCCAGGAAGACCCACCAGCTGCCACGCGAGACGACGAGCGAGCGGCGGAAGTTCTCCTCGATGTGCGGTGCCAGGATGACGCCGAGGATGAGTGGTGCCGGCTCGCAGCCGATCTTCGGCAGCAGGTATCCGACGACGCCGAAGAAGGCCATGACCATCACGTCGAACGTCGAGTTCTGTACGCTATAGGCGCCGATGCAGCAGAAGACCAGAATGGCGAGATAAAGCCAGCGGTACGGCACTTTCAGCAGCATGACCCAGATGCGGATCAGCGGCAGGTTGATGATGACCAGCATGAGATTGCCGATCCACATGGAGGCGATCATGGCCCAGAAGAGGTCGGGCCGCTCGACCATGAGCTTGGGGCCTGGCACGATGCCGTGGATGGTCATCGCGGCGAGCATCAGCGCCATCACGGCATTCGACGGCAGACCGAGCGTCAGCAGCGGAATGAATGACGTCTGCGCGCCGGCGTTGTTCGCAGCCTCCGGTGCGGCGACGCCCTCGACGGCACCATTGCCGAACTCCTGCGGTCGCTTGGACCACTTCTTCTCGATGACATAGGCGCCGAACGCAGCGATGAGAGCGCCGCCGCCCGGCAGCACGCCGAGGATCGAGCCGATTGCCGTACCGCGAAGCACGGCGGGTGCGGCGCGTCTCGCCTCCTCGCGGCTTGGCCAGAGCGACGAGACCGGTTGCACCTCGGGCTTGCCGAACGTGCGCGCGAGATTCGAGATCACCTCGCCGACGCCGAACAATCCCATGGCCAGCGCGACGAAGCTGATGCCTTCAGAGAGCTGCG
>JAEZAW010000105.1 GCA_023430315.1 Pseudomonadota bacterium | reverse complement strand
GCTCGGAGCCTACACCGAGCGCGCGCAGCTTACGATGGAGGGCCGAGCGCTCCATGCCGACGAACTCCGCCGTGCGCGAGATGTTGCCGCCGAAGCGGTTGATCTGGGCAAGCAGATACTCGCGCTCGAAGATCTCGCGCGCCTCGCGCAGCGGCAGCGACATGAGGTGTTCCGCTCCGCCGTTCACGGGGAGCGGCACGTTCGAGCCGATCTCCTCGGGCAGCATGTCGGCGGTGATCACCGTGCCGGGATCGCCACCCGCGAGGATCATCAGGCGCTCGATGTTGTTCCGAAGCTCACGCACATTGCCGGGCCAGTCGTGCGCCTGGAGTACGGCGACGGCATCGTCGCCGATGCGGCGCGGCGAGAGGCCCGAGGCCGTTGCGATCTGCTGGACGAAGAAGTCGATCAGCGCGGGAATATCATCGCGCCGCTCGGCAAGGCTCGGAACACGCAGCGGCACGACATTGAGGCGATGATAGAGGTCGTTGCGGAAGCGCTCCTCTTGCATCTCGCGCTCGAGATCGCGGCTCGTCGAGGAAATGATGCGGACATCCACCGCGACCTTGGGGCCACCGCCGATCCGCTGGAATTTCTGCTCGACGAGCACGCGGAGCACCTTGCCCTGCGTCTCAAGCGGCATGTCGGCGACCTCGTCGATATAGAGCGTGCCGCCGTGCGCTTCCTCGAGTGCGCCGACCTTGCGCGGACCCGAGCGGTCCTCGGTGCCGAACAGCTCCTCCTCGACGCGGTCCGGCGCCATGGCGGCGGCGTTCAGCACGACGAACGGCCCGTCCGCGCGACCGGACTTAGCGTGAATGACGCGCGCGGCAAGCTCCTTGCCCGAGCCCGAGGCACCGCGGATCAGAATGCGGCTGTTGGTCGGCGATACCCGTTCGAGCTGATTGCGAAGCTGGTTCATCGCGGCTGACTTGCCGACCATCTCCGAGCTCTGCACCGTGCGCTCGCGGAGTGTCTTGACCTCGCGGCGGAGCTGCGAGGCCTCGAGCGCCCGCAGCGTGACAAGAACCAGCCGGTCGGCCTTGAAAGGCTTCTCGATGTAGTCGTAGGCGCCGCGCCGGATGGCCGTCACCGCCGTCTCGATGTTGCCGTGACCGGAGATGATGACGACCGGCAGATCAGGATGCGCCTTCTTGATCGCCGACAGCATCTCGAGGCCGTCCAGACGGCTCCCCTGCAGCCAGATATCCAGAATGACGAGGTGCGGACGGCGCTCCTCGATGGCCCTCAGCCCTTCATCGGCATCGCGCGCAAGGCGTGTGCTGTGGCCCTCGTCCTCGAGGATGCCCGAAACGAGATCGCGGATATCCGCCTCGTCATCGACGATCAATATGTCGGCTGCCATCGCAACTTCCCTCGAACTTATGTGGTCAACGCGGTTTGGCGCTGGCGCAGCTCATCGGTCTGCTCCGGCACCGTCGTCTCGTGGTCACTCGTCTGGTGGTCGCTCCGGGCCGCCGGGCGGCGCAGAGGTAGCGTGATGGAAATCCTGGCACCAGCCTGCACCCCGTCAGGCCCGGCCGGTGCGTCATCGAGGACCAGCGTCCCCCCGTGCTGCTCGACGATCTTCTGGACGATCGCGAGGCCAAGCCCCGTTCCCTTGCGGCCTTTGGTCGTCACGTAGGGTTCGAGCAGTCGCGAGCGGTTCTGCTTCGGCAAGCCCGGACCATTGTCGATAACTTCTATGATCACGCGCTCGCCGTCACTCGTTACGATCGCGCGTACGCGTCCGCGGAAACCTTCCGGCGCTTCGGGAGATTCGGCGCGTGTCTGAACGGCCTCGGTCGCGTTCTTGACGAGGTTCGTGAGCGCCTGCGCCAACAGCCGTCCATCGCAGGGGAGGACGATCGGCTGCGCAGGGAGCTCCATCTCGTACGTAACGCCGGCATGAGACTCGCGATACTGGATCATCGGCTCTTGCACGACCTCGCGGATGTCGTGCGGTGCGAACGTCGGCTGCGGGACGCGCGCAAAGGCAGCGAACTCGTCGACCATCGTCTTGATGTCTCCGACCTGACGCACGATCGTGTCCGTCAACTTGTCGAAGGTCTCGCGGTCCTCGTGGATGACGCGGCCGTACTTGCGGCGAATGCGCTCGGCCGAGAGCTGGATCGGCGTCAGCGGGTTCTTGATCTCGTGAGCAATGCGGCGGGCGACATCGCCCCAGGCCGAGGTGCGCTGCGCAGCGATCAGCTCGGTGATGTCGTCGAACGTGACGACACTGCCTTGGTCCTCTCCGCCCTGCGCCTGCTCCTTGGTCATCTGGACGGCGAAGACACGCTCTTCGTCGCCGACCATCATAGTGATCTGGCCATGGGCGCGGCTCTTGCCATGCAACTGCTCTGCGGCTTCGGCGCAATGCTGGCCGAGCGCCGGTATGGCCTCTGCAATCGGCCGGCCGAGCATGTCATCGGCATTGATGCCGAGAAGGCGCTCGGCAGAAGGATTGGCGATGCGGACAACGCCGGCGGCGTCGAGGCCGATGACACCGGCGCTGACGCCCGACAGCATGGCTTCCATGAACCGGCGACGCTCATCGAGGGCACTGCGTTGGCGGTGCAGTTCGCGCGTCATCAGGTTGAAGTCATTCGAGAGGCGGCGCAGATCGCCTTCGCCGCGATAGAGCGGCAGCTCCACGCTCAAGTCCCCCGTGGCAACCTGCTGCGCGGCGCGGATCAGGCGGCGGATCGGGGCGACGAGCTGGCTCGCGAACCACAGGCCCACCCAGATGGCCGCCAGCACACCGGTGAGCGATAGTACGAAGTACATGAGGCCGTGCACGAGCTTAAGGCCACCACGCGCCTGCAGCAGCCGCTCGTACTCGGCGACGCCGGCCTCTGTGCGCTGCAAATGCCCGACGACACGCGGACTGACACGCCGTGCGCCATAAAGATAATGGCCGGGATAACGCGTGAGCTTCGCGACGGCAGAAATGCGGTTGCTCTCCGTCGACATCAGAAGTGGGATCTGCCCTGCCTCTGCATGCGCGATCACGTCGGCCCGCGGCGGCTCGTAAGCGACCCCGCCGTTCATGGCCGTCGAGAAGATGACCGTGCCCTTGGCGTCGATCACCGAGACGAGGGTCAAGTCGCGCAGACCCGCTTGGGCAAGCACGAGATTGCGCCACGCCTGCTCATTGCCGGGATCCGTCGCACCGGGCGTGACCGCTTCGTCGAGATCTTTGGCCATGTTGACGATGTCGGTGCGGATCACCTGACCGTGCTCGGCCACGTACGCGCGAGCAACGTCGAGCGAGTTTGCAACGATGGTCCGTGTGCGCGTGGCAAACCAGTTGTCGAGCGAACGCGAGAAGGTCGTTGTTGCGGCCAGCGCGAGCAGCAGCGCCGGCAGGGCGGAGATCAGCGCGAACAGGAAGACAATGCGGATGTGGACGCGCGCGCCGGGAAGCCGCGTCCGCCACGCCCGCCAGAGGCCGTAGGCTTGCGCGCCGATCACGGCCAGCATGGCGATGATCACCACCACGTTGAGCAGCAGCACCAGCAGCACAACGTCGTTGCGTGGCGCGATCG
>JAEZAW010000096.1 GCA_023430315.1 Pseudomonadota bacterium | reverse complement strand
CTCCTAATCTATAAAAGACGGGGGTTCGGGGGTGGCCCCCGATCGGGGTGTGGGGTCATGCCGGAGGCATGCCAGAGGCATGCGGCCCCACTCGCGTCGAAGACGCGAACAGACGAGCGACGACGACACCACTTGCATCTCGCGTACGCTTTGAACGATCCTCGCCGCGGGGCACCGGCTGATCGGGGGACGGCATGAATGCGACGGTAGCGGGGATCATCGGCTATGTCGGTCTTCAGATCCTGGTTGGCGCGTGGGTCGCGCGACGCGTCGCGACCGAGACCGACTACATACTGGCCGGTCGATCCTTAGGCGTCGGGCTTGCGGCGGCCTCGATCTTCGCCACGTGGTTCGGGGCGGAGGTCGTGATCGGCGCTGCGAGCCGCGTTTATTCGAATGGGCTCTCGGGCGCGCAGGCCGAGCCTTTTGCTTACGCTCTCGGCGTTGTCAGCATGGGGCTTGTCTTCGCGGCCCGCCTGTGGCGACGCGGCATCCAGACGTTCGCCGACTTTTTCCGCTTCCGCTTCTCGAGTCGCGTCGAGCGGCTTGCGGCGGTCCTGCTCATTCCGGGATCGGTGTTGTGGGCCGCGGCGCAGATCCGCGGCTTTGGGCAGATCGTCGGCTCGGCGGCGGATATCCAGCTCGAGACGGCGTTGACGCTCGCCGTCATCGCGGTCGTCGCCTACACGGTACTCGGTGGGCTGCTGGCAGATGCGTACAATGATGCCATCCAGAGCGCGGTAATCGTCACCGGGCTCTTTGGCTTGTGCTGGATTGCTGTCGTGGAGGTCGGAGGAATCTCGGCGGGACTTGGCAAGATCGAGCCCTCGCGCTGGGTACTCTTTCCGGCTGATCAGTCATTGCTCGGGCTTCTCGAGAAGTGGGCGATTCCGATCTGCGGTTCCGTGGTCGCGGTCGAGCTGATCTCGCGCGTGCTCGCGTGTCGGTCGCCCGAGGTTGCGCGCACGAGTGCGACGCTCGGTGGTTTTTGTTATCTGCTGATCGCGCTCATCCCAGTGACGCTCGGTTTCGTCGGGCCGATGCTCGTGCCGGACATCGCCAACTCCGAGCAGATCGTTCCCGAGATCGCGCAGCGTCATCTGCCGCCTGTTTTCTACGTGCTGTTTATCGGCGCACTCATTTCCGCGGTGCTGACGACGGTGGACTCGGCCTTGCTCGCGGCCGGCTCGATGCTTTCGCACAATTTGCTGCTGCGCCTGCGTCCCGGCGCGTCCGAACGCACGAAAGTGGCAGTTGCGCGTGCGTCCGTGGCGATGCTCGGCGTGATCGCGTACCTGCTGGCGCTTCGCTCGACGCACATATCCGATCTCGTGGAGCTGGCCTCGGCCTTCGCGAGTGCCGGCATCTTCGTGACGCTCGTGTTCGGTCTCTTCACGCGGCTCGGTGGCGAGTTGAGTGCGTTCGCGGCCATGGCGAGCGGTGCGCTCGTGTGGCTGGTCGGCTCGCATGTGTTCGATATCGAAGCACCATACGTCGCAGGGCTGGCGTCGGCAGCAATTGCCTACATTGTGGTGGCGCAGTTCGAGCCGCGCTCCGAGGCGCCGGCCTGAGGGCTACTTGCGGCCGCGGAAGCCGGTGGCGAGGACGTAGAGCTCCGAGGAGTCGGCGCGGCTCGCCTTCGGCTTGACGTGGCGTACGATCGCGAAATCGCGCTTCAGCATGTCGAGCAGGTCGCGCTCGGTGCCGCCCTGGAAGACCTTGGCGAGGAAGGCACCGCCCGGCGCGAGCACTTCGATCGCGAATTGCGCAGCGACCTCGGCCAGTCCCACGATGCGCAGGTGATCCGTGCTGGTGTGTCCGGTGGTCGGCGCCGCCATATCCGAGAGCACAACATCCGCGCCGCCATCGCGCAGCAGGGCCTTGAGCTTGTCTGGCGCATCCGTATCGAGGAAGTCCATCTCGAGGATGGTGGCGCCGGCAATTGAGTCCACATGCAGATAATCGATGCCGATGACCTGGCCACGCCCCTCGGCGGACTTCACGCGGAGCGCTGCAACTTGCGTCCATCCGCCGGGCGCCGCGCCGAGATCGACGACGCGATGTCCGGGTTTCAGAATGCGATACTTGTCGTCGATCTCGATCAGCTTGAAGGCCGCGCGGGAGCGCCATCCTTCGCGCTTAGCGGCGGCAACATAGGGATCATTGAGCTGGCGCTCGAGCCAGCGCTGTGATGACGCCGAGCGTTTGCGCGCGGTCTTGAGGCGCACGGTGAGATCGCGCGCATCGCCGAAGTTCTTCGACGCGGAGCCACCGCTACCGGCGCCCTTGCCTTTGCCCTTGCTGCTTGCCGCCATCTACTGACAGCCATCGCGTCGCGAGGAACGGAACACGCCATCCTCGGCCATGAGCGTCGCGAGGATGCCCTCGCGCAAACCGCGGTCGGCGACCCGCAGCATATCGCACGGCCACATGCGCATGAGCGCTTCGAGAATGGCACAGCCGGCGAGCACGAGATCGGCGCGGTCGCGGCCAATGCAGGGCTCGCTGACGCGCGCATCGTAGCCGCGCGCGAGCAGATCGGCCGTGACCGTACGCACTTGGCTCGATCGCAGCCAGCAGCCATCCACGCGATTGCGGTCGTAGCGCGGGAGGCCGAGATGGATGCCGGCGACCGTCGTCACCGTGCCGGACGTGCCGAGCATGTGCACGCGACGATTGTGCATGCGCGAGCGGAAGCCGTGTTCGCCCTCGAACGGTGCCAGCAGGTCGGAAACGTAGTCGACCATAGACTCGAAACCGTCCTCGTCCACGTGACGACCGCCGAAGCGTTCGGCGATCGTGACGACGCCCACCGGCAGCGAGGTCCAGGCGGCGATGCAGTGTTGCGCTTCGATACGGTCGGCCATGGAGCGTCGCCAGCCGTCGCGGCGTCGGTTGAGGTCGAGCCAGATGAGTTCGGAGGAGCCGCCGCCAATGTCGAACACGAGCACGAGATCGCTCTGCTTGTCGATCAGCGCGGCGCAACCCGAGACGGCGAGGCGAGCTTCAGTCTCGCGGCAAACGACTTCGATGTTGAGACCGACGTCATTGCGCACACGCGCCAGAAATTCGTCGCCATTGGCGGCGACGCGGCAGGCCTGCGTCGCGATGAGGCGCGAACGCGCGACATTCGCCTTGCGCAGCTTCGCCTCGCAGACTTTCAAGGCTTCGATGGTGCGCTGCATCGCAGCATCGGACAGTCGGCCGCTCGCCGAGACGCCTTCGCCGAGGCGGATGATGCGGGAGAAAGCATCGACGACGAGAAAGCCGCGTCGCGAGGGCCGCGCGACGAGCAGGCGGCAGTTGTTCGTGCCAAGGTCGAGCGCGCCGTAAGTCTGCGCGTGGCCATTGCGATCGCCGTTCCGCTCTGCCGTGCGCTCGCCCGTACGTTCGAATGTGCGCGGCTGGATCGTCTGATCCAGTAGAGGCGCTTTGATGAGACCGTCGTGGAAGCCGATCGGCTGGATGGCGGCGGCGCAGTCCGGCGGCCCCGGCGAGAGCGCGGGTGCTAGCTGCGCGGCGGGAGCCTCGGCTCCCTGTTCGTCATCCGCCTCCATCGGTGTGATACTCCAGCGCCTGGGACGCGTGATGCCGCTCGGCAACACCCCGGGTACGGGTCAACAGGCCTCGCTCTGGATCGTACTTGTGGCAAAGTTTAGCAGCTAAATCGTTCACGTAAAGCGATCGTGATCGCTGAGCGAGGCCTAACTGGGCAAGAGCCGGGGCGCGAAGGGGAGCGAGCGGGCGCGATGATATGCCGGAAATGCATGGCTTTATTGGCGCTGGCTTTCGGCCTTATGCTGCCTACGGCGACGCCGACGCTGGCTGAACCACTTGGTATCGAGGCCGTGGCCGACCGCCTGATCGCCGCCTACCCTGCATTTCTAGAGCGGCGGCAGGGCAACGCCCTGGTGTGGCGGGACGGCAAGCACACGGCCCTCGACGACGCCATCGGCCCGAAGACGCCGGCTCAGCGCCTCGATAACCCCGATCTGAAGGATATGTTCGCGGATCCGTACCCGGTCGGGTCGGCCCCGCCTCCGGCGCGAGATGTCGATCCCGGGCGCGCCCGTAACGCCGATTTCTTCACGGCCATGTACGGCGATTGTCTCAAGGGGGAAGTCCGCAAGAACCTCGTGTCGGTCGTATGGCTCCCCAAGAAGTGGGGGAAATCCCTGCAAGTGACCCGGGTGAACGGTGTTGCCGAACGCCTAGCGGCCGTCTCTGCCGAACTCGACAGCCTGCCGGCGCGATTCGATGTGCATTTATTTCCGGCCGCCGGCACCTACAACTGCCGCCCGATCGCCGGCACTGAGCGCGTGAGCCCGCACGGTCTCGGGATTGCCATCGATATCTCGACGAAGCAGTCCGATTACTGGCGCTGGGGAAAGCCGGGCGCTGACGGCCGGCCCGTGTACCGCAATCGGATCCCGCAAGAGATCGTCGCCATTTTCGAGAAGCACGGCTTCATCTGGGGCGGCAAGTGGTACCACTACGACACCATGCACTTCGAATACCGGCCGGAGCTGCTGCCCGCCGGCCCCTGATCCTGCCGTTTCCGCCGGGTGTGGCTGCTGCCCGCGCCCGCTGCTAAGCTGGCGCCTGGAAGACCAAGGCGGAAACCAAGACGGAGAGAACCGACATGGGCACGACCGGCTGGATCATTCTCGGCATCATCGTCCTTGCCGTCGTCTACCTGATCTTCCTCTATAACCGGCTGGTCGCACTCCGCCAGACGGTCAACCAGTCCTGGTCGGACATCTCGGTCCAGCTCAAGCAGCGCCACGATCTCGTGCCGAACCTGGTCGAGACGGTGAAGGGCTACGC
>JAEZAW010000038.1 GCA_023430315.1 Pseudomonadota bacterium | reverse complement strand
CGACCCACGCTTGGGTCGATCTCGCAGTCGCATTTAAGGTCCAAAGACGCTTTAGATGCACAGCGTTCTAAAGCAACTTTGGACTTGAAATTCACTCGCCGGATAGCCTCGAACTGAGGTGAATTTCAAGTCAGTTGCTTTAGGCAATTCCGCCTTTGCGATGCCTCAAGGGCGTCTCAAGCGGAGCGTCTAGTGCTTGTGGCGGCGCGCATCGGGCGCAGCCAGTCACAGGCAAGGACGGGAGGCAGCGTGGCGAGACGGAAGTCAGCAGGCGGGCACGGGTCAGAGATGGCACCACAGGAAGAAGGGCCGGATGGCCGAGGTGGGCGCCGGTCACTGCGGCCGCTTCTCGCGCTGAAGCCGTACATTCTGCGCTACCCGGGGATGCTGGCGCTGGCCGGCCTTGCCATGCTGGTCTCGGCGCTTGCCATGCTGTCGGTGCCGCTCGCCGTGCGTCGGATGATCGACTTCGGTTTTTCGGGTCGCGATGGCGTATTCATCGATCGCTACTTCGCCGTGCTGGTGCTTATCGGCGCCTTCCTCGCCGTCGCCAGCGCCGCTCGCTTCTATTGTGTGAATTGGCTCGGTGAGCGTGTCGTCGCCGACGTCCGCGCGTACGTCTTCCGTCACCTCATGACACTCGGCGCCGCATTCCACGAGAAGGCGCATTCGGGCGAGCTCATGAGCCGCCTTACCGCCGATACAACCCAGATCAAGGCCGCTTCCGGCAGTGCGCTGTCGCAAGCGGCCCGCAACGCCATCATGCTCGTCGGCGCGCTCGGCATGATGCTCGTGACGAGCGCGCGTCTCTCGGCGCTCGTGCTCGTTGCCATTCCGCTGATCGTGCTGCCGCTCGTCGCTTACGGACGGATCGTGCGGCGGCGCTCGCGCACGGCGCAGGATGCGCTCGCCGAGGCTTCGTCGCTCGCCGCCGAAACGCTCACCGGCATTCGTGCCGTGCAGGCTTTCGCCGCCGAGAAAGTGCTCGGCACGCGGTATGCGGAAGCAGTCGAGACATCTTTCGGCGCCGCGGATGCACGCCTCAAGGCGCGCGCGGGCCTGACGGCGGTGGTGATTTTGCTGGTCGTCAGCAGCGTCGTCGGCATCCTGTGGTACGGCGCGGAGCTGGTGATCGCTGGTGAGATGACCGGTGGACGGCTCAGCCAGTTCATTCTCTATGCGCTGTTTGCGGCCGGCGCGCTGGCGGAGCTGTCGGAAGTCTGGGGTGAGGTCACGCAGGCTGCGGGCGCCTCGGAGCGCCTGACGGAGTTGCTCGCCACCGAGCCGGAGATCGTCTCGCCGTTGAACCCGGTGCCGCTGCCCGTGCCAGCCGAGGGCAGGATCGAGTTCCAGCGCGTGGGCTTCGTCTATCCGGGACGTGACGAGACACCGGCGCTTGTCGATGTGTCGCTCAGGATCGAGTCAGGCGAGCGGGTCGCGCTTGTCGGTCCCTCGGGATCAGGCAAAAGCACGCTGCTTGCCCTCGTGCAGCGCCTGCGCGATCCGACGGCCGGCCGCGTGCTCATCGACGGCGTTCCGGCGCGCGATGCCGATCTCGTCGCGCTGCGCCGTCGCATGGCGCTCGTGCCGCAGGAGATCACGCTGCTTGCAGGATCGGTCGCCGAGAACATCCGCTTCGGCGATGAGACGGCCAGCATGGCCGATGTCGAGCGCGCGGCCGTTGCCGCCCAGGCCGAGGCCTTCATCCGCGCGCTGCCCGAGGGCTACGCGACGCGCATCGGCGAACGCGGCATCACGCTCTCCGGCGGTCAGCGCCAGCGCATTGCCATCGCGCGCGCACTCCTGCGCGCTGCGCCCATTCTTCTGCTGGACGAGGCAACCAGCGCGCTCGATGCCGAGAGCGAGGTCGCCGTGCAGCGTGCGCTCGATGCGGCCATGCAGGGACGCACGACGCTGGTCGTCGCGCATCGGCTCGCGACCATCCAGAAGGCCGACCGCATTATCGTGCTCGACGAGGGCCGCATTGTCGAGGAAGGCACACACCGCGAGCTCATGACGCGCGGCGGGCTCTATGCGCGCCTCGCCAATCTGCAGTTCGTCGCGCCCCACGCGATCGAAGCGGCGAAGTAGGGCTAATTCACCGGTACAACATCCGCGGTGAAGCTGTAGCCGATGCCACGCACGGTCTTAATCAGCAGCGGGTTCTCGGGATCGTGCTCGATCTTCTTGCGCAGGCGCGCGACGTGATTGTCGATCGTGCGATCGAGCGGGTTCCACTCATGGCCCTTGGTGAGATCCATGATGCGGTCGCGTGAGAGCACGCGGTTGACGTTGCGCACGAAGGCTTCGAGCAGTGCGAACTCGGCGGTCGTGAGCGGAATATTCCCGCCGTCGGCGGTGTGAAGCTCGCGCTTCGAGAGATCGACCACGAAGCCGCCGAAAGCGAAGGCTTCGCGCGCCGCCATGATGAGGCTCTGCGCCGCGGCGGCCTCCTCGCTGCGCCGGAGCACTGCGCGCACGCGCGCGAGCACCTCGCGGACGTGGAAAGGCTTGGTGATGTAGTCGTCGGCGCCGATCTCGAGGCCGACCACGCGGTCGATCGTATCGCCCTTGCCGGAGACCATGATGATGGGGAGGTTGGACTCCTGGCGCAGCTCTCGCGCGATGGTCAAACCGTCCTCGCCCCCGAGCACGAGATCGAGCGTGACGAGGTCCACTCGGCCGGCGGCGATCTGGCCGCGGACCTCCTCCCGGGATGAGGCTTCCAGCGCCTCCCAGCCCTCGCCCTCGAAGAGGCGGCGGAGAAGCGTGCGGATCTTGGGGTCGTCATCGACGACGAGAATGCGGATCTTGCCGTTCCGTTGCATGTCGCGAGAGGTTGGTCCCCGTGCGGGTCTGGCTCCTACGCGAGACGGGAACCAGATCTCCATTGATCACTGCAAGGGCGTAGGTACTTCAACGTATTCAAAGGATAGCACGCCAGCATTACAAATTGCGACATTTCATGACGTGTGGCCAGTACGGGCATGACGTGCCGGCCGTTTGATCCTCCTCAAAGGCGAAGCTCAGAGCTGGAGGTCAAAAGATGACGACGGTTACCGTAAACCAAGCGATTTCCGCCCGCTCCTCAGTCGCCGGCTTCGAGCCCGGTCTCCTTCGCGGCACGCCCGACCGCGATCGCACGTCTGGAGCCGGCGAGCAGACTGGCCTCGTCCACCTCGGGAACCGCGAGGATCTTTTCCTCGAAGGCGACGAGGCGAGCCACGTCTACGAGGTGACGGATGGCGTCGTCTGCCTCTACCGGATCATGCCGGACGGCAATCGCCACATCCTGGCCTTCCGCTTTCCAGGCGACATCGTGGGGCTCTGCAGTCCTGCAACGTACGGTTACAATGCGCAGGCTGTGGGTGATGCCCGGGTCCGCCGGATCTCTCGTGCAGGTCTCGAGCGCATGATCGACGAGCGGGCCGATTTCGCGCGCAAGATGCTCCGCATGGCGGCGGCCGAGCTTAATGCCATGCGCGATCACCTGACCTGCCTCGCCTCGAAATCGGCAGAGGCCAAGGTGGCGGATTTCCTGCTTATGCTGGCCGAGCGTAATCGCGCCCGGCCGGCCGGACCCGCCGTGGTCAATCTGCCCATGACGCGGACCGATATCGGCGACTATCTGGGTCTCACGATCGAGACCGTAAGCCGGACGATCAGCAAAATGCGCCGGGCAGGGATCATCGACCTTCCGCGCACCACGCAGGTTGTTGTCCGCAGCAGGGACCGTCTTGCCGAGATGGCCGGCATCGCCTGAGTATTTGCGGCAAAGTCACACAATTCCAGAAAACCTCGCCGAATCGCGGTCCTGCGCGATTTGGTGCTTGCGACGCGTACCCGTTCTGGTAGCCGATTATGACAAGAGAGCTGCAGGATTCGGCAGCCAAAAACGGCATGACGGGGCAAGAACGCGATGCACGGCGGCAAAGTCTGCGGGATGGTGCGCACCGGCGCGCTGACAGCGGTATTGGCACTCGGGCTCGAAGCCGCTGCGGCGGTGGCGGCCGTGCCGGTACACGCCGAGGTCCAGGTTCAGGTCTACGGCGGCGTGAACGCCAACTTCTCCAGCGACGTGCAGGTCCGACGCCCGACCTTGCCCGCAGCCAACGGTACCTACGACGTCGACTGGGACGGCAAGTCCTTTGAAATGCCTCCTTATTGGGGCGCGCGAGCGATTTACTGGCTCGACAGCAACCCAGCGTGGGGCGTCGCCGTCGAGTTCACTCACTCCAAGGCCTACGCCAAGCTCAAGGGTGACGTCGGCGCGACCTTCGACAAGCTCGAGTTCACGGACGGCAACAATATCGTTACCCTGAACGCGCTCCGTCGCTTCGAACCGATGTCCTATCATGGCATCCGGCCCTATGCCGGGTTCGGTATCGGCGTGGCCATCCCGCACGTCGAGGTGGAACTCACGGGCGATACCGGTCCGCGCACGTTCGAATATCAAGTCGCCGGCTTCGCTGCGCAGGCCTTGGTTGGCCTGGAAATGCCCTTCGGGCCGAACTGGTCGGGCTTCGTTGAGGCCAAGCTCAGCTATACCCATATCAATGCGGATCTCGACGGCGGCGGTTACGTGAAGACGGACATCTGGTCTCCGCACTTCGCCGCAGGCCTGTCCTATCGCTTCTGATCCGCGCTTGGCGGCTTGCCGTTTCCCGTTAGAATGAACCTAGGAAGGGTGCGGTAAATTCGCGGCCGGCCTCGGCGGCCTTGCGGGGAGTGGACGGATGCAGCAACGCGTCGACGTCAAGATCGGCCATTCCGCGTGCCCGCACGACTGTCCTTCCACCTGCGCCCTCGACGTTGAACTGCTGGGAAACGGCCAGATCGGCCGCGTCCGGGGCACCAAAGAGAACGACTACACCGCCGGCGTGATCTGCGCGAAGGTCGCGCGCTATGCCGAGCGCATTCATCACGACGAGCGCCTGCTCCATCCGCTGAAGCGGGTCGGGCCGAAGGGCTCCGGCCAATACGCGCAGATCTCCTGGGACGAGGCGCTGGACATCACCGCCGAGGCGCTGCTCGACGCCGAACGCCGGCACGGCAGTGAGGCGGTCTGGCCGTACTTCTATGCGGGCACCATGGGCCTTGTCATGCGCGACGGGATCGAGCGCCTGCGTCATGCCAAGAAGTATTCGCGGCAGTACTCGACCATCTGCACGACGCCGGCCTGGACAGGCTTCATCGCCGGTACGGGGCGGCTCGCGGGGCCTGATCCGCGCGAGATGGCCAAGTCCGATCTCGTGGTGATCTGGGGGACGAACCCCGTGCACACGCAGGTCAATGTGATGACGCACGCGGTCCGCGCGCGGCGCGAGCGCGGAGCGAAGATCGCTGTCATCGATATCTATCGCAACGCGAGCATGCAGCAGGCCGACATCGGCATCTGCCTGAGGCCCGGTACCGACGGCGCGCTTGCCTGCGCGATCATGCACGTGCTCTTCCGCGACGGCCTCGCGAACCGGGAGTACATGGCGAAGTACGCGGATTGCCCCGAGGAGCTCGAGGCGCACCTTGCCGACAAGACTCCCGAGTGGGCGGCAGCGATCACGGGATTGAGCGTCGAGGAAATCGAGAGCTTCGCCCGCCTCATCGGCAAGACGCCGCGCACGTACCTCCGTCTCGGCTACGGCTTCTCGCGATCGCGCAATGGCGCCGTGAACATGCACGCGGCGTCCTGCATCGCGACCGTCACGGGATCGTGGCTGCACGAGGGTGGTGGCGCCTTCCACAACAGCGGCGCCATTTTCAAATGGAACAAGTCGCTCATCGAAGGCGCGGATGTCATCGATCCTTCGATCCGCATGCTCGACATGAGCCGCATCGGTGCGATCCTGACCGGCGATCGCAGCGATCTCGGCGACGGCCCCGAGGTGCACGCGCTCTTCATCCAGAACCAGAATCCGGTGCAGGTCGCGCCCGATCAGTCGAAGGTCAAGAAGGGCTTTGCGCGCGACGACCTCTTCGTGTGCGTGCATGAGCAGTTCATGACGGCGACGGCCAAAGTGGCGGATATCGTGCTGCCGGCGACCATGTTCCTCGAGCACGACGACCTCTATCAAGCCGGCGGTCAGCAGAGCATTCTGTTCGGGCCGAAGCTCGTCGAGCCGCCAGGTGAATGCCGCTCCAATCACGATGTCGTCTGCGCGCTCGCGAAGCGTGTCGGCGCCGAGCACCGCGGCTTTGATATGACGGCGCGCGAGATCGTCGACTGGACGCTGCAGAACTCGGGCTGGGGCACGCTCGAAAATCTCGAAGCAAAACGCTGGATCGATGCGCAGCCGGATTTCGAGACCTCGCACTACGTCGGTGGCTTCGCCTATCCCGATGGCAAGTTCAAGTTCAAGCCGGACTGGCCCGAGGTGCCGGCAGCGCGAAAGTGGGATTGGGGGATCGCGCATATCGTGCCGCGGCTTCCCGATCATTGGGACGTCATCGAGAAGGCCGATGCGCAGCATCCTTTCCGCCTCGCGACCAGCCCGGCGCGCAACTACCTCAATTCCTCGTTCAACGAGATGCCGACGAGCCGCAAGCAGGAAGGTCTGCCGCGCGCCAAGATCCACCCCGAGGATCTCGCCGAGCTTGGCATCGAGAACGGGGATCGCATCGCTATGGGCAACGAGCGCGGCGAGATACGGCTTGCAGCCGAGGCTTACGACGGCGTGCAGCGCGGCGTGGTGATCGTGGAAGCGATCCCGCCGAACGATCAGTTCGAAGGCGAGGTGGGCCTCAATACACTGACAGGTGCCGACCGTATCGCGCCGTTCGGCGGCGCCGCCTTCCACGACAACCACGTGTGGATACGGCGTGCGCTTCGTGACTGAGCTTCAGAGCGGGAGCGCGCCCTGATGGAGCGCGCGGATGTCGTCATCATCGGCGGTGCGGCGGTCGGCAGTGCGACAGCGATGTTCCTGCGTCGCGAGGGCTTCAAAGGCCGCGTCGTCGTCGTCGAGAAGGATCCAAGCTATCAATGGTGTGCGACGGGCCGCTCGGTTGCGTCCATCCGCCGACAGTTCTCGACGCGTGAGAACATCGAGCTCTCAACCTTCGGCTGGCAGTACTTCAGCAGGATCAACGAGGCGCACGGACCGGACGCGCACATCAGCCTCGTCGAGCGCGGCTATGCCATCATGGCGAGCGCCGAAGGTGAGCGCGTGCTCAGCGCAAATATCGCGCTCCAGCAGAGCCTCGGCGCGGATGTCGAGATGCTGCGGCCCAGTGCGCTCAAGGCGCGATTTCCCTGGCTTGCGGTAGATGATCTTTCAGGTGCCGGTTGGGGCCATTCGGGCGAGGGATGGGTCGACCCGCACGCGCATCTGGCGCTCATGCGCAAACGCGCGATTGCCGATGGCGTGACCTATCTCGCCGATGAAGTCGTCGGCATCGATGTCGTGCGCGGTGCGGTCGCCGGCGTGCGGCTTGCCTCGGGCGCGACAATAGCGACGCCGATGGTCGTATGTGCTGCGGGTTGGCATTCACGCAAGGTCGCGGCTATGGCAGGCATCGACCTGCCCGTGCGGCCGCGGAAGCGTTACGTCTTCGTGATCGATTGTCCGACGCCGCTCCCGGGTGCAGGGCTCATGATTGATCCGAGCGGCGTCTATTTCCGCCCCGAAGGCCGTTATCACATCGCGGGCGTCGCGCCGCCGGAAGACGAGGATCCCGACGCTGAGGATTTCGATATCGAGGATGGGTTCTTCGAGCGCCTGGTCTGGCCGACGCTTGCGCATCGCGTACCGGCGTTCGAGACGTTGAAAGTCGTCAATGCGTGGTGCTGCCACTATGATCTCAGCACGCTCGACCACAATGCCATTCTCGGAGCCCATCCGGATGTCGCGGGATTCCTCCTCGCGTGTGGTTTCTCAGGACATGGTCTCCAGCACTCGCCCGGCATCGGCCGCGCCATGGCGGAGCTGATAACGCACGGCACTTACCGCACGATCGATCTCACACGTTTCGGCTGGGGACGCATCGCAGCCAATGCGCCGCTGGCGGAAGCCAACGTCTTCTGAGCGCGACGCCGCCAGCAACCGCAGACGAGATCCTCTATGGGCACCATCCTCGCGATTTCATCCCAGGTGGCGCGCGGACACGTGGGGCTCAGCGCTGTCGTGCCGGCGCTGCAGGCGCTCGGGCATGAGGTGATCGCGCTGCCGACGATCATTCTCTCGAACCATCCGGGCCATGGTGCAGTCGCGGGCCAGCGCATGGACCCGGATATGCTCGGTCGGATGCTTTCGACCCTCGATGCGCACGGCTGGCTGGCTGGTGTGGATGCGGTGCTGAGCGGCTATCTGCCGACGCCGGAGCACGTTGCCGTCGTCGCCGATGCGGTGAGGCGCGTCAGGGCGCACCGTTCCGCGGCGCCGTACTTCTGCGATCCTGTGATGGGCGACGATCCCAAGGGCCTCTACATCGCTGAGGATGCTGCGCGAGCCCTTGCAGTGACGCTCGTGCCTCTCGCCGACGTCACCTTTCCAAATCGTTTTGAACTCGAGTGGCTTTCGAGCCAACCGGTCACCGATATCGCGAGCGCGGAGAACGCAGCGCGTGCGCTCGGACCATCGGTGACCGTGGCGACATCCATACCCGCTGGTGATGACGGCCTCGCGACGATCGCCATCACATCGACCGAGGTGTGGAGCAGTGTGACGCCGCGACTGGACAATGTTCCGAATGGTACTGGCGATCTTCTCGCGGGCTTGTACACGGGACATAGAGTTAACGGCTGCACCGTCTCGGACGCGCTGAAGTTGTCAGTTAGCAGTGTTCAGAAGGCGATTTGTTTCAGTGCGACACGCGATGAGCTGAATTTGATTGCCATTCTCACGGGATTCGGTAGCGGGGTGTCGCCTCCGACCCGGCCTTTGGAGTAACGATAGTCACGCGCAGACGGGAACCGAAGAGTGACCCTATGCGTCCTGCAATTTGGCGTCCGGCATATACGCCGCATACGTCGTCACGAAGCTGATAGCCGCCACAGCGGAGAGAGAGAAATTCCAGGCATCGGGCTTGTCCGAGTTCCGGGGCTTCGCTCCCTACCCGCTAGCTGAACAGGAAGCTACGTCCCGTTCAGTTCGACAAAATAGAAACCTTGTCTTGCAGTGCGCTGACAATCCGTCAGAGGTCTCCATGGGCCGCCGTTCCATCCACACTCCCGAGCAACTGAGGCAGCTTATTCTCGATGCCGCGGCGGCGATCATCGAGGCACATGGCCTCGCCGGTCTTTCCGCGCGTGAGATCGCGCGCCGGATCGGCTATTCGCCCGGCACGATCTACAACATGTTCGAGAACCTCGACGACGTTGTGCTCAACGTGGAAGGGCGTGTGCTCGACTCGCTCGACGAGCGCCTGACGGCAGAGCTCGCGAAAGGGGGCGACCAGAAGACGAAAGTCCTCCAGCTCGCCCAGACGTACCTCGCCTTCACGCACGAGCGGCCGAAGCTCTGGAATCTGCTGTTCGAGCACTACATGCCGGGCGGCGCGGATACGCCGCCCTGGTACCAGGAGAAGCTCGAGCGGCTGATGGGCCGCGTGGAGACGGCGGTCGCGCCGCTCTATCCGGCGGACGCGGTCCTGGAGCGCCAGCGGGCGGCGCGTGTGCTCTGGGCGGGTGTGCACGGCATCACATCGCTATCGACGGCCAACAAGCTCTCGAACGTGACGAGCGATGCGGCGGCACTGCTGGTTACGGATCTTGTGAGCAATTATCTCGCAGGCGTCGCCGCGAACGCTGGCACTGCCCGAGCTGCAGCATCCTGACGAGCTAATTTCGCAAATTGATGACAGGTCGCGCGTTTCTCCACAGGAGCGCGCGGGGCCGCGGTTGCCGGCTCGCTCGACGGCGCGGGTGGCTTATTGCTTCGGCGTTGCTGCAGCCGCCGGCGCGTCATCGGCTTTCGGAATCGAGCCGGTGGCGATAGGCGCGGCGCTTTCCGGTGTGGCTGCCGGCGTGCCCCGATGGGCGTAGCCGATCACATCTCCCGATATGCCGAACCAATTGTGGTCGTGCGGCAGCATGCGCTGGCGCAGGCCGCTCCACATGTTACGCGAGGTCATGCCGTCGACGAACGTCTTGGTTGGCGGCGTCACCACGAGGACCGCCACGGTTGCCACGGCCATGGCGATCAAATGGTCGATGCGCCGTCCGTCGTAGAACTTCACGGCAGTGCCGAACGAACGCTTCACGCGCGTGCCGAGCACATCGACGCTGTAGATCTCGTCGAGGACGAGATGGACCATGTAGCCGATGAATATGAAGCCGCCGGCGAGCCAGGAAACACCCTCGTGCCGGCCCAAAACGTAGTAGTAGACGATCGCTGTTACGAACGCGAAGAAGAGCCCGGCCAGGATCGAGTGATAGATACCTCGGTGATAGGACATGCGATGGAAGATCGCGTGCACGACAAAGCGAAAGAAGAGGAATGTGCCGATTGAGAGCAGCCATAGCTCTGCGATCGAGAATTTCTCCGCGAATGTGAAGAGCACGGCGAACGAGAAGAAGGCGGCGAGGCCCGCGAACATAGCGCGACCGGCGCGTGAGTCCTTGAGGTCGATGTCGGGGAGCACGCTGCCGAGGACGCCGGCGAGCGTTACCGCGACGAGATTCTCGGGCGCCACGACATCCGCGGCCAGTGTGAGCGTCGCAAGCATGCCGCTGACGACGGTGCCGACACCGATGTGCGTCGCGAAGTTGGCCATGGTCCGCCCCCGAGATCCCGAGCAATAATTTCGCTGCGCGAAACCGCCAGATTCGCTGGGGTGAGGAAACCCGAGCGGATGTAAAAAGTTGTGGGGAGCGTGGGCTTTGCTCTGCGCCGGAAGGCAGCAGCGCTTGGCCGCAAGATTGCCTAGATGCACTGCTGTATGCGCAAGCCCAAGCTTGGCCGATGTGGTGGCACGGCCTGTGCTCTGGAGGGGTAGGATCGGCGCTGATGCGGCGTGGTCCGGGTTATATTGTGCCGAAATGGCTCTGTGTGGCGTGAGGGAAGGCCATGGTGAAGAATTCAACGGCGGCTGCGGGTGAGCCGGTCGAGCTCCGGCCGCGGACGATGGCCGATGGTCGTATGGACGTCGCGGGCCTTCGCCGCACGATCGGGCAAATGCACAGTGAACTCGAGGGAAATCAGGATCTGGGCCGCGTGCGCAATGCGCTCGCTATCGCGCTGATGGAACTCGAGCGGGCCGATCGGCAGCGCACGGCCATTATTACCGACGATCTCGGCCGGTCACGCTATTTCCCCTGGACGGCCAAGCGCTCGTGAGTGGCCACCAGTAAACGGCCATCCGTCAGCTGTTCGCTAATGAGACGATGCGTGCCAGAACGGCACTCTCGGCGCGCGCGAGCTCGTCAAGAATGGTGAAGTGGTTGGCGTTGGGCACTACAACGCACTCCGCCTTGACGCCGGCTGCACTCCAGGCCGCGGCCAGAGCCAGGCTCTGGCGGATGAACTCCTGACTTTCATCGCCACCGACGGCCGCTACCATGGTCGCTGATGGCGGCGGCTTGCGGCCGGTGATGGCATTCGCAGCGTGCGCGCTCGCCACATCGAGCTTGAGGGCGTCGTTGAGAGATGTCGCGATCAGCGGCTCGGGATCGAACGCACCACTGAGGGCATAGGCAGCGCGCACGAGGTTCGCCGGAACGTCGCCGATCGCGCTCCAGTCCGTCGCCAGCATGCTCGCGGCGAGATGGCCGCCAGCCGAATGTCCGATGACGACGGGGTGCTTCTTCGTGCGCGCATAGAGTGTCTTGAGGCATTGGCGCAGCTCGTCAATGATCGCGGCGACGCTGACGGCAGGCGCGAGGGAATAGGAAGCGAGCGCGACGTCGACACCGCGCGCATTGAACGCCTTCGCGATGAAGCTCTGCGCCTTGCGGTCACCGCGCTGCCAGTAGCCGCCGTGGATGTAGACGACGAGCGGCGCATTGGCGGCACCGCGGGCGCGGAAAAGATCGTAGCGCTGGCGCTCGCCTGGCCCATAGGCCTGATCGGCGAGGAGGTCGGCTTCGCCGCGCCAGGCAGCGGAAGCTGCAGCCCAGCGGGCGGCGATGGCTTCGTGCTCAGGCACGCGGCGGCGGTTGTTGTACTCGGCCTCGTAGTCGATCTTGGTCATGGGTAGCTCTTCCAGGAATGCGGCGTAGCTGGTGTCGGTGCGCGACGACCATAGCGGAGGTTGTTGCTTTGCGCGAATGGCTGGCCGAGACTTAGTCCATGCACCCATCATCGAGCCGGATCATCGATCTCTACGAGCGCCACGCTGCGGCATTCGACGCGGATCGCGACCGTGCACTGTTCGAGCGCGGCTGGCTCGAGCGTTTCCGCGCCGCCATGCAGCCGCAGGCAACGGTCCTCGACATCGGCTGCGGCATGGGCGAGCCGATCGCGCGCTACTTCATAGAGGACGGGCATCCCGTCACCGGCGTCGACAGCGCGCCCTCGCTGATCCGGCTTTGCGAAGCGCGCTTTCCGGATCAGAAATGGATTGTCGCCGACATGCGCCATCTCGACCTCAGCGGAGAGTTCGGCGGCATCCTTGCCTGGGACAGCTTCTTTCACCTGACCGCCGAGGATCAGCGCGCGATGTTTCCGGTGTTTCGCAAGCATGCGGCGCCGGGCGCAGCACTCATGTTCACGAGCGGACCCGCGCATGGCGAAGCGATCGGCTCGTATCATGGCGAGCCCCTCTATCATGCAAGTCTCGATGCGGATGAATATGCCGCGCTTCTCAGTGCTCAAGGGTTCGAGATCCTCGCGCATGTCGCAGAGGATGCAACGTGTGGCGGACACACGGTCTGGCTCGCGCGTCTCGCGTGTCTGGCGCGGGGCGGCACATCGGCAACAGGCAACGCGGACTGACCGCTCGTCCACACTCGGTCGTGATCGTGCATAACCATCAGAGATGTGCGGCGCGCGCGGAAGGATATGGCTAAGAAGGGCGCATGGGAGCTGGCTGGCGCTGGTGTGGCGGGGGCCAATCCGACGGCATAAGTCTCGGGCCGCTGGCCAGCTCTCCAAATCCGACATGAGGCACTGATCGAAATGGCTTGCGGCCGCTCGGCGGGCGCGGCACGATTACCTTGTGTCCGACCTCACGCAAGGATGCATGAGGTCCGAGAAAATCCTCGAGGAACCGCTCACCATGAAGCTGATGTCGTCGCCGCTTTCGCCCTATGGACGCAAAGTCAAGATCGCCGCGGGCATGAAAGGCCTGACGGACAAGATCGAGCTCCTGCCGACTGATACCAACAAGGGCGACGATGGGCTCAACAAGCTCAACCCGCTCGGCAAGATCCCCTGCCTCATCACGGACAACGGCGAGGCCGTCTTCGACAGCCACGTGATCTGCGAGTATTTCGACGTAGTCGGCAGCGGGCCGGAGCTGTTCCCGAAGAGCGGTGCGGAACGCTGGCGTACGCTGACGGCCGGCGCGCTCGCAGACGGCATTCTCGATGCGGCGCTCCTGCTCGTCTATGAAGGCCGCTTCCGGCCAGAGAACATGAAGGTGCAGGGTTGGGTCGACCGCCAGCAGGCAAAGATCGACCGCTCGCTCGCGCAGCTCGAGAAGGCGCCGCCGGCCTGGAAAAGCAACCCGGACTACGGTCATCTGACGCTCGCTTGCGCGCTCGGCTATCTCGACTTCCGTCATGGCGGCGAGTGGCGCGCTGGCCATCCGAAGCTGGTGAAGTGGCTCGACGCGTTTGCGGCGGCGGTGCCGGCCTTCGAGGCGACGCGGCCGTCGTAAGTGAGGGCGCTGTCTGAGCGTCCCTTGTTGCGTGCAGCGTGAGGAGGAACGCGATGATTACTGCAATCGTGCGCTTCAAGCTTCCGCCGACGATAAAGGCGGAAGACGCGGCGGAGCTCTTCAAGAGCTCCGCACCCAAGTACCGCGGCCTCAGCGGTCTCGTGCGGAAATACTACCTCTACGATGAGAGCGGCATCGGCGGCGGCGTCTATCTCTGGGAGAGCCGTGCGGCGGCAGAGCGCGTCTACACCGCCGAATGGAAGAAGATGATCGCCGATCGCTACGGCGCCGAGCCGGACATCGCCTATTTCGAGACGCCTGTCGTCGTCGACAACGCGATCGACAAGATCCAGGTCGACGCGGCGGAGTAAGCGAGGCGGGTGCATCGCCGCGCCCGGCCGGCACGCCGCTTAAACCTTTATTAAGTCCTTCGGTAATATTCTGGCGTCCATGCCGGATCGCGTGTCCGTGCGCCGCCGCAGAAGGCCGGGCGCATGATACTGCGGGCGCGGAAAGCACGTGGGGGATGTGCTTTCGTGTGCGCCGGCAATGAGATCGGTGGGTTGGCGCACCAAGCCTGATTGCCAGGGTGCTGGCCCGCCTGTGAGACGAGCAGAGGCCGCGGAGCCCGAGCTCAATGGGATGGCGCGCGAGCGGAGGGGGAGCCCTCGCGCGCCGGATGGACTGCCGGGGTCAGTTTCAAATTTCGATAGAGGCCGAAAGGCCCGGGCGGGTGCGTGCACCTGTCCGTTGCGAGGCGGGCGCCCGGGCCCGCCTCGCTGCTTTTGCAGCGCAGGTGGGCCCTACTGAACAATGCGCCCGCCTCGCTGCTTTTGCAGCCCAGGCGGGCCCAAGGAAACGGAGCGCGCCGCCTCGCTGCTTTTCAGGGCGACCGCGGCGGAGCGCCGACCTCTCGCAGCGCAGACATGCACGCCAAAGCTGTCAACGATGTTCATGCACGCACCATGGTAACGCCCCAATCCACGCACTATGTTCGTGTGCGGAGGTACGGTCATGCGCGGCGTTTTCATAGGGTGCGTTGTGGCGGCAACGGCCAGCATCTGGCCGCACGCCGTGGGTGCGGAGCCGTCGCGCGACGGCATCGCGAACGTCATCAGGCAGCAGGGCGTCGATCTGCATCGCGTCCAGGGCGCGCCGGGCCGTAATCAGACGCCGCCGCCCGCTGCGCAGGCGCCAGCACAGCCATCTGATACAACTCAGGCCGAAGCGCAGCCGCGTGATCCGCGTGAGGGCGACGCGATCTACGAGCAGGCGCAGCGCCTCATGAAGGCGATCGACGGCATTCTCAACGACACGGCGCGCAATCGCGGCGAGGCGCGCAAACTGCCTTCTAGCAAGGACTTCATCGTACCGCCGATCTGGACCGAGACGCGCGAGGATCGCGAGCGCAAGGTCCGCGACTTGCTCGATGCCGCGCTCGGCATCGTGACCGACGTGCCCGTGGTCGAGAGCCAGAAGAAGATCGAGGGCCTGCGCAAGAACATCCACGAGATCGAGGAACGCATCGTCAAGCTGCGCGAGAAGCAGCTCATTGCGCCGAAGAGCGCGTTCATTCCGGGCGTGACGGCCGACACCGTCGACAGCCTCGAGCGCGACATCGCCGACGCGCGCTCGCGCATCGATCTCAACCGGGACCAGATTGCCGCGACCAAGGAGGAGATCCGCGCGGCGCTGGCGAAGAGCGGCATCGAGCTCGGCAACGAGCAGGTCGACCTGCTGCTCGATGGCGTACTTTCCGGCGACATCGTGCGCCTCGTCGCGGTGTTCAACTCGGCGAAGCTGATCGACGGCCAGCTCGGCAAGCTCATGGCGGCCTCGGGCGAGAACGTCGGTGCGGCAAGGAAGTATTTCGCCATGCACGCGGCGCTGTTCGCGATCCTCGTGCACGCGCAGGATTCGATGATCAGTAAGATCGACAAGCAGTACCTGCCGAAGCTCGAGGCCATCGTGAAGGATGTCGAGCTGGCGCGGACCAAGACCAACCAGCTTCTGCGTGCCGAGAACCGGCCCGACCAGCGGCGCGCGCTCGAAGCGAACCGCGAGAGCCAGCGCCTTGCCGAGGATGCGGCTAAGGGCTACCGGCGCTATCTGCTACAGCAGCGCGAGCAGATCGCACGCGCGCGGGCCCGTGCGGTGCATGACCTCAAGATCGCCGACAACACCTACGAGACGGTCGAGGCGAGCTTCCAACTCCGCGCCCTGATGCGCGAGAGTGCCACGACCTTCGAGGCCATCCAGAAGCTCGAAGCACCGACTTTCGAGCAGATCTTCCGCAACGAGGAACTGCGGCGCGAGTTCGAGAGTCTTACCCGAAAGCTTGATCAACCAACGAGTTGAGTGGGCTCCTTCGGCGTCTGGTAAGCCGCGAACACGCCAGCCGCCCTTGCGATTGTCCCGTGTTCGGCGTTATTCGGTTGATCTCTGTCGGATCAATAGCGCATGGTCGTTCCGCCTTGGCTCGACCAGAGCCGGCTCATGCACAGGAGGCATCCATGGCGCAGAATCCCTTCGAGTTCCCCCAGCAGATGCGTGAACTCGCAGAGAGGAATGTCGAGCAGGCCCGTGCGACGTACGGCCAGTTCATGGATGCCATGGCGCAGGCGGTCGGCATGTGGACGAAGGGCCTGCCCGCCAACGAGTTGACGAGCGGTTTCCAGTCCGTTCAGGAGCGCGCGATCGGGTACGCCAAGGAAAACGCCGAAGCGAGCTTTGCGCTGGCGAGCGATCTCGCGTCGGCGAAGGATGTGCAGCAGGTGCTCTCGCTGCAGACGCAGTTCGCTCAGGCCCAGATGCAGGCCTATGCCAAGCAGGCGCAGGAGCTCGGCATGATGATGACCGAGGCCATGCAGGGTATGACACCACGCCGCTAAGAATTATTTCCTAGGTATTTGACCTAGGTTGATTGGCACTCCTCTTGCCAGTCCAATGAACCTTCTGCCGCCACGTCGCGACGAAAGGTTCGGGATTGGACGGAGGACACGCTCATGAACCGGCTACCCGAGCCACCGCAGCACCGCTACGAAGCGTTGCTCGAACACTATTTTCATCGCCTTCCGGAGGCCGCTCGCGGGGCTAGTTGCGCGCGCGATTTTCATTGTCCCGAATTCGTTGCGGAGACGAGCGAGATCGCGCCACTCTTTGCGCATGTGATGTCGCATTCTGGGACAGACCTCGCAGCGTTCGGGAATGACGAGGTGGGCATCGGACTCTCGGCACTGTTTTCCATGAAGTGCTCGAATTTCGGCTACCGGCTGTGGAACTCACCCGCGCATCGGCAGAACTGCGAGACCGTGTCCGTGGAAGACCAGTGCGCGGCCATTGCCTCCGTCAAGGTGCTCTACGAGGCCTGTCTGACGCCGCGCGCCGTCCCCGGGCCGGGTCTGCTGCATGAGGCGGCGGGGCCGCTCGGTTGCTTCACGTATATGCTCTGGGATGCGTCGCCGCTCGGCTACTGGCGCGGCGCGGGACCAAAGGACCAGCGCGTCGCGACACTGCTCGATGTGCTCGCGGCGGCGTTGCGCTCACCCAATACGGTCTGCATCAAGAGCGCGCTGCACGGCCTTGGGCATCTCGACGGCGCGGCATCTGATGCCCGCCGCCGCATTGTCGAGGATTTCCTTGCCGAGCGCGGAGCGGACCTCGAGCCTTCCCTCGCGCGCTATGCCGCCGCCGCTGCGCGCGGGGCGATTTAGTCGGCTCAGGCGGCCCACTCACCCTTGCGGAAGACGGGCACGCGGCGGCCGTCCGCGAGAACGCCGTCGATGTCGATCTTGTCGGAGCCGATCATCCAGTCGATGTGGATGAAGCTCTTGTTGCCGCCCTGCGCGGCGATCTGCTCGGGCGTGAGCTTGCCGCCATCGAGGAAGCACTTCGAGTAGCACTGGCCGAGCGCAATGTGGCAGGCGGCGTTCTCGTCGAAGAGCGTATTGTAGAACAGGAGCCCGCTCTTCGAAATCGGCGATGAGTGCGGTACAAGCGCGACTTCGCCGAGACGGCGCGCGCCCTCATCCGTGTCGAGCACCTTGTTGAGCACTTCCTCACCTTTCGAGGCCTTGGCCTCAACGATGCGGCCTTCCTCGAAGCGCACGACGATGTTGTCGATCAGCGTGCCCTGATAGGAGAGCGGTTTCGTGCTCGAGACATGACCGCTGACGCGGCGTGCGTGCGGTGTCGTGAAGACCTCCTCGGTCGGGATGTTCGGATTGCACGTGATGCCGTTCTTGGCCGTCGAGGAGCCGCCTTGCCATTCGTGGCTGTCGGCGAGCCCGACGGTGAGATCCGTGCCGGGGCCGGTGAAGTGGAGCGCCGAGAAGCGCTGGCCATTGAGCCACGCCGTGCGGCTCTGCAGCGCCGCATTGTGCCGGGCCCAGGCATCGACCGCATCCGTGCGGTCGACGCGCGACGCCGCGAAGATCGCATCGGCCAGCTTGGTGACCGCGACGTCCTCCGCGTCATCGGGGAAGACGAGCTTGGCCCAGGACGGCCCCGGATAGGCGACGATGTTCCAGTTGATGTCGAAGCCGGCGATCTTTTCGAGGGCTGGCTGGTAGGCCATGGAATTCGCCTTGCTCGCGCGAGCGACCTTGGCTGGATCTTCGCCCGCGAGCAGCATGGGATTGTCGCCGACAATGGCGAGGCGCGCGGTGTTGTTGTCGAAGGCCTTGCCAATGCCCTCGTAGAGCCAGCTCGCGGCGCGGTCGAAGCTCGCATCGGAGGCGTTACGATAGCGCGCGAGCGTGATCTCCTCGTCGGAGAGCATGGGCGTGACAAGTCCGGCGCCGGCCTTGTAGGCGTGCTCGGCAATGCGGCGCACGAGCGGCAGCGCGCTGACCGGTGCGGTGAGAAAGAGATCCTGACCGGGCTGGAGTTGCAGGCCGACCTTGATCGCAACCTCGGCGAGGCGGTCGAGCTTGACGGGATCGATGGCGGTGTTGTCGTTTCTCGGGGGCGTGGGCATGAGCGGAGCCTGATGCGCTAGGATGGATATTTCGGCGACTATAGCCGCCAGGGGTGCTGATGGCGCCCCCGAACGGCTTCAAAAATCCCTGATCCGCAGCATACACACTGGAGATATGGCCGTTGCCCTGTGCGGCAATCGGACCGGGTGCGGGGTGGACTTTGCGATCGCGCTAGCCATCCCCGGGGTCGGCGAGGTCGCAGAAGCCGACGCCGACGCTCCGGCCGCGCCGCCATTCGATCAGGGCCGCGTAGCGCCGCTCTCTGAGCACATCGAGCAGGGTAAAGGCCGGCGGCAGGCGGGTGCTGGAGGGAACGCTCAGTCGCGCCCCCTCGTCCGAAATATCGAGGATGGTGCAGTCGACGCCCTTGTCGCCGTCCGCGTGAAAGATCTTGCCGTTCCTGAGAACCCGCTGCACCCCCGGTAGTCCCCCATCGGTCTCGCGAGGGATGAAACGACCGAGCCAGCAGAACGGTTCCACGCGAAATGCGAGGTCTTGGGAACCATGAGCTGGTGCCAGGGCGCGGGCGCCTAGTCCTCGTCGTGCTCCTCGGGCGGATCGCTAAATTCGACGCCCATGGTCTCGCCGCGGCGCCAGGCGACTTTTACGACGTAGCTCCGGCCCGAATGCGAATCGACGAGCGTGAACTCCTGCGGAAGACCGACCGTCGTCGGGACTTCGAGGCGCGCGCCGGCGGCGGAGAGATTGCGGATGACGCAGTCCACGACGGAATTCCCATCCGCGAAGATGATCTTTCCCCCCTTGAGGACCCGTTGTCGTCGAATGATGCGCTTTTCTTCTTCGTCCATGAGTGCAGTACGAATGTAACCGATCCAAAGTTCCGCAACCCTCGAAGGCGAATTGCGGCAATCCGGCCCGAGGTTTGACAGTCGCGAGCCGGCTTACTAGCGTGCGCCGACGAGGCGATCAAGCGCCCCGGGAAAGGTCTCTTATGACCGATACGCAAAACGCCGAAAGCGTTGGCCGCGAGGGACTGCATTTCATCTATTTCGCCGATCCCATGTGCTCATGGTGCTACGGTTTCGCGCCTGTCATCCGCGCGCTCGCCGACCGCTTCGAGGGACGCTTGCCCCTGCGGATGGTCATGGGCGGCCTCCGGGCCGGCAACACTAAGGCGATGACCGAGAAGGATCGCGAGTATATCCGCGGAGCATGGACGCGCGTCGGCGAGGCCTCGGGCCAAACTTTCGATTTCTCGTTCTTCGATCGCGAGCATTTCGTCTACGACACCGAGCCGGCCTGTCGTGCCGTCGTCACGATGCGCCGCCTGGCGCCGGAGAAGGCGCTCGCGTTCAAGGCTCGCGTCTCGCGCGCCTTCTATGGCGAGAACCAGGATACGACAGACGTGAAAGTGCTCGCGGCGCTCGCTCCGGAGTTCGGCATCGATGCCGAGCGCTTCGAGCTCGAGATGCTTTCGGCGGACGCACGCAACGAGACCTTCCGCGATTTCCTGACGAGCCAGCAGGCAGGCGTGCAGGGCTTCCCGCTACTTGCCGCCGGAACCGAGGCCGGCGGCTATGCCCTCGTCACGAGCGGCTTTCGTCCGCTCGATGGGCTGCCTGAGGCCATCGAGGCATGGCTCGCTGCCGGAGCGCCCATTCAGCAGACCCAGCAAACGCAGTAGCTACGAGCAAGACGGCTAAGCCACATGAACAAGCATACGCCCGCGGCCAAGACCCTGCCGATCAGCCGCTTCCCGGTGCCGAAGCTCAAGGATATGCCGCCGGACATCCGCGAGCGCATCGAGGCCGTGCAGGAGAAGGCGGGTTTCATCCCGAACGTCTTTCTCGTGCTGGCTCACCGGCCCGAGGAGTTCCGCGCGTTCATGGCTTATCACGACACGCTCATGGACAAGGCCGAAGGGCTCACCAAGGCCGAGCGCGAGATGATCGTTGTCGCGACGAGCGCGGCCAACCAGTGCCAATACTGTGTGATCGCGCACGGCGCCATCCTGCGCATTCGTGCGAAGAATCCGTTCGTAGCCGATCAGGTCGCGATCAATTACCGCAAGGCCGACATCACGCCGCGCCAGCGCGCCATGCTGGATTTCGCGATGAAGGTGGCGCTCGAGGCGGAGACCGTCGGTGATGATGATTTCAAGGCGCTGAGGAAGCACGACTTCGGCGACGAGGACATCTGGGACATCGGCGCGATCGCGGCCTTCTTCGCGCTCTCCAACCGCATGGCCAATCTCACGGCCATGCGTCCCAACGATGAGTTCTACAAGATGGGGCGGTGAGGGAGGCCACGGGCTCGTGCCCGCGGCACCGGACGCCTCAGCTCACCAGCGGCCGAAGACGTTCTCAAGCCAGTTGGCTCCGCCGCGCGGCTGAGCCTGAGCGGTTGGCGGCGCGGCCACGTTCTGCGGCGCCGGGCGCGCGGTCTGCGCGGAGCTAGGCCTCACGGCGGCAACCCGCGGCGCGCCGCGATCACGCTCGATGCGCTGATCATACGCCGCAATTGTCGACTGGCTCTGCTTGGGCCGCAGGTGTACGACGCGGAAGCCACGTGCCTTCAGCTCGGCGAGCATCTGGCGGATGCCGTGCGCCGTCGAAGGCTGGATGTCGTGGAAGAGGATGATGCCCTTGCGCTTCTCCTCCAGGCCGCGCAGCACATTGCTGATCATGCGCGACGGGCTCTTGGTCCGGAAGTCGTGCGAGTCGACATCGATCGAGATGTTCACGATATCGCGGCTCTTCAGGTAGGCCTGCGCACTGCCCGGGTCGCTCAGATACGGGAAACGAAAAAAGGGTGCCGTGGGACCGCCGAGCGCGAACTGAGCCGCGCTGATGCCAAGCTCGATCTGCGATTCAATTTGAGCAGCACTGTTGCGGCCGAGATTGGCGTGCGCCCAGGTGTGCGTGCCGATCGTGTGCCCGCGCCGCCCGACGTCGCGCAACTGCTGGGGAAAGGCCAGCGCCCGCTGTCCCAGAACGAAGAACGTCGCCTTCGTGCAGTGCTCGTCGAGTGCGTCGAGGATCATAGGGGTGAACGACGGATGAGGGCCGTCATCGAAGGTCAGAACGACCTCGCCGTCCTGGAGGAAGTCATGATCGCGATACTGCATGCGGCCGAAGCGCGGCCCGCCCGTGGCATCGATCTCGATCGTGCGCGATACGCCGAGCGCGTTGGGACCCGGCTGACACTTTGATTGGGAGCCTGCGCCCTGCTGAGCCGCGATCGGCGATGCCGCGAGGATGCCGCCAGCGATGGCCCCGATCGCGATGACCGCGATGGCCCCCCGTTTGACCTGCCCCACCCTCATCATCCTGTCCTCCCAGTGCCGCTCATCCGATCGGGCAGTCCCATGCATGATGCTTGCCGGCATGGTACGGACCGTTTCGGTGCGGTTTTGTCCCCCGGGGCCGACGGCAAAGAACCAGAGCGTGCCGGGCCTGTTCGGACCTGGACTATGATCACAAGCCACCTGAATATCCAATAACCGCAATGCCGCGCGGGCTGCTGGAGTGGGCACAAACGTGCCAGAAAGGGGCAGAATCCGGCAGGCGTTGCACCTAGGCCACGGTGGTGCCGGCCCGTCTCTAGGCGGGGTGGGGAGCTTTGACCTGCGGCGTCGGCGCGCGGCATATGTTGCAGAGCGAGGCGGCTGGTCACCTCTTGTCCACATTTTCAGGCCTACTATCCGCCCATACGAATAGATCCGACCAGTCGCGAGGGCGAGGGATGCGCACGGGGTTCAATGGTACATGCCTGACCGTGAAGGCATGGTTGAGTGCGGCGCTGGCCGCTCTGGTGGTGGCGTCGCTGGTGATGGCGCCGGCGGACGCACAGTCCGCGTCCACGAAGTCGGACGATCCGGCCGTCGTTTACATGCACCAGGTGGCGCGTGATCTGCTCGCGGGCGCGCGGACGCAGTCTCCGATCCTGCTGTCCAATGCCGTCAAGCGGCATGGCGACGTCAACTACATCGGCCACTACTCGCTCGGCACCTATCGCGCGAAGCTCTCGCAGGCCGACCGCCCGATCTATCTGAATGGCATGGTGCGCTTCATCGGCCGCTACGCCGCAAGCCAGGTGCCCAAGTACCCGGTTGTGAAGTACGAGATCATGAGCCCGAGCATCCAGGGTGGCTCCGGCATTATGGTCGACAGCCGCATCACGCTGCGCGACGGCACGCAGTACGACGTCCGTTGGCTGCTGGTGAAGGTCGGCAATACGTATCGCGTGCGCGACGCCATGGTCTATGGCTTCTGGATCACGCCGTTCCTGAAGCAGCTCTTCGAGACCTACATCGGCGAGCAGGGTGGGGACGTGAAGGCGCTCGTGGTCGTCCTGAACCGCTGAGACAGCCGCGCGGAGAGATACATCGAGAAGCGCCGGTCCCTCGTCGGGGCCGGCGCTTTTTCTATTTAGAGCCAGTCGGTTTCCACAGCGGCCCGTTGCTCGTGGGCGGCAATGGCATCCGCGTATGAGAGCGTCAGCGAGATGTCGTCGGTGCCTTCGATGAGGCACTGCTTGCGGAAGCTGTCGATCTCGAAACTCTGCGTCCAGTTGTCGGGGCCGGTGACCGTTTGGGCTTCGAGGTCGACGGTGATGCGGGCATCAGGGCGTAGCGCAAGGTGCTCGATCATCTCGCGAATGCGCTCGGCCGGGAGCCGGATGGGCAGCGCGCCATTCTGGAAGCTGTTGTTGTGGAAGATGTCGCCGAAGCTCGGGGCGATGAAGACGCGGAAGCCATTGTCGACCAGCACGGATACGGCGTGCTCGCGGCTCGAGCCGCAGCCGAAGTTGCGCTCGGCAATGAGGATCTGAGCCCCGACAGCGGTCGGCGCATTGAGCGGGAAGCCTTCGCGCGGCGTGCCGTCCTCTCGGTAGCGCACGTCATTGAAGAGGTGCGCCACCTGCTCGGCGCGGGGCAGCGCGAGGAAGCGGGCCGGGATGATCTGGTCGGTATCGACGTTCGGCTGATCGATCGCGATGGCCGTTCCGGTCAGGCGCTCGAAGGGGCGGGGTTGCTCTTTGGACGATTGCGTCATGACGGCGTCTCTCAAGCAGGAAGCAGGCGGCGGACGTCGGTGAAGTGTCCGGTTACGGCGGCGGCAGCGGCCATGGCGGGGCTCACGAGGTGCGTGCGCACGCCCTTGCCCTGACGGCCGACGAAATTGCGGTTCGAGGTCGAGGCAATGCGCTCGCCGGGTCGGCCGATCTCGCCGTTCATGCCAACGCACATGGAGCAGCCGGCTTCGCGCCACTCGAATCCCGCTTCGGTGAAGATCTTGTCGAGACCCTCGGCCTCGGCCTGCTCCTTGATGATGCCAGACCCTGGCACGATCCACGTCGGGATTTGTGCCTTGCGGCCCTTGGCGACGCTGGCTGCCATGCGCAGGTCTTCGATGCGGCTGTTCGTGCACGAGCCGATGAACACGCGATCGACCGGGATCTCGGCGATCGGCGTGCCGGGCTCGAGGCCCATGTAGGCGAGCGCGCGGGCCTGTCCGTCACGGCGCGCGGCGTCCGGCGCCGAGGCGGGATCGGGCACGGCCTCGGTGACGGGCGCGGCATCCTCGGGGCTGGTGCCCCAAGTGACCATCGGTGCGATCTCCGGCCCGACGAGCGTGACCTCGCGATCGAACGAGGCGCCGTCGTCCGACGGGAGCGAGCGCCAGAAGGCGAGCGCACGGTCCCAAGCCTCGCCCTTCGGCGCATAAGGTCGGCCGGCGATAAATTCGTAGGTCTTGTCGTCGGGCGCGATCATGCCGGCACGGCCGCCACCCTCGATGGACATGTTGCAGAGCGTGAGCCGCCCTTCGATCGAGAGCTGGCGGATGCCGCTGCCCGCATATTCGAGAACGTGTCCGGTGCCGCCGGCAGCGCCGATGCGGGCGATGATGGCGAGGATCACGTCCTTGCCGGTGATGCCGAAGCCGAGCTGGCCCTCGATGTTCACGCGCATGGCCTTCGGCTTGCGCTGCCAGAGCGTCTGCGTGGCGAGCACGTGCGTGACTTCGGACGAGCCGATGCCGAAGGCGAGGCAGCCGAGTGCGCCGTGGGTCGATGTGTGGCTGTCGCCGCAGACGAGCGTGATGCCGGGGAGCGTGATGCCCTGCTCGGGGCCGACGACGTGAACGATGCCCTGGCGGCGATCGCCGATGTCGAAAATGGTGACGCCGGTCTGCGCCGCGTGCTCGGTGAGGCCGGTGACCATACGTTTGTGATTGGGGTCCGCGATCGTGGATTTGTCGCGCGTATTGGTCGGCATGTAGTGGTCGGGCGTCGCGAATGCGCGATCGGGGCGACGGATTTTCATGCCGTTGGCGGCGAGGCGCCTGAAGGCATTGTACGAGCCGTCGTGAAG